>CANJKV010000125.1 GCA_947474855.1 Aurantimonadaceae bacterium | reverse complement strand
GCGGCGGCGAGCACCACGGCCTGGGGCGAGGCGAGCGCGTTGGTGAAGCGGCGCATCGGCATCAGGCCCGTGCCTCCCTGGTGACTTCGGCGTAGAGGCGGTCCTCCTCGATCGCGGCGGCTTCGAAGGCGCCGGTGATCCGGCCCTTCACCATGACGAGGATGCGGTCGGAGAGCGCCAGCGCCTCGCCGATGTCGTCGGTGACGACGAGGACTGCGGTTCCGGCGCGGCTGAGCGCCAGGAGGATCTCGTGGATCTCGCGCTTGGAGCCGATGTCGACGCCGACCGTCGGTCCGTTGAGGATCATGAGCTTGGGGCTCCGCTCCATCCAGCGCGCCAGCACCACGCGCTGCTGGTTGCCGCCGGACAGGGTCGCGACGTTGGGCTCGACGCCCGGCGTCTTGATGCGCAGGCGCTTCACCGCCTCCACCGCGCGGCGCTTGAGCGCCGCGCGCGACAGGAACCCGCTCGGAAGCGTCGCGACGTTGATGTTGTCGGCGATCGGCTGGTCGAGGAAGAGCCCTTCCGTCAGCCGGTCCTCGGGCACGTAGGCGATGCCGGCGGCCATGGCGTCGATCGCGGAGGAAAAGCGGACGGGCCGCCCGTCCACCTCGATCCGCCCCTCGTCGGGCGAAACCATGCCGAAGAGCGAGAGCGCCAGCTCCGTGCGACCGGAACCGAGGAGGCCGACCAGCGAGACGACCTCGCCGGGTCTGAGGTCCAGGTCGATGCCGGCATAGTCGCCGCGCCGCGACAGGCCGCGAGCGACGAGAAAGGGCGGAGCCTGCGGCGCCGGCGCCCGCTCGATGCGCTGCGTTTCCACCGCGCGGCCCGTCATCTCGCGGCCGAGGCGCGCCCCATCGAACTCGGCCGCCGTCCCGTCCGCCACGACGCGGCCGTCGCGCAGAACCGTGATCGTGTCGCAGAAGGCGAAGACTTCCTCCGTCTTGTGGCTGACGAAGAGGAAGGCGACGCCCTGCGCCTTCAGGGCAGAAACGATGCCGGCGAGGCGCGCGACCTCGCTGCGGGTCAGCGCCGTCGTCGGCTCGTCCATGACGATGACGCGCGCGTCGTTGGCGAGCGCGCGGGCAATCGCCACGAGCTGCTTGGAGGCGACGGGCAGGAGCTCGACGAGGGTCGAGGGATCGATGTCGACGCCCATGCGCGCCAGCGTTTCCTCGGCGAGACGGCGGTCGGCGCGGGCGCGGTGCCAGCGCTCGCGTGCGGCCGTGCTCTTCAGGAGCGCGATGTTCTCGGCGACGGACAAGTTCGGAAAGAGCGAGAAGTCCTGGTAGATCACCGAGAGGCCGGCGGCGATGGCGGCGCGCGCGTCGCCAGCGATCGTCTGGCCATCGATCGACACGATGCCTTCGTCGGCCGGCACGACGCCGGACAGGATCTTGATCAGCGTCGACTTGCCGGAGCCGTTCTCGCCCGCGAGGCAGCGCACCTCGCCGGGCTCGAGTCGCAGGCCGACCTCCTCCAGCACGCGCACCGGCCCGTAGGCCTTGCGGATGCCGGACATGGAGAGGACGGGTTCGGCCATGAAGAACTCCGGTCTGACGCACATGGGAACAAGGGATCGGCGCCCGGCCGGAACCGGGCGCGATTTTTCCGGTGGGCCCGGCGGTGCCGGGGCCGGGCAAAGATCAGAAGTCGTATTCGTCCATGTTCTCGCCGGTGACGTCGACCCAGGCCTGGCCGTAGATCACCTTCCCGTCGACGCGGACCTTCTCGTAGCCCTCGACGCCGAGGTCGGCGTCGTTCTCGATCGTCTCGCCCGCGAGCGCCTTGGCGGCCACGACGTTCATGGCGTAGCCCGCCTTGGCCGGGTCCCAGAACGAGATCATGTCGATGTCGCCGGTCTCGAGATAGGCGCCGGCCACCGAGGGCAGGCTGGTGCCGACGATCGAGACCTGGTCGTTGAGCCCGGCTTCCTCGACGGCGAGCGCCGCGCCGACCACGTCCTCGCCGGCCGAGCCCTGGATGCCCTTGAGGTTCGGGAAGGTGCGCAGGAGCTCGCGGACCTTGGCGTTGGCCTGCTGCTGCTGCTCGGCGGATTCGAGCTTGCCGCCGACCAGCGTCATCTTCGGATACTTCTCCTTCTGGTAGGCGATCGCCGCGTCGACCCACTCGTTGTGGGTGACGGAGGTGAGATAGCCGACGAGCACGGCATACTCGCCCTCGCCGCCCATCTTCTGCGCCAGCGCCTCCATCAGGTGCTCGCCATAGGCCTTGTTGTCGAAGGCTTCGAGGTCGTAGGTCACGTTCTGGAGCGTCGCGCCCTCGTGGCCGACGACGACGATCTTGTTGTCGAGGGCGCGCTTGAGCACCGGCTCCAACGCCTGCGGGCTGTTGGGCACGACGTTGATCGCCGCGACGCCGCGGGCGATGAGGTCCTCGATGAGCTGGACCTGGAGGGCGGCGTCGGCGGTCGCGGCGCCGACCTGCGTCGCGTTGTTGCCGGTCGCCTCGGCATATTCCTTGACGCCCTCCTCCATGCGGTTGAACCAGGCGATGCCGGAGAGCTTGACGACCGTCACCATCTCCTTCTTGTCCTGGGCGCCGGCCGTGCCGACCATGCCGCCCGCGATGGCGGTCGCCGCGAGCGCTCCCAGAAGCGCGGTCCTGAACTTGCCTGCCATGTTCTCTCTCCCCTTGTTCGGCGTCATGCCGGTTCTCGGCTCGGCTCAGTAGCGCGCGCGCATGAGATCGCGCGTGCGCTCGTAGAGTTCGCGATAGGTGCGGAAAGCCGCTTCGTAGAGCGGCGCGAAGTCGCTGCGCGGCTCGATGCGATCGGCCGGCGGGTTCCAGCGCTCGATGTCGGCCTCGACCACGTGGCCGGTGCCGAGCGCGGCCAGGAAGGCGCTGCCGAGGCTCGCGCCGACGCTCTCGCGGCGCAGGAGCTGCGACAGGCCGGTCACGTCCGAGACGGCTTGGCTCCAGACGGCATTCTTCGTGCCGCCGCCGACGGCCGAGAGCACGCTCGCCGGGTTGCCGCTCTGCGCATAGGTCTCGGCGACGTGGCGCACGCCGTAGGCGATGCCTTCGAGGGTCGCGCGGAACAGGTCGCCGCGCGTATGCGTGAGGTCGAGCCCGAAGATCAGGCCCTTGGCGTGCGGGTCATGGATCGGCGTGCGCTCGCCGGAGAAGTAGGGCAGCACCAGGAGCCCCCGCGCGCCCGGCGGCGAGGCGGCGGCTTCCGCGGCGAGGACGCCCATCGCTTCGCCGGCCGGCAGCTCGCGGGCGAAGCGGTCGCGGAACCAGTGGGTCAGCGTGCCGCTCGTCGCCAGGCCCGACATCAGCGCGTGGCGACCGGGAAAAAGCCAGGGCGCGTACCAGAGCCGCGCGTCGCGGCCGCGGCTCTCCGTCACCTGGATGATGAAGACGGTGGAGCCGTACATCATCATCGTGTCGCCGGGCTTCGACACGCCGACGCTGACGGCCTCCGCCGCCGCGTCGATGGTGCCGGCGATGACGGGCGTTCCCGCGGCGAGCCCCGTCGCCCGCGCTGCATCAGGCGCCACGCGGCCCGCGATCTCCGTCGCCCAGAGGAGTTCGGGCAGGCGCCGCCGCTCGGCGATGCCGTCCATCAGGTCGTCGGCCCAGTCTTGGGCGGCGACGTCGTAGAGCGGCTGGAAGCTGCCGGCGG
Source organism: Aurantimonadaceae bacterium (assembly GCA_947474855.1). Taxonomy (GTDB): domain Bacteria; phylum Pseudomonadota; class Alphaproteobacteria; order Rhizobiales; family Rhizobiaceae; genus Antarcticirhabdus. The sequence goes on along the minus strand of CANJKV010000125.1, from coordinate 10,417 downwards.
AATAATGATCGAGGACGCGCCGGCCGGTCAGGCGCTCGACGAGAAAGGTCGTGGAGTTCACGAAGCCGTCGGCGGCCTCGTAGATCTCCGGCCGATTGCGCTTCAGCCAGAGGATCTTGGGGCCGACCGACTGGGAGGTCAGCGCGTTGCCCGTGCGCTCCAGGAGCGCGGCCTCGCCGATCCGCGCCGTCAATTCGGCGATCTCGGCATGGGCGCGGGTGTCGACGCCGTAGAGGACGGCGTTGGTCAGCGGGTTTCCGCCGGCGTCCACCGGCAGCATGCAGGGTCCGATGCCGCTCGCGCCGACGCCGAGGATGCGGCTCGGCGCGACGCCGGAGGCCTCGATCAGTTCCCGCGAGATGGCCGCGAACTCGCCCCACCAGTCCGTCTCCGCGTCGTGCTCGGCCCAGCCGGCCTGCGGCACGATCATGCGGTGCGCGCGCCGGGCCTGGCCCAGCACGATCCCTTCCTCGGAAACGAGGACGCCCTTCGTCTCGAAGGTGCCGACGTCGATGCCGAGAAAGGCGCCGCTCACGTGTAGAGGTCCCGGTCGAGGTCGAAGTCGCCGCCCGCCATCCGCCGGATCGCGCCGACGCAGAGGCTTGTCAGGCCGACGAGATCGTCGAGGTCGCAGACCTCCAGCGCCGTGTGGGTGTAGCGGCTGGGGAAGCACAGATCGATGCAGGCGACGCCCTCGCCGACGAGCTGGACGTAGGACGAATCCGTCAGCGCCCCGACATGGGCCGTGCGCTGGAGCGGAATGCCGTCCTCCGCCGCGGTTCTCGCGACGAGCGCCGTCAGCGCCGGATGCGGGATGGTGCCGTTCAGCGTGCCGCGGCCGTGGAAGGAGTAGAGGCTCATCGCCGGCCCGCCGCCGAGCCCCACCTCGCCGCGATGGGTCATGTCCGGCGTGTCGGCGGTGAGCGCGAGGTCGAGCTGGATGGCGATGTCGGGCTTGAGCGCCTGCGCCGCCACCATCGCGCCGCGCAGGTTGAACTCTTCCAGGACGGCGAAGACGAAGTGGATCGTCGGCCGGGGCGAGACGTCCTGCAGGATCCGAGCGGCCTCGACGACGACGGCGCAGCCGGCGCGGTCGTCGACCGAGGTGCCGGCCACGCGGTTCTCGTTGAGGTGCATGACGCGCGGCTCGTAGACGACCGGCGTGCCGATCTCGATGCCGAGCGCCCGCACGGCCTCGGCCGTGTCCGCGCCGACGTCGATGAAGAGGTCGCCATAGGGGGTGACCTTGTACTTCTCCTCCGGCGGCGTCGCGTGATGGCTCTTGTTGGCGACGATGCCGGCGACGTCCCGCCCCTCGCCGACGCAGAAGCGCACGGCCTGGGCCGGCAGCGCCTTTTCCGGCACGCCGCCGAGCCGCTCGACGCGGATCAGGCCGTTCGCCTCGATCTTGCGCGTCACGAAGCCGAGCTGGTCGGTGTGGGCGAAGAGCATGACGCTGGGAGCATCCGGCTCGCCGGGCAACGTCGCGATGAGGTTGCCGAGCCGGTCGGCGCGCGACTCCAGGCCGAAGCCGGCGAGCACGCCGGCGAGGTGGCGGCGCACCCGGTCCTCGTGGCCGGACAGGCCGGGCACCAGCATTAGGTCGGCGAGGATCTGGCGCAGGCGCGCCTTGGTGTCGGTCATGCGGGTGTCCCTTTGGCCCGCCTCGCCCGCCGGCGCGGGAGCCAGCCCCCGTCGGCGACGACGCGAGCGGCCATGACGAGGATGAGCAGCCCGCCGAAGACGAGATCGCGGGCGAAGGCGGTGAAGGCGAGGAAGTTGAGGCCCGACGAGATCAGCTGGAGCGTGACGACCGCGAGAACGATGCCGACCACCGTTCCCGAGCCGCCGAAGGGGCTGACCCCGGCCAGGATGTTGATGAGGATGACGAGCAGGAGATAGGACCCGCCGTAGTCGGCGTTGGCCGAGTTGACGCGCGCCAGGATCACGAGGCCCGCCAGCGCCGAGATCACGCCGGCGATGGCGTAGATGCGCAGGATCAGCGCCTTGTCCGGCATGCCGACGAAGCGCGCGGCGAGCGGGTTGGCGCCGTAGAGCCGCGCTCGCATGCCCGTCGCCGTGAAGCGCAAGACGAGGCCGAGGCCGAGCGCGACGAGCACGAACACGACGAGCGGCACCGGCACCGCGCCGCCGATCGAGGCGTTGCCGAAGGCGCCGTACCAATCGGGAATGCCGGTGATCGCCGGGCCGCCGGTGATCACGATGCCGATGCCACCGAAGAGCTGGAGCGTGCCGAGGGTCGCGAGGATCGGCGGCAGGCGGAGATAGGCGACGAGGCAGCCGTTGAGGAGCCCGCAGGCGAGCCCGAGAGCGAGCGCGGCCGGCACCGCCGCCCAAGCATATTCCGGCCCTGCGCGCAGGATCAGCGCCGCGACGATCGAGGCGAGGTTGGCGACCGCGACCACCGAGAGGTCGATGCCGCCCGAGATCATCGTCGGCAGGACGGCCAGGGCGAGCAGTCCGAACTCGGGGAACTGCGAGCCCATCGAATTGAGGTTGGCGAGCGTCAGGAAGTTCGGCGCGAGGAGCGACAGGACGAGGAAGATCGCGAGCGTCAGCCCGCCGAGGCCGAGGACGTAGGAACCGGTGGTGTCGCGCCTGACGCTCATGCCCCGCCCCTCAATCGCCGCGCGCGACCTTGGCGAGCCGCATGAACTCGGCCGCGCGCTCGGGATCGACCGCCTTCCACGTGTCGCCGTCGACCTTCAGCGAGGAGCCGACGATGCAGCCGTCCGCGACCTTGAGGACGTCGGCGACGGTCGCGTGCTTGACGCCGGTATTGGCGAGGACCGGCGTCGTCGGCAGCACCTTCTTGACGGAAATGAGATCGGTCATCTCCGCCGCCTCGCCGGTGATCGCGCCGGACACGAGGATCGCGTCGGGGATCGAGGAGAACACCGCCGAGCGGGCCCGGTCGGACAGCTCGCGCCGGTCGAGCGACCAGGCGAATTCGGCCGAGACATTGGCGAGCATGGCGACGTCCGGCCGGTGCAGCCGGTCGCGGTAGCGCATGGCCGCGCCCGCGTTCGGTGTCCACGGCCCCATGTCGGAGGCGTAGGTGCCGGTCAGGATCTCGCGCAGGAACGAGGCGCCGGTGGCCGCGGCCAATGCTACGGATGCCATCGGGTCCCAGAGGACGTTGACGCCGAAGGGCTTCTCGATCTCCGAGCGGAGCTGGCCGATGACGTAGGCCATGGTGGCCGTCGAGGCCGTGTCGACCTTCAGCTCGTAGGGGCGGTCGTTCTCGTTGCCGAACATCACCGCGTCGACGTCCGCCGCCTGGAGCGCGCGAAGGTCGCGCCGCGCCGCCTCGACGATCGCATCGACGCCGCCTTCCGCGTCGTAGAGCGGCGAGCCCGGCAGGGGCGACAGGTGCACCATCGCGATGACGGGCTTCTTGTCGCCGAAGACTGTTCTGAACTTGGTGGTCATGCGTTGCTGGCCTTCTTGCGGTTCGGGCGGGCGCTTCAGTGCAGCTCGATCGCCCGGAACAGGGATCGGTAGGGATCGAGGCGGGGCGCCGCCTTGCGGTCGGTGAGGAAGAGGTCGACGGCGGCGAGATCGCAGACGGGCTCCGCCGCCCGCGCGTCGAGCTTGGAATGGTCGGCGAGGAGGATGGTGCGGGCGGCGCAGGCCATTCCGGCGCGCTTCACCTCGGCTTCCTCCGCCGTCGAGTTCGAAATGCCGTCCGCGTCGATCGCGTCGGCGCCCATCAGGAAGAGGTCGCAGCGCAGATCCTTCAGCGCCGAGAGCGCCCAGGCGCCGACGAGGCTGAAATAGCCGTTGCGCACCTCGCCGCCGAGGAGCGCGACGCGCGTCTCGCCGGTGGCCGCGATCTCGGCGACCTTCACGTCGCTGGCGACGATGCGCACCGGCCGTCCGGCGAGGGCCCGGGCCGCGGCGAGCGTGGTCGTGCCGGAGTCGATGAGGACGGTCTGCCCGTCCGCGACCCGACGCGCGGCAGCCGTGCCAAGCCGGCCCTTGGCCCCCTGGTGAACGCGCAGCTTCTCCATGAACAGCGGCTCGGCCGAGCCGCCGCGCCCCGGCGCCACGACACCGCCGTGGATGCGTGTCGCGAGTCCAGCCCGCGCCAGCACCTCCAGGTCGCGCCGCGCCGTCGGTCCCGACACGCGGAAATGATCGATCAGCTCGCCGATCGTCATCTGTCCGCGCGCCGCGATCAGGTCCGCCATGCGCTGATGGCGTTCCTGCGGAAACCGGATCTGGAGCCGAGTCGGGTCACCCATGGAGATGATCATTAATGATCACTTTGGCCGGGTCAACGAACCTCGCTTGGCTCTCGCCACGCGATTGTATCGGCGCCTAATCATCGAGCACGCCGCCGCGGACGACGTTGTTCCGCGGCTGCCGCGTCCGGCCGCGAAGCGGACTCAGTCGAAGACGATGCCGCCGTCGACGTTGAGCGTCTGGCCTGTGACGAAGGCGCTCTCGTCGGAAGCGAAGAAGGCGACGGGGCCGACGACGTCTTCGGGCGCGCCGATGCGGCGCATGGCGGTGTTGGCGGTCCACTTCGCCTTGACGGACGGGTCCTCGAGATTGGTGCGGCCCATGTCGGTGAGGATGATGCCGGGGCAGACGCAGTTGGCGGTGATGCCGAGCGCGCCGACCTCCTGGGCGAGCACCCGGGTGAAGCCCATGACCGCTGCCTTGGAGGCGGAATAGTGCGCCTGCTCGGGCGCGCCCTGCTTGCCACCGATGGAGGCGATGTTGACGATGCGCCCGTAGCCGCGCGCGCGCATGTGCGGCAGGAGCGCCTGGATCACCAGGAAGGTGCCCTTGGCGTTGACGTCCATGACGGCGTCCCAGACCCCGTCGTCGAGCGTCTCGACCGGGCTGGTGATCAGGATGCCGGCATTGTTGACGACGGCGTCGATCGCGCCCGCCCGCTCGATGGCGGCCCTCGCCATCGCCGTCACCTGAGCCTTGTCGCTGACGTCGGCGTGGAGGGCGAAGGCGCGGCGGCCGAGCCCCTCGATCTCCGAAACGAGCCCGTCGAGATGGGCGGCCTGGCGCTCGATGTCGTTGGCGACGACGTCGAAGCCGCGCTGCGCGAGGCCCAGCGCGATGGCGCGGCCGATGCCGCGGCTGGCGCCGGTGACGAGAACGGTTCGGGGGCTGGTCGCTTGGATCATGGATCGGTCCTCAAAGGGCGGTGTAGCCGCCGTCCACCGCCAGCACCGTCCCAGTGACGAAGCTCGCGGCGTCGGAGGCGAGGAAGAGCACGGCATTGGCGACTTCGCGCGGCTCGCCGAGGCGGCCGATCGGCGTCATGCGCATCCAGGTGTCGAACCATTCGCCGTTGGAGCGGCCCGCGAGCGTCAGCTCGGTCGCGACGTAGCCCGGCGCGACGGCGTTGACCCGCACGCCCCGCGGCGCCCACTCGACGGCGAGCGACTTGGTCAGGAGGTTCACGCCGGCCTTGGCCGCGTTGTAGGCGGCCTGCGGCTGGGGATGGACGACGATCTCGCCGCACATGGAGGAGATGTTGACCACCGAGCCGCGGCCCGCCTCCAGCATCAGGCGGCCGAAGCCCTGCGAGCAGTGGAAGACGCCGTTGAGGTTGACGTCGATGACGGCGCTCCAATCCTCCGGCGCGGTCTCGACGGCGGGCGCGTTGCGCACGATGCCGGCATTGTTGACGAGGATGTCCGGCGCGCCGAAGCGGCGCGAGACCTCGTCCACCGCCGCCGAGACGCTCTCGCGCCGCGTCACGTCGAGCTCCAGCGACAGGGCGGAGAGGCCGTCCTGCGCGACGGCCGCGGCCGTGCGCGCGGCCTCCGCCGCGTCGCGGTCGGCCAGGATGGCGAGGGCGCCGGCTTCCGCGAGGCGGCGGGCGATCGCCGCGCCGATGCCGCGCGCCGCGCCCGTGACGAGCGCCGTGCGGCCCGACAGGTCGAAGTCGCCGCTCATGCCTCGACGGGCTCCCGGGCCTTCGCCGCGGCCGGGACGGCCGCCCGCGCCACGTCCTTCAGCGCGGGGTAGAGCGCGCGATAGCCGCGATAGATCTCGTCGTAGCGGGCGCTCTCGCGCGCCCGCGGCTCGATGCGGCGGCCGGGCTTGACCATGGCGGCGATGCCGTCGTCGATCGATGCGAAACGCCCCGCGCCGTGGGCGGCCAGCACCGCCGCGCCGACCGACGGGGCGGCGCTGGAGGCGGGCACGCAGACTGGGATGCCGGCCGTGTCGGCGTGGATCTGGAGCCAGAGCTCGGAGGCCGTGGCGCCGCCGCCGACCGTCAGCTCGGCGGCCCGGAAGCCGGCCGCCGCCATCTCGTCGAGGATCGCGCGCGTGCCGAAGGAGATGCCCTCGATTACCGCGCGGAAGACGTGCTCGGGCCCGTGGGCGAGCGTCAGGCCAACGATCGCGCCGCGCGACAGCGGGTCGACGTACGGCGTGCGGTTGCCCTGGAAGTGGTCCTGGACGACGAGGCCGTCGCAGCCCGGCTCCAGCCGCGCCGCCGCGATGTTCAGCGCGTCGAGGTCCATGGTCCCGTTCATCAGGCGCTTCAGCCATTGCAGGATCGAACCCGTCGAGGTCTGGCCGCCCTCGATGACGTGCCGGCCGGGATAGACCGCGTCCGGATACGAGCCCCAGAGGCCGGGGTGGTGGACCGGCCGCTCGGAGACGCCGAACTGGAGGTGCGAGGACCCGGTGATCAGCGCGAGCTGGCCGGGCTTGGCGACGCCGAGGCCGATCATGCCGATCAGCGCGTCCGCCCCGCCCTGGACGAGCTTCACGCCCGTATGGAGGCCGAGATGGGCGGCCGCCCGCCCCGTCAGCGTGCCGACGACGCCGCCGGGCGGCACGACCTCGGCCGGCCACTTGTCGAGGAGGGCGTCGAGCCCGAGGGCGCGCACCAGCGAGGCCGCGAAGCCGCCGCGGGCGGTGGAATAGTGCCAGCGGATCGAGGCGTTGTTCAGCGAGGCGACGCGCCGGCCGGTGAGGCGCAGCGTCATGAAGTCCTGGTATTCGCCGATCGTGGCGGCGCGATCGAAGACGTGGGGCTCGTGCCGCTTCAGCCAGAGGGATTTGGGGATCATCCACTCGGCCGAGACCGGGCCCTGGCCTGCCCCGTTGACCGCGAGCGCCGGGTCGCCCGTCGCCAGGACGTCGCGCGCCTCCTCGCCGGCCCGCACGTCCATCCAGAGAAGCGCGGGCCGCAGCGCGTTGCCCTCCTCGTCGAGCGCCACCACCGTGCAGGAGGTGGTGGTCAGGCAGATCGCCTCGACGGCGGCCGGGTCGATGCCGGCCTTGGCAAGCGCGCCCCTGGTGGCGATGCCCAGAGCGCTCCACCAATCCTCGGGGTTCTGCTCGGCGCGCGCGCCGGCCGAGAACATCGTCTCGTAAGGATGCGTCGCCTGGCCGAGGCAGGCGCCGGAGGGATCGTAGATCCCGGCGCGCAGGCTTTCCGTTCCGCCGTCCACGGCGACCACATAGGCCATCGGTTCCTCCTCCCCGCGGGCGCCGCGCGCCTCCTGCGCTGCGACCCCGCTCGTCGCTCTGGTGTCAGTTCCCGGCGTCGAAGGCGCTCAAGGCCTTCGCCGCGTAGACCATGGCCGGACCGCCGCCCATCTCGACGGCGATGCCGAGAAGCTCCAGGAGGTCCTCGCGCTCGGCGCCCTGCTTCTTCGCCGCGTCGAGGTGGTAGACGATGCAGTCCTCGCAGCCCCGCACCACGCCGAAGGCGGCGGCGAGGAGTTCCTTCTGCGCGCCCGTGAACCGCGAGCCGGCATGCGCGCCCTTGGCGAGCTGGCGGAATCCGCCGGCGACCTCGGGCAGCGCCTTGGCGAGCGCGCCGAGGCGCGCGTTGATGTCCCTGATCTCGCTCATCCAGCGGTCCTCTCGAAAAGGGCGGCGACCTCCGCCGGCCTGTCCCAATGCGGCATGTGCCCGGCTCCGGCCACGAGGTGGATCGCGACCGCGGACGGGAGCGTCTCGACCTGGCGCCAGGGGATGATCCGGTCCTCCAGGCCGACGACGACGCGCACCTCGATGCGCCTGGCAAGCCGCGCGAGCGGCTCGACGATGTCGACGAGCTGGCCGCCCGGCCCGAAGGCGTCGGCGGCAAGTCCATCGAGCCGGCCCGCGCCGAGCGCGGCGACAAGCGCCGCGACGGCCGGGTCGGAGAGCGGCGCAGGCTGGGCGGTCAGGCGGCGCAGCAGGTGGCGCAGCGCGCCGGCCGAGGGCCGCGCCGCCATGCCCGCCACGAAGGTCGTGTCGATCTCCAGGCCGAGGCCGGCGGGCGCCAGAAGCGTCAGGCGCTTCAAGCCGGGCGAGCCCTCGGCGAGCGCGACGGCGGCCAGACTCCCGAGCGAATGGGCGACGATCTCGGTCGGCGCGAAATCCTCTGCCGCGAGGAGTGCGCCGAGCGGCGTCGACAGGTCGGCAACGCGCGCGGCCTCGGCGCGCGTTTCGCCGTGGCCCGGCAGGTCGGGCACGAGGACGTCGAAGCCGACGCGGGCGAGCGCAGCCGATAAGCCGGCAAACGTCGTGCGGTCGCCGGCGAAGCCGTGCAGAAGGAGAGCACGGCCGCGCAGGGCGCCCTTCGCGGCGAAGCGGTCGAAGGCCATGGCGCCGTGGCCAGGCGCGACAGACCCGGCGGGCGCTCCGCCGACGTGGTTCTCGACGTCGCGCAGCTCGACGCGGCCGCGCCGGCCGGTGCCGGCGATGGCCGAGACAGCCAGGCCGCGCCGCGCCGCCAGGCGCCGGGCGATCGGTGTGGCGCGCACCGGCCCGTCCCCGCACGGGGCGGGGGCCGAGCTTGCCGCGAGCGGCGCGGGCGTGGCGGCCACGGCGTCAGGCTCGGGCGCCGGTACGACCTCCTCGGCCGCGTCGAGCCGGTCGGGCGCCTCGTCGATGAAGCCTTCCAGCTTGGCGCTCGCCGCCGACACCTCGACGCGCGCGATCGGCGCGCCGACGTCGAGCGTCGCGCCGGGATCGACGAGCACCTCCACGAGGCGGCCGTCGAAGAGGGCAGGATATTCGGCGACGGTCTTGTCGGTCTCGATCTCCAGGAGCGCGTCGCCGCGCTTGAAGCGCGCGCCGGCCTCTACGAGCCAGCCGACGACCTTGCCCTCGTCCATGGTCTCGCCGAGGCGGGGCATGGCGAGGGTGCGCACCACCGTTCCACCCGCCTCCGCGGGCGCGGCGCCCCCCGCGAGCCGCGCGATGGGCGCGCCGACCGACACCATCTCGCCCGGTGAGACCAGCGTTTCGGCAAGTATCCCGTCTGCGAGCGCCGGCAGCTCGGCCACAGTCTTGTCGGTCTCGACCTCGAGGATCGATTCGCCGCGCTTGAAGGCCTGGCCGGGCGCGATCAGCCAGCCGACGATGCGACCCTCCTCCATCGTCTCGCCGAGCCGGGGCATGGTGAGGAGGGCGCTCATGCGACGAGCCGCCTCGCAGTGTCGCCGATGAGACCGGGCGAAGGCACGCTCCCGGCCTCCAGCGCCTGGGACACGGAGATGGGGATGTCCTCGCCGGCGATGCGGATCACCGGCTCGTGCAGGAAGTCGAAGCATTCCTCGGTGATGCGCGCGGAAAGCTCCGCCGCGACGCCCGCCGTCAGCGGCCCTTCCGAGACGACGACGCAGCGGCCGATCGTCTCCACGTGGGTCCGGACCGTGTCCATGTCGAGCGGGTTGAGGGTGCGAAGGTCGATGACCGTCGCCTCGATCCCGTCCTTGGCCATGGCTTCCGCGGCTTCAAGCGCATAGTGGACCTGGCGCGAATAGGTGACGATCACGAGATCCTTCCCCTCGCGCCGCACCGCCGCCTTGCCCCAGGGGAGCTTCGGCGCGGAAAGGTCCGCCTCCTCCTTCCGGGTGTAGAGCGACTTGTGCTCGATGAAGACCACGGGGTCGGGCATGGTCAGGGCATGGCGCAGGAGGTGATAGGCGTCCTCGGCCGTCGCCGGCATGGCGAGCCTGAGGCCCGGCATGTGCATGATCCAGCCTTCCAGGCTCTGGGAATGCTGCGCGCCGGCCGAGCGGCCGGTGCCACCCTGCGTCCTCAAAACCATCGGCACGCCGATCTGGCCGCCGAACATGTATCGGATCTTGGCGGCCTGGTTGGTGAGCTGGTCCATCGTCATGCCGAGGAAGTCGACGTACATCAGCTCGGCGACTGGCCTGAGGCCCGTCATGGCCGCGCCGACGGCCGCGCCGACGATGGCGGGCTCGGAGATCGGCGTGTCGATCATCCGCTCGGGCCCGAAGGTCTTGATGAGGTCCTTGGTGACGCCGTAGGCGCCGCCGTAGCGGCCGACCTCCTCGCCGATGACGACGACCGTCTCGTCGGCCTGCATGGCGTCGATCAGCGCCTGGCGCAGCGCGTCGCGATAGGTGATCTGGACCATGGCTCAGGCGGCTCCCTT
>CANJKV010000124.1 GCA_947474855.1 Aurantimonadaceae bacterium | reverse complement strand
ATCGACGCGGAGGGCTTCGAGCGCTTCGCGCTCTCGCCCGAGGCCGGCGAGCACGAGGAGATGCTGCGCGACATCGCCCGCGATCGCGTCCAGATCGTCGGCGTCGACCGCATGGACTATTCCAAGGGGCTGGTGGAGCGGCTGCGCGGCTTCGGGCGCCTGCTCGAGGAGCACCCCGACACGCACGGCCGCGTGCAGTTCCTCCAGATCGCCCCGCTCTCGCGCGCCGAGCTGGAAGCCTACGCGGCGCTGCGCCGCGAGCTTGAGGAACTGGCCGGCCACATCAACGGGCGCTTCGCCACGCTCGACTGGACGCCCGTCACGATCATGACGCGGCCCTTCACGCGGCGCGCGCTCGCCGGCATCTATCGCGGCGCGCGGGTCTGCCTCGTCACGCCGCTTCGAGACGGCATGAACCTCGTCGCCAAGGAGTTCGTCGCGGCCCAGGATCCCGGCGACCCCGGCGTCCTCGTCCTGTCGCGCTTCGCCGGCGCGCGAGCGGAGATGGAGGAGGCCCTGATCGTCAATCCGCATTCGGCCGACGATCTTGCCAAGGCCCTTCGCACGGCGATCGCCATGGAGCCGGACGAGCGCCGACGCCGCCATGCCGCGCTTCGCGAGGCCGTCTTCAACAACACGGCGGCCGACTGGTGCGAGACCTTCCTGGCGGTGCTGGAGGACGATCTCAAGCTGCCGGCTTGAACTTGAAGGCGACCAGCAAGCCCTCTTGCCACGTGTCGAAGGCGGCCTGCGCTCCGGCGAGTTCCGGCGGCTCCACGTAGGGCGCCCCGGTCGCCTTGCTTTCCGCCAGCGCCGCGTTCTTCTTCGCCTTGGCGGCGTCCAGCGCGGCGGTCAGCCTGCTTTGCTCTGTCTCCTTGGCGCCGATCGCGGCGATGGAGACGAAGCCGAACGAGCCGTCCTCGAAGCGTCCGCCCATGACGAACTCGCCGGGTGGGAAGAGCTCGCGGTTCTTGACCACGGTGTGCGTGATCGTCCGCATCAGGAGCTGCTTGTAGGTCGCCTTGTTGTCCAGGACCTGCTCGACGGCGAATCTCCGGTTGAAGGCGTCGGCGCCGTAGCGGATGGCGTCGGCGAGGGCGAGCTTGGCGGCGGGATCGCTGATGGCGAAGTCGTCCGAGTCGATGAACTCCAACGCCTCCTTGGCCGCGCCGGTCGGCTCGGGCTTCATGTCGAGAAGCGCGCCGCTGATGGTCGACAAGGCGAGGGTCCGGGCGGCGCTCAGCTGGACGGAAACGCCCGGCGCGCCCGGCCGGGCAGCGGCGTCGCCGAAGACCGAGGCGGGCTGGGCCGCGAGCGTCGATGGCGGGGCGAGCAGACTGGCGGCGGTGGATAGGGCGGACAGGGAGGTCATTGTCGGATCCGGTTGACGCGCGAAATGGCGCCTATGCCTCAAGGAGATGTCGCAACCCTAGCGGGTGAGTGTTGACGGCTCCTTCACGCTGTCGCGGCCGGCCGCCAGATCATCGCGCCGACAAGGAACAGGAGGCCGAAGGCGAGGATGCCGGCCGAGGCGAGGAGCGCGGCGGCAAAGTCCTCCGGGCCGGTCACGAAGAGGCCGGCGATGAGTGGACCGGTCATCTGGCCGAGGCCGAAGCCGGCGGTCAGCACCGCGAAGCCGCGCCCGCCCAGGCTCCGGCGGCCGAGCGGCCCGGTCAAGAAGGTGATCGCCATGAAGGTGCCGCCGAACAAGAGCGCGCCCGCGACCGCCGGCGCGGGACCGTCGCCGAGTGCGGGCAGCGCGACGCCGACGATCTGCCCGACATAGCAGAGGGCGAGCGCCGCGGCGAAGCCGATGCGCCGTGCGACCCTCGACCAGAGGAGGTTGCTCGGCAACCCGGCGAGGCCGACGACGATCCAGACGAAGTCGCCGAGATGGCCGAGGCCGGGTTGGCTCTTCACGATCGTCACGATGAAGGTGGCGAAGACCGAATAGCCGAGCCCCTCGCAGGTGTAGTTCACGAGCAGCGGCCAGAAGGCGATCGGCCGCGGCTGGAGCCGTCCGGCCGCCGCGCCGGTGTTTGGCGGCGGCCCGAGGTCGCGCTCGCCGATCTCCCTGAGGACCAGCGGCAGGAGCGCGAGGCAGCCGAGCCCCGCCGCGATCCACAACCCGTCTGCCGACAGAGCGGGGTGCCCGATCTCGGTCAGGAGGCCGGAAGCGGCGATGCCGCAGCCGACGCCGCCGAACACCCAGGCGAGGCGTTCCTCGGCGCCGACGCGGCCGAGCGCGTCCGACACGATGCCGACCGCCGCGATCATGCCGAAGGCGCTGGCCATGCCCGACAGTCCGCGCAGCGCCAGCCAGGCCGGCAGCCAGTCGGTGAGGCCCATCAGGAGCGTCGTCGCGACGCTCGTCAGGATGCCGATCCGGAAGGCGAGGAGGCGCGGCCGCCCGCGCGGCACCAGCGCCGACAGGATCGAGCCGAGGAGGTAGCCGGCGAAGTTCACCGACGCGACGAGGCCCGCCACGTCGGTGCCGAAGCCGTACTCCTGCTGCATGAGGGGCAGCAGCGGCGTGTAGTGGAAGCGCCCGATGCCCATCAGGATCGCGAGCGACAGGAATCCGCCGAGCAGCAGGCGGCCGGCCCGGCCCGGGCGCGCGGCGAGCCTCGCCGCCGGCGCGGGCGTCGTCACGCCGCGAGCCGCGCGAGGTGGACCGCGGCGCGCCCGCGCGCCTCGGTGTCCGCCGCGAAGACGGCGTCGAGGCTCGTGGCCGGCGGCGCACCCATCTCCTCCATCACGCGCTCGACCACGCTCGCCATGTCGAGGAAGCCGCACCGCCCGGCGATGAAGGCTTCGAGCGCCGCCTCCTTGGCGCCGTTGAGGATCGCGCCGGACAGGCCCCCGGCGGCGATCGCCTGTCCGGCGAGCCGCAGCGCGGGAAAGCGCGTCTCGTCCGGGGCCTCGAAGTCGAGGCGCGAGAGCTTGGCGAAGTCGAGCCGCTCGACGTCGAGGTTCGGCCGGCGGGGAAAGCTGAGGGCGTAGCCGATGGCGGTGCGCATGTCGGGACTGCCGAGCTGCGCCAGCACCGAGCCGTCGCTGTAGCCGACCATCGAGTGGATCACCGACTGCGGATGGACCACCACCTCCAGCGCGCGGCCGGGCGCGCCGAAGAGGTGCTCGGCCTCGATCATCTCGAGCCCCTTGTTGAAGAGGCTGGCCGAATCGATCGAGATCTTCTGCCCCATCGACCAGCGGGGATGGCCGGCGGCCTCCGCGACGCTGGCGCCCGCCATGCGTTCGCGCGTCCAGGTGCGGAACGGCCCCCCGGACGCCGTCAGGATGATGCGCTCGACGGCGTGGTCCTGGTCGCGCTCCAGCACCTGGAAGATCGCGTTGTGCTCCGAATCCACGGGAAGGAGCGTGCCCCCGGCCTGCGCGATCGCGGCCTGGAACAGGCTGCCGGCGGAGACGAGGCACTCCTTGTTGGCAAGGGCGATGGTCGCGCCGCTGCGCGCCGCGCGAAGCGTCGGCTCAAGCCCGGCGATGCCGACGATCGCGGCCATGACCCAGTCGACCGGCCGCTCGGCCGCATCGCAGAGCGCTTCGCGCCCGGCCGCCGCCTCGATGCCCGTGCCGGCGAGGGCCGACTTCAGCTCGGCGTAGCAGGCGGGATTGGAGGTCACCGCGATCTTCGCGCCGCTGGACACGGCCTTGGCGGCCAAGCGGGCGATGTTGCCGTGGCCGGTCACCGCCTCGACGTCGAAGCGCTCCCGACCGCCGAGCTGCTCCACCACGTCGAGCGTCGAGCCGCCGATGGAACCCGTGACGCCGAGAATGCTGATCCGCATGAAACCGCCATCGCTGCTTTCCGCCCGCGATTGATCGGGCGGCTTCGCACGCGACATACGGCGGATGCGCCTCGTTTGTACATGGCGTGTCGCCTCGCGCTTCGCGGTCAGCGGCAGGTGCCTGCCGGGGCGGGGTGCAGGAGGAAGACGCGGTCGTCGGCGCTGCGGGCGAGGTCGGGTGAAAAGCCGTCGGCGCCTTCCAGCGAAAGGTGCGGGCCGACGGTGAGCCGCATGCTCCGCCCTTTGCGCAGAAGCGTGAAGCTGCCGGCATCGCCTTCGACCTCGCAGCGCAGGCTTCGGCAATAGGCCAGGCCCGAATAGGCCTGGCCGCCGAGGCGGAAGCCGAAGCCGAGGACGGCATCGCCCCGCCCGGTCGGCCGGTCGGCTTCCGCCTCGGGCGTGTGGCCGAGCCAGATCGTCTCGACCGCCTGCGCGGGATGGGCGGCACGATGCGCCGCGTCGTAGCTGCGCGCGAAGCAGTCGATCCGGCCCGCCGCGGCGTCGCGCCCGGCCGCCTGCCCCGCCGACGAGACGAGCCCGCCCACCAGGAGCGCGGCGGCGAGCCGTTGAAGCAGCGAGGGGCGGGGCCGCATAAGCGAAACTCCAGACGGCACGGGCGCCGCGCCGCGGCGGCCTCGATCGACGGTGCAATCCTGCCGTGTGCTTGTTTCCGCAGGATTGCGTTCGCATTGCCCCGCGCCGATTGCGCTCGCGCGCCGGATGAACTCACGACCAAAGCCCTGTTGCCGAGACGGGGCGGCTTTCCTAGTCTTGGAGGCGAGGCGGTCACGACGGGCACCCGGGGCCGCCGCTCGGGAGGAGGGCGGCCGCGCGTCGGAAGGAGGCGCCGGCGGTCCGCAGTGCAGGGACCCGTCATGCTGGACCATGCGGCGCGTCACAGCGCCATCGATTCCGACGCCGCGAGCGGGGAACGCCCGCTCGCGCGCCTCGGCGCCTTCGTGGCCGAAGGGCTCGTCGGGCGGCCCGACCTCGTCGAGCGGCTGCTCGTCGCGCTCGTCGCGGGCGGCCACCTCCTGGTGGAGGGGCCGCCGGGCCTCGCCAAGACGCGGGCGGTGAAGCGCCTCGCCGCGGGCCTCGACGGCTCCTTCTCGCGCATCCAGTGCACGCCGGACCTGATGCCCGCCGACCTCACGGGCACGCCGATCTTCCGGCCCGAGCACGGCACCTTCGAATTCGTCGAGGGCCCGGTCTTCGCCTCGCTGGTTCTGGTCGACGAGATCAACCGCGCCCCGCCCAAGGTCCAGTCGGCGCTGCTCGAAGCCATGGCGGAGTCGCAGGTGACGGCGGGCGGGCGGACATACCGCCTGCCCGAAACCTTCATGGTGGTCGCGACGCAGAACTCGATCGAGCACGAGGGCACCTTCCCCCTGCCGGAAGCGCAGCTCGACCGCTTCCTCGCCCACGTCCTCGTCGACCTGCCGGACGCCGCCACCGAGGCGGCGATCCTCGACCTCGTGGAAGGGGAGGCGGTGGGCGACGCCGGCGGGCGGAGCTTTCCGCCGCTGCCTCCGGGCGAGGTGCTCGCCGCCCGCCGCGCCGCCGCGCGCGTCCATCTCGCCCCGGCGCTGAAGGACTACATCGTGCGCCTCGTCACCGCGACGCGCGGGGAAGGGCCGAACGCGGCCGAGGTCGCCGGCTCCATCGAGCACGCCGTCTCGCCGCGCGGCACGCTGGCGCTCGCCGCCGCCGCCAAGGCGCGCGCCTACATCAGGGGGCGCGACTTCGCGGTGCCGGAGGACGTGTCCGCCCTGGCGCCCGACATCCTCGCCCACCGGATCATCCCGACCTGGCGAGCCCAGGCGGAGGGGCAGACGGCGCGCAGGCTCGTCGACCGCCTCCTCGACATCGTCCGGCCGCTCTGATGGCCGTGCCGCTCTTCCAGCGGAGCGACCCCGCCGCGACTGCGGGCGAGGGGGCGCGGCTCGACGTCGACGCGCTTCTCGCGCTGCGGCACCTGGCGCGCGAGCGGCCGGCACGCCATCTGGGCGCCACGACCCGGCCCGGCGGGCTCGTCGGCCGCCGCAAGGGACCTGGCCTTGAGATCGTAGACGTGCGCCCCTTCGTGGCCGGCGACGACATCCGCCACATCGACCGCAACGCCACCGCCCGCACCGGCACGCGCCACGTGCGCACCTTCAGCGAGGAGCGCGAGCGGGTGACGCTGCTTCTCGCCGACTTTTCCACCGACATGCTCTGGGGCACGCGCCGGGCGCTGCGCTCGGTGGCCGCCGCCGAGGCGCTGACGGTCGAGGGCTGGCGCACGCTGGAGGCGGGCGGCAAGGCGGCGCTTCTCGTTCACGCCGCCGGCGAGGTCGCCTACGTGGCGCCGCAGGGGCGCGAGCGCGGCATGGCACGGCTTCTCGGCCGCCTTGCGCGCGCCCACGACGAGGCGCTCGCCGCGTCGCGGCGTGCGGGGGTGCCGGCGGAGGACGGATCGGCGCTTCTCCTCGAAGCGGCGCTGAAGGCCGGACCGCGCGGCGCGACCGTGCTCCTGGCGAGCGGGCTCGACGCGGCTGGACCGCGCTTCGACCGCGCCGCGCTCGCCTTGATGCAGCGCGCGCGCCTCGCCTGCCTTGTCGTCCTCGATCGCTTCGAGATCGAGCCGCCGGCCGGCCTTTATCCGTTTCTAGCGCCGAACGGCGCGCGCGGCATCGGCAGCGTCGAGGCCGGCGTGCCGCCGCCCGACCCGCGGATCGCGCGGCTGGAGCGGCTCGGGCTGCCTTTCGCCGTGGTCGATGCCGGCCTCGCGCCCGAGGCGGCGGGGCGCGGCGTGGAGGAGCGCGTCGATGAACGCTTCGCCCGAGCACGCTGAGCTGATGGCGACGCTCTCGCCGCCGCGCTTGCCGAGCGCGACGCCGGCGGAGTTCTGGCAGACGGCGCTCGCCGCCTTCTCGCTTGGCATCCTCGCGATGATCCTCCTCGTCGCGCTTCTCGCCCTCGTCAGCCGCCGGCGCGACGCCCCCTTCGCCGCCAGCCTCGCCCGTCTCGACGCGGCGCGCGCGCTTCAGCCGGAGCGCCGCCTGCTCGTCCAGGCGCAGGTCCTGCGCGACCTGTCCACTGAGCGCCCGCGCCCGGCCCTCGCCGCGCTCGCGGCGGAGATCGGGGCCGCGCTCTACGCGCCGGGGCCGACGCTCGATCCGGACGCCACCGACGCGGCGATCCGCGCAGCACTGCGGCGGGGCTGATCCGATGTGGAGCTTTTCCGATCCGCTCGCCCTCCTGCTCGCGCCGCTGCCGCTCCTGGCACTCCTTCTCCTGCCGCCGCGGCGGGCGTCGACGGGCGCGCTCGCCGTTCCGGCGCCGATCGCCGCGCGCCTCGCCGTGCCGGTCGCGCGGACCGCGTTGGCCGCGCGGGCGCGGCGCTGGCTGCCGGCGCTTCTATGGCTCTGCCTCGTCCTGGCGCTCGCCGGGCCGCAGCGCTTGTCGACGAGCGCCGCGCTGCCGGTCTCGGGTCGCGACCTCGTGCTCGCGCTCGACCTCTCCGGGTCCATGGAAGAAGAGGATTTCGAGCTCGACGGACGGACCGTGACGCGGCTGGAGGCGGTCAAGCAGGTCGCGGCGCGCTTCGTGCGCGGGCGCGGCGGCGACCGCGTCGGGCTCGTGATCTTCGGCAACCAGGCCTATTACGCGACGCCGCCGACCTTCGACTTCGAGGCGGTCGCGCGTGCCATCGAGGAGGCGACGATCGGCGTGTCCGGCCGGGCGACCGCGATCAGCGACGGGCTCGGCCTCGCGCTCAAGCGACTGAAGGATTCGCCCGCCGCGAGCCGCGTCGTGGTGCTCCTGTCGGACGGGGTCGATACGTCCGGCACGGTGGATCCGATCGCCGCCGGACAGCTCGCCGCCGAACTCGGCGTGCGCGTCCACACCATCGCCCTAGGACCTCGCGACCGCTCGGAGGCCGATGCCCCGCGCGACGCGGTCGATTCCGAAACGCTGCGGCGCCTCGCCGAGGCCAGCGGCGGCGAGGCTTTCCGGGTCCGCAACACGTCCGACCTCGTGGCCGTCGGCGAGGCGATCGACGCCATGGAAGCGAGCCGCCTCGCCGAGCCCGCGGCGGAGGTCGAGGAGCCCTACTGGACGGTGCCGGCCGGCCTCGCCTTCCTTATCGCGCTGGCGCTGCTGCTCGGGGAGGCGCGGCGATGACGCTGTTCGGCGACCTGACGCTGCTGCGCCCGGCCTGGCTTCTCGGCCTTCCGTTCATCGCGCTCGCCGCCGCCTATGTTTGGCGGCGCCGCTCGGGCCTCGGCGCCTGGGAAGCGGCGGTGGATCCCGCGATGATGCGGGCCCTGTCGGCGCTCGGGCGCGTCGCGCCCGGCGTCCGGCGGCGGCATCGCGCGCCGGTTCTCCTTTGCGCGCTGCTGGCGCTGGCGCTGGTCGGCCCGGCCGTGCCCGACGACGAGGCGCCGACCTTCCGCAACCTCGATGCCGTGGTTCTCGTCATGGACCTGTCGGATTCGGTGGTGACGGGCGGGCGCTTTCCCGCCGCGCAAGGGGCGGCGAGCTTCGTCGCGCGCGAGGCCGGCTCGCGGCCGATCGCGCTCGTGGTCTTCGCCGGCGACGCCTATCTCGCCAGCGCCTTCACCACGGACGCCGAGGCGCTGGAAACCACGATCGCGGTCCTCGCCGCCGACACCGTTCCGGAAAAGGGCAGCCGGGCCGAGCGCGGCCTCGCCATGGCCAAGACGCTGCTCGACCAGGCCGAGATCCTGTCCGGCGACGTCGTCCTCGTTTCCGACGGGGAGGGGCTCTCGCCCGCGGCCTTGCGCGAGGCGGAGCGGATCGCGGCCGGCGGGAGCCGTGTGTCGACCCTCTTCGTCGAGCCGAACGCGGCTCCGGCCGCGGCGCCGCCGCCCGATCCCGACGCGCTCGCCCGCCTCGCCGAAGCCGGCGGCGGGGTCGTCGGCAGCGCGCTCGCACCCGCCGGCGTCGCGGCGCGCTTGGCCGAGAACGAGGCGGCGACGCTCCGCCGGAGCGACCTCGTGGCGCTCCTCTGGCACGATTACGGCCGCGTGCTTCTCGCCGCGGCGATGCTGCCGGCCTTGTTCTTCTTCCGCCGGCGGGAGCGGGTGGCCTGATGCGGCGCGCGGCTCCCGTTCTTCTTCTCGCCGCCACCTTCGTGGCAGCCGTCTTCGCCGGCCCCGCCGGCTTCGGTCGCCTCGCGCTCGGTGCGGGGTTGCCGAGCCTCGCTGCCCGTCTTCTCGAAGATCCGGCGGCGCGCGGCGTCGCGCTCTACGAGGCCGGACGCTTCGCCGAAGCGGACGCGGACTTCGCCGAGGCCGGCCGATCGCAGACCTTCAACCGCGCCCTGTCGCTCGCCGCGCTCGGCGACTATCCGCTCTCCGTCGCCTACTTCGACGCCGTGCTCTTCGCCGAGGCGAGCGACGTCGAGGCGCGGCGCAATCGCGACCTCGTCGCCCGGCTCGTGCCGCCGGTGATCGGCGAGGCGAACGCCATCGACGGCATTCCCGCCACCGCGGCGCAGGAAGAGGAGAGCGACGCCGCCTCCCATTCCGGTCCGACCCTGACCATGGGCGAGCAGGCCGAGCGGGTGCTGCGGCCGCGCGACGACAACAAGGCGACGGTCGCCAGCACCGACTGGCTCACGACCCTCGCGGACGAGCCCGGCACCTATCTCAAGCTGCGCTTCAAGGCCGAGTCGCAGCAGCGCTTCGAGGACGGGCTCGCCGTGCCGCCGGAGGATACGCCGTGGTGAACCGCCTTCGTCTCTTCGCCTTCCTGCTGCTGGTCGCTGTCCCCGCGCCAAGCAGCGCGCAGGGTCTCGCCCCCGCGACCATCGCGCCGCCGCCGCAAACCCTGCCGCGCAACGCCGACCGCGACGGCAACCTCGCGGCGCCCGGAGCGGCGCCCGCCGGCCCGAGCGTCGCGCCGGACAGGCCGGCGCCATCCGGTCCTGCGGCACCCGAGGCGCCGCTCCTCGACCGCGAATCGGCTCGGCTGGAGCTGATCGTCGAGCAGCCGCATGCCGACACGCATGTCGAGGAGATGGTGCTGGTGCGCCTGCGTGGCGTCTATACCGTCGCCGTGGCGATCGAGGAGATGAAGCAGCCGCCGCTCGTCAATTTCGGCTGGCAGCAGCTCGGCCGCGACAGCTGGACGAGCGCCTTCATCGACGGGAAGAAGCGCACCGTCTTCGAGCGGCGGCTCGCGCTCTATCCGAGCCGCCCCGGCCGGCTGGAGATCGGCCCCTTCACCCACCTCCTGACCGTCGCCGACGGGGCGCGGCGCGAGAAGCGCGCCGTCGTCTCCGAGCCGGTGGCGATCGAGGTTTCGCCCGTTCCGCCGGACGCAGGCGGCTGGTGGCTGCCGGCGAGCCGGCTGAGCTATTCGGACGAGTGGGACCGCGATCCGTCGAAGCTCGCCAGCGGGGAGGTCGCACGGCGCACCGTCACCATCGAAGCGGTGGGCGTGCCCGCGTCGCGCCTGCCGCCGCGCCCGAAGATGCTGGCCGAATGGCTCATCACCTTCGCAGAGCCGGAGGAGCGCACGCAGACGATCACGCCGGAGGGGCCGGTCGCCAAGGTCGTCTGGCGCTGGCGCATGCGCCCGGTCTCCTCCGAGCCGGGCCTGCTCGAAGCCTTCCACATCCCCTGGTACGACACGCAGGCGCGCGCGGTGCGCGACGTCGTCCTGCGCAGCCAGCACATCGCGCTGGCTGGTGTGCTGACCGAAGCGCCCGAACCCGGCATCGGCGATCGGCTTGCGGACAACGCGCCGGCTCTCGCGGCCGCCGCCGGCTTCCTGCTCACGGGAGCCGTGCTCCTGCCGGGCCGCCGGCGGCTGCGAGGGACGGAGTGGCAGTGCCTCCTGCGACGCCTGCCGGTCGCGCCGGACCGGTTGCGGCTCGCGGCGGCCGTGCGGCGCGGCGATGCGATGACGGCGCGCGGCATCGCGCGCCGGATGCTGGCGGAGGGGGCGACGGACGGGGATGGGCAGGCGCGCGAGGCGCTTCGCCGGCTCGACGCGGCGCTGTTCGGGCGGGGAGGGCCGCCGCTGCGGGACGCGCTGGCCGATCTCGGCCGCGCGGTCCGCCGCCTGCGCTGACCCCCGGACATGCGAAAGGCCGGGGCGCTCGGATGCGCCGCCGGCCCATTCGTGCGATCCGAGAAGGGATCGACGGGGTCAGTTGACCGTCGTGCCGGTCTCGAAGTGGCCGCACCAGTCGGACTTCGCCACGATCGGCCAGAGGCCGTGAGCATCCGGCTCCGGCTGCGTCACCGGCGGGTTGAAGCGGCAGAGGCCGGCTTCGGCGTCGGCGTGCTGACCGTTGGCGGCGTGGTCGTCGAAGTAGGTGCACTTCTTGCAGGCGGCTTCGCTGTGAACCGACATGATCCGTTCCTTCCTGTGCTTGGGCGACCGATCCGGTGCCCGCCGATCGCTCGGGCCTCGCGACCCGCTCTCTTAGAATGCTTCCAAGGTAGCAAACCCCTTTGTGTTTGGAAAGGTTCCAAACTGGCGCTTGACGCAGAATATCGCGTTGCGCGTGAGTTCCGAGGATTGCCCGCCAGGCCCGACGACGGCGTCGCGTCGAGCCTGCCTCTTCCAAATGACCTAGAACGCTTCTAAATCAGATGAACGCCCGCCCGGAATTCGCCGGTGATTCGGTGAAGCAGGGGCGGGCCGTCGACGACAGCGATGGCCGATCGGCGCGCGATGCGCCGGGTCGGCATGGGAGGCCGGAATGCGGCTCACGAGCCAGACGAACTACGCGATCCGCATCCTGATGTACTGCGCGGCCAACGAGGGCCGGCTCAGCCGCATCCGCGAGATCGCCGCGGCCAATTCCGCCTCCGAACTCTTCATGTTCAAGATCCTGCCGCCCCTCGTCGAGGCGCGGATGATCGAGACCGTGCGCGGGCGCAACGGCGGCATCCGCCTCGGGCGGCCGCCCGCGGAGATCAACCTGCGCCACGTGGTCGAGGCGACGGAAGACAACTTCACCCTGGCCGAGTGCTTCGAAACGGGCCGCATGGACTGCCCGCTGATCGACAGCTGCGAGCTGAACGCGGCGCTGCACAAGGCGCTGGATGCCTTCCTGTCGGCGCTGGCCGGCTACACGATCGCCGACCTCGTGCGCGATCCCTCCTTTATGCGCCGCCGTCTGGGAATTCCGGCACCCGATCTCGCAGCGATGCGAGCGCCGGCCGCGGCTCCGCCCGCGGTCGCATGATCGTGGAGAACCTGCGCGCCAGCGCCTCGAGCGGCCGGGGCGGGCGCTCGGGATCGACGAGGTCGGTTTCGGCCAGGGTCTGATCGAGGACGTCGAGGTCGCGGGCCTGCAGCGGCTGAAGCCGCCGCGTCTCGCTCGCGAAGCGGTCCACCGCCCGCACAAGCGATCCCTCCCGCGCGACGGCGGCCGCGACCGCGTCCGGCGCGAGGCCGAGATGCTCGGCGAGAAGGTCGTCGCGCACGCCCGCGATGCGCGCCGCGAGCGCCGCGGCCGTCGCCTCGTCCGGCACCAGCGCGGCGTCGAGCGACAGGTCGCATTCCGTGTCGAAGCCCATCGAGCGGTTGTTGAAGTTGGCCGAGCCGATCTTCAGGACGCGGTCGTCGACGATCACGGCGAAGCGGGCGGCGGTCTCGATGCGCCAGCAGGTGCGGCCGGGGTCGAGGAGCTGGCTCAAGACCCGTCCTCTCCGCCGGTCCCCTCGTCCTTGCGCTCGCCGCGCGCGACGATCTTGAGCGTGCCGTCGGGCAGGGGGCGCTGGAGCGCCTTCGCCTCCTCCCAGTCGCCCTCCAGCCAGAGGTCCATCTGCTCGGGCTCCGTCAGAATCACCGGCATGGCCTTGGGATGCACCGGCTTCACCTCAGCATTGGCGTCGGTGGTCAGGAAGGCGAAGAGCCGGTGGCGCCCCTCGACGGGATCGCTTTTGGGGCCGCGCGTGCCTGTCCACTGTGTCCAGAGGCCGGCGAAGGCGAAGAGCGGGCGCTCCTCGTCCAGCGCGAACCAGGTCGGCGTCTTTCGCGGCTTGGTATCCTCGTATTCGCAGAAGGAATTGGCCGGCACGAGGCAGCGATGCGACACGCCGAGCCAGCGTCGCCAGTGCGGCGAGGCGGTGTTGCGCACGTTCGTCACCGGCGCCTCGCCGGTCGCCTTCGGCCCGGGCAAGCCCCAGCGCAAGAGGTCGAGGACGCGGTTGCCGGACGCGTCGCGCCCCACCACCGGCGCCATCTGGTCGGGAAAGACGCCGGGCAGGCGCGGCAGGTTGCCCGTCCGGTCGACGGTCGCACGGGCGAAGCGCCGGATCGCTTCCTGGTTCGTGGTGATCGAGTAGAGATTGCACATGCCAGGGGGAATGTAGCGGTGCCCGTCGCCGAGTATATGGAGGCGGCCCGCCTCGCTCCCCGCTTTTTGCCGCGCCCGGTCAGGCCCGGTGGTAGGGGTGGCCCGACAGGATCGTCACGGCGCGGTAAAGCTGCTCTGCGAGGAGGATGCGGGCGATCTGGTGTGGAAAGGTCATGCGTCCGAAAGACAGGACCAGCGCCGCCTCAGAGCGGAGGGTCTCGTCGAACCCGTCCGGGCCGCCGATGCAGAAGACCATGTCCCGCACGCCGCCTTCGAGGCGGCTGGCGATCTCTCCGGCGAAGGCTTCCGAGCCGATGCTGCGGCCGGTCTCGTCGAAGCAGACGAGGACGCACCTGTCCGGCAGCGCCGCGCGGAACTGCGCCGCCTCCTCGCGCTTGCGCTCCGGCGCCGTGCTGCCGCGCGACTCCGGCCACTCCTTCGTGCCGGCATAGTCGAGACCGAGCGCGCCGCCGCTCTTCTTCAAGCGGTCGAGGTAACGCTCGCAGAGCTCGCGCTCCGGGCCGGCCTTCATCCGTCCGACGGCCGCGATGGTCAGCCGCACAAGATCGCCCCGCGCGCCGCCATGACCGATGTCACGCCCACTGGGATCAGTGAACGGTCGAATCGCCCGCGTCGCCCACGGTCCACATCTTCTCGAGGTTGTAGAAGGCGCGGACTTCGGGACGGAAGATGTGGACGATGATGTCGCCCGTGTCGATCAGCACCCAGTCGC
Organism: Aurantimonadaceae bacterium; assembly: GCA_947474855.1. Classification (GTDB taxonomy): domain Bacteria; phylum Pseudomonadota; class Alphaproteobacteria; order Rhizobiales; family Rhizobiaceae; genus Antarcticirhabdus. Next base: position 244 of record CANJKV010000124.1, on the reverse strand, counting down.
CGTTGTTCAGGCCTTCGACCTTGGCATTGCCGAAGCCGTTGTCCTTGAGGTCGGAGAGGAGATGCTCGGCGACGGCCGTGACGTGGCGGTGGGATCGTCCGGACACGACCACCATGTGGTCGGCGAGCGGGCTCTTGCCCCTCATGTCGATCGAGACGATGTCCTCGCCCTTGGAGTCATCCAGGCTGCGGACGACGAGTTCGATGGCGCGCGCCACGGACGAACCCGCATCCTCGGCGGCGGT
>CANJKV010000123.1 GCA_947474855.1 Aurantimonadaceae bacterium | reverse complement strand
GCCCGAAGGGTCGGGTGAGCGAGGTCATCCGGGGCGTCGGCTAGTCGAGCCAAGACGGATAGTCTTGGCTCGACCAACCTCCTACCGGGCTGAACCTCGCTGACCCGACACAACATCTATCCATGGTCCTTAACAGGCTCTAGGCCGCCCGGTCAGCGCGTGGCTTGGCCGGACGCCTTCAGCGCCCCGGCATGGGCCGTCTCGATCGCCTGCATCGTGTCCTCCAGCCCCTTCAGCGTCGGATCGACCGGCGCGTCGGGTGCGAGGGCGAGGTAGTCCAGCGCCTCGATCGCAGACAGGGCCGCGACGAGCTGGAGGCGCGCCTGCGCGTCCGGAACGGCCGCGCCGCCGGCGAGCCTCGCCTTGATCTCGGCCAGCCGCGCCAGAACCGGACGCGAGGGCGTCGCGGCCGTGCCGGATGCGGCGGACAGGAGCGGCGCCGCGCGCAGGAATCCCCCGACCGTCGCCGCCTCGACCAAGCGGTCGATCGTGGCCAGGCGATCCTCCTCGCTGTCGATCGCGGGCGGCGCCTTGCCGGCGAGCGCCAGCGGCGGCAGGTCGGGATCGATCACGGGTCCGGCCGCCATGCGCACGCGCACGGGCGCTGGTGCGGGCGGACCGGCGAGGCCTGCCGGCATCGCCTGAAGGACGACCGCGACCCGCGTCGCCGGGGCTTCGAACGCGGCGGGGCGGCGGATGCCGTGGGTCACCACCGCGTCGAGCACGGCCTCGCGCTCGGCGCCCTGCGCCTCGCGCAGGCCCGCGATCGCCGCGGGGATCGGCCGCGCGTCGGGCGCGAAGCGGGGAAGGGGGACCGGCCTCATCGCGGCGAAGGCGCGCGACACGGCCGCCGCCGCCGCTTCGCGCTGCGTGGCAAGGTTTGTCCGATGGGTGGACGGGTCGATGCCGCCGATCGTGCCGAGCTGGCGGCGCATGGTGCCGAGAAAGAAATTGACGTTCTCGCACAGATAGGGCGAGGCGCTCTGGTCGAGATAGTCGGCAAGGTCCGCCCGGACGCGCTCGGCGACCCAGCGCTCGTTGCTGCCGGCCAGGCCCCCCGCCGCGCCCCGGCGCTTGGCGAGCGCGTTCGCCTCGCGCAGCGCGGCCTGCTCGGCCGGTGAGCGCCGCAGCGAGGGGGGCACGAAGAGGAGGGCGCCCGGCAGCGAGGGGTCGCCCGCCGACAGCGCGGCGGCAGCGGGCCGGGCCACGGTCTTGAAGACGCCCGCCCGCACCCCTTCCAGCGCGTCGTGATAGGCCGCCGGGCAGCTCTGCCCGCCGCGTGCCTCCGATCCGCCCTGCTGCGCGAGAACCGGCGAGGCCGGCGCGGCGAGGATGGAGGCTCCGACAAGAAGCGCTCCGAGATGCTGGACGATGGACGGCATCGCTCCCCCTTGGGCTCGACAGGCGCGCCGATGCGGGACGCGATCCTTGACGCTGAGATTTAAGCGGTAAAGCTGAACAGCCTCTTGCTCCCCCGGCTCAAAGGCTGCGGACCCACCCTCCCGTTGGTCCGCCGCGCCTTGATCGCCGCCGCACGTTCAGGGTATAGACGGGGCGAAAGTGCCGACACGATGTCTATGTAGCTCAGCAGGATAGAGCACAGGATTCCTGAACGCGATGCCGGGCGCACGAGCGCGCGGCATCGAAATTGGGCGCCACGAACCGAAAGGGCGTGGTGGATCTGCTCAAAGTCGGGGAACGCTTCTCAAGCTCTTGAGGTGCCGATCCCGAGCCAAGCCGGCTTCGGCCGGAAGGTGTAGAGACTGGTAGGGCAGCACCTAAGGGCTTCGGCCTAGGGTGAAGGGACAGTCCAGACCACGAATGCCGTTCGCGGCAGCGGCGAAAGCCGAAGTGGTATGAATCCTGGGGTCGGGGGTTCGAATCCCTCCATAGACACCATCTCCCCGCGCGCCGGCCGGATCGCGGCGCGGCCGCCGAGCATCCCCGTCCGCCGCGCTCAATCGGCCTTGGCCGCGGCCGGTCCTTGCAGTCCCGGCGGCGGGACGGCCGTTTCGGCGTCGGGGTCGCGCCCCTGGCTCCGGTCGAGCCACCGCATGATGGGCGTCACCGTCAGACCGTGCAGGAGCACCGAGAAAACGACGACGAGGCCGATGATCGCCCAGAGGCGCTCGCCGCCTTCCACCTCCATATGGTTCAATCCGTAGGCGACGTAGTAGATCGAGCCGACGCCCCGGATGCCGAAGAAGGCGAGGGTCAGCTTCTCGCCGAGCGACGCCTTGAACCCGGCCAGGCCGATGAGGCCGGCCAGCGGGCGCACCAGAACCAGGATCGCCACCGCGACGACGACGTCCATGGCGCGCAGGGGGGCCAGCAGGCCGCTGACGAGCGCGCCGCCGAACAGGATCAAGAGCACCATCATCGCCAGGCGCTCGATCTGCTCGGTGACGTCGTGCAGCTCCTCGTGGAACGCGTGGTTCCGGTGCGCGCCGCGCAGCGTCAGCGCCGTCACGAAGACGGCGAGAAAGCCGTAGCAGTGGATGATCTCGGTGAGGCCGTAGGACACGAAGGTCGCGGCCAGCGCGATCAGCCCGTCGCCGGTCTGGGCGAGCTTGGTTTCCGCCGGGATGTGGAAGGTCAGCCATCCGAAGGCGTAGCCGACCAGCCAGCCCCCGGCGATGCCCGCCCCGATCTCCCACAGGACGTTGTAGGTGAACCACTCGGCCACCCAGGGCTCGCCGGCGATCCCCGCCGTGCCGAGCGCGATGGCGAGGTGCACGAAGGGAAAGGCGGCCCCGTCGTTTAGGCCGGCTTCCGAGGTGAGCCCGAAGCGCACCTCGTCCTCCTCGCCCGTGCGGGGCGGCCCGACCTGGACGTCGGCCGCGAGCACGGGGTCGGTCGGCGCCAGGCTCGCGGCCATCAGGAGGGCGGCGAACCAGGGAAGGCCGAGCAGCCAGACGCCGAGAAGCGTGATCGCCGCGATGCTGAGCGGCATGGTGATGCCGAGGAGGCGCCAGGTGACGTTCCACCGGCGAAGGCTGAAGACGCGGTCGAGCTTCAGCCCGGCGCCCATGAGCGCGATGATCACGACGAACTCGGTGAAGCGTTCCGTGAAAGCCGGATAGCGCATCGGCAAAGGCCGGTCGGAGATGGCGGGCAGCGAGAACAGGGCCGCGCCGATGGCGATGCAGACGATCGGCAGCGACAGCGGCAGCTTCTTCAGCGCGAGCGGCAGCCACGCCACGAGCGCGATCAGGAAGCCGAAGCCCGTCAGAACGAGGATGTAGGGCTCGGGCGCCCATTCGCCGGCAAAGGACATGAGCGCTCAACTGCCGGAGGGCGCCGTCCGATCCTCGGCAAGATCGTGCCCGAACAACGATCGGCGCGACCTCAGGCGGACCGCGTCCGGCGCCGCGACGTGATCGACCCACGGATCGGCGCTGCCTGCGTATCGAGGGGAAAGGGTTCGCTCGGCAGCGCCATGCCGGCTTCGAGCTGGCCGTTGCCGATCGGCGCGTTCTCGGCAAAGCCCGTGATGAGCAGGATCTCGAGGTCCGGGCGGTTCACGCGCGCCGCATCGGCCGACTGGCGAGCGTCGAGGCCGCCGGGCAACCCGCCGCCGGTGATCGCGCCGCGGCCGTTTGCCCGGCGGGCGCTCCGCGCCCCAATTCCCTTCGGCGACGAGGCCGGCCGGGTGGGTGACGACGACGACAGAATCGATGGCGCTCTCGACGACGGCGCGCTGGCGCGGCCCGATGCGCCGCGGGCGCGATCGCGCGCCGACGTCTCGTTGCGTAGGGGGCGCCGGAATTCGGCGCCTCGCTGCCGGACCGAAGCCGCGGGGCCGAAGTTGATCGACACGGCCGTCGAGGCCGCTCCTTCCAGACGAGGCGACGAGATGGACGACCACACCGCGAACCGCCTCACCCCCGCCTCCTCGGCCGACGACCTGACGCGAGGGGAGCGCAAGGCGGTGGATCATCAGAGCCGGCCGAGCGCAGCGCTGATCCACGAGACCATCCGCGCCGAGGGCGAGCGGGAGCTGGAGCGCAGCGCCTTCGCGCTGATGATGTCGGGCCTGGCGGCCGGCCTGTCGATCGGCTTCTCCGTGGTGGTGCCCGCCATCCTCATGGTGGCGCTGCCGGACACGTCGTGGGAGCACCTCCTCACCTCGCTCGGCTACACCGTCGGCTTCCTGATCGTGGTGCTCGGCCGCCAGCAGCTCTTCACGGAGAACACGCTGACGCCCGTCCTGCCGCTTTTGCGGAGCCCGAGCTGGCCGCGCCTCGGCCTCGTCCTGCGGCTCTGGGGGATCGTTCTGGCCTCCAACATCGTCGCCACCTGGATCTTTTCGGCCGTTCTCGCCTACACGCCCGTCTTCGATCCCGAAACGAAGGAGGCTCTGGCCGAGTTCTCGCGCACCACGATGGCCTCGCCCTTCTGGACGACCTTCCTCAAGGCCGTCTTCGCCGGCTGGCTGATCGCGCTGATGGTCTGGCTGATGCCGGCCTCGGGCGATTCCAAGCCCTTCGTGATCGTCGTCGTCACCTATGTCGTGGCGATGGGCCATTTCGCCCACATCATCGCGGGCTCGGTGGAAGCCTCCTTTCTCGTCCATATCGGCGCGGCGACGCTTCGCGACTATGCCGGGACCTTCTTCCTGCCGACGCTGCTCGGCAACATGCTGGGCGGCGTCGCCCTCGTCGCCTGCTTCAACTTCGGCCAGGTCGCTCCCGAACTTCAGGACACCGACCGCTCCTGAGACCGGGCACGGCGAGCCCGCCTCCGGCCGCGGCCCGTTCCGTCAGATCAGCGCGAACGAGGTGTCCAGGACGCCCGTCCTGGCCACGTCCTCGGGCGAGGAGACGAAGTTCAGGAGCACGTCGCCGCGATGAAGCCGGCCGTCGGCGAGGCGCTCCACGTAGTGTCCGACGCCGCTGTCCTCCCCGGTCCGCTCCAGGACGTCGCGATACATCGCCTGGACGAAGTCGGTGTTGCTCAGCGTGCCGTAGCGATCCTGGAATTCCCGCGAATTGGCGAAGGCCCCCGCGATCGCGCTGAGGCCGAAGCCGTCATTGAGGTGAGCGAGCCAGAAGTTCATGCCTGCGAGGTCCGGCGCCCGGTCGAAGAGGCCTTCATAAAGCCGGAACAGCGTCCCGACCGGGCTCTCGGCCACGCCGATGACGCCGCCGCCGGCCAGGCCGAGCGCTTCGATGCCGCCGAGCTGGAGCACCTCGCCGCCGGCCGCGCCCTTCTGCGTCAGCACGAGGCGGCCGTTCGCGATCGCCATGTCGTAGTCGGCAAGGCTCCGGCCCGCGAGGTCGACGCGGTCGAAGCCGGCGCCGCCCTCGATGATGTCGTGGCCGCCGCCGCCCTTGAAGACGTTGTCGGCACCGTTGCCGATCATCCGGTTGTTGCCGCCGCTGCCGACGGCCGCGGCCTTGTCGGTGCCGGTCAGCGTGATGTTCTCGATGCCGGTCGGCAGCGTGACGGAGACGGGCGAGTTCACCGTATCGACGCCGGGCGTGGCGAAGCCCGCCAACTGCTCGGGCGTCAGCGCCCTGGTCAGCGTCATCGTGGCCGAGCCGTCCGGATTGGTCGCGACTGTGACCGGCCCGGACGGGGGCTGCGGGGGCACCACGCCGCCGCCGCTTCCGCCCCCCGTTCCTTCCCCGCCGCCGCCGCCGCCGCCGTTGTCGACCACCCCGGTCGACCCGATGGCCAGCGTCGACAGCTCGACCCGGCGATCGGAAAAGGCGATCCATTCCACGTCGACGAGGCGGTCGGTCCCGCCGCCCGGCGCCGAGACGACCGCTTCCGTCTGGGAGGTCCTGACGATCCGGTGGTCGGCGAAGGCGCCGGTATAAGCGGCGGTGTCGATGCCGGCGCCGCCGTCCAGGCGGTCGTCGCCGCCATGCCCGGTCAGCCGGTCGTCGCCCGCGCCGCCGCGCAGGATGTTGGCCGCCTCGTTGCCGACGAGGATGTCGTCCTGGCTTGCGCCCGCGGCGTTCTCGATCGTCACGCCGTGGGCGATGGTGAAGCCGCCGGTCAGGGTCTGCGACGTCGACACCCAGCCGCCGCCGCCGATTTCCGCCTGGAGGGCGGCCGCCCGCAGGTCGATCTTGGCGCGGCCCGTTCCGACATACTCGATGGCGTCCGTGCCGCCGGTGTCCCAGATCGTCGTGTAGCCGCGGTTGGCGTCGACGTCGTCGGAGAAGCGGTAGGTGTCGTTGCCCGTGTTCGCCGCGCGCGCGCCGTACATGTGCTGGAGCGTGGCGATGTCGAGCGCGCCGAAGGAGCCGGGCTGCGCCCGAACGGTGGCGCCGGGATCGTTCGCCGGGGTGAAGGGGTTGTCCTCGCCCAGGAACTCGTAGGTATAGCCCATCACCGAGTAGAGCTTGGAATTGAGGTTTCCGGTGCCCCAGTCCGCCGGGCCGGCGACGCCGGGGAGGACGGGCGTGCTCGTTTGCTCGTGCGGATGCTTGAGACCGAGGGCGTGGCCGAGCTCATGGAACCAGGTCACGGAGTACGTGCCGAGGCGCACCACCGCGGCGGAGGCCGGAACGTCGGGATGGATGCCCACCGCCGTCTCGACCGAGGTGGTCCACGGCCCCGGAACGCCGGACCAGCCGCCGCCGCCCTCGAAGAGCAGGAAGTTGATGGTCCCGGTGCCGCTCACCTCCTGGAAGCGGAGCTGAGTGAAGGACTCGACGTTGGCGATCAGCTCGCGATGGAAGGCCTTCCAATCGCCTTCCTCGAAGTCCGGCACGCCGTTGCGGTTCATGTCGCCCGTGCCGAAGCCGTAGGTCAGAACGGGATCGGCCCAGGCATATTCGATGATCAGGCCGTCGACGACCGGGTTCCCGGACGGCGGGATGAGCTTGAAGGACGTCATGGGATGTTCGCCGCGTTTGAAGCCTGCTCGAGGGCGCCGACGCCCTCGCCGATACGTGCATCCCTACCACCCAGGGCTGAGGTGGAGGTTGCGCCGGCGCCGCAGGGCAACGATCATCCCTTCCGGATCAATGCTGTGCCTGACTTGCCCTGTCGCGGCGGCCGCCGCGCGAAATCGCGTGCCGATATTTTTGCATCCGCGCGCCCGTCGCCTCCGTAGCTCGTGCCGGCGCACCGGCCGGCGTGCTTTCCGGGAAGCCTCCCGGCACCGGCGGGCGCATCGCGACCGACACGGAGGAGTTCAGCCCCATGACCCGCATGACCCGCATGACCCGCATCGCGCCGAAAGCGATCCTTCTCGCCGCCGCGCTCTCGCTCGCCGCGGCGCCGACCGCCTTCGCCCAGATGGCCGCGGGCAACCCGACGGTCGGGGGCGCGGCCATGCCCGCCTCGCGCAACATCGTCGAGAACGCCGTCAACTCGCCGATCCACAAGACGCTCGTCGCGGCGGTCAAGGCCGCGGGCCTCGTCGACACGCTGTCAGGTCGCGGGCCCTTCACCGTCTTCGCGCCGACCGACGCCGCCTTCGCCAAGCTGCCGGCGGGCACCGTGGATGAGCTGGTCGAGCCCGCCAACAAGGCCAAGCTCACCAAGATCCTGACCGCGCACGTCGTGCCCGGCAAGCATTCGGCCGGCGAGCTCCTCGGCAAGGCCAAGGCGAACGGCGGCAGGTACGCCCTGAAGACCGTGTCCGGCGACACGCTGACCTTCATGCCCTCCGGCCAGGGCCTCGGCGTCATGGACGAGAGCGGCGGCACGGCCGTCGTGACGATCGCCGACGTCAATCAGTCGAACGGCGTCATCCACGTCGTCAACAACGTCCTCCTGCCGAAGTAGGGAAGCGAGCGCCGGTCCGGCGCGCGGCTTCCTCGCGCCGGACCGGCCGATGGCCGGCGCGAGCGGTTCGCCGCTCAGACGTAGCGGCCGAGAAACAGGTCGCCGAGGGCGCGCTTCTTGCGATAGGTGATCCGCCGCTGGCGCACGTGCTCGAGCTTGTTGTGCAGCATGTGGCAGCGTTGGCAGAGCGCCTTGAGATTGCGGGACGCGTTGTTGCCGAGGTCGTGGTCCAGGTGCGCCGTCGACAGCGACACCTTGGTGAGCTGCACGACCGTTTCGGAACTCAGCGGCGCCAGCGAGCGCAGCACCCGGCCGCGGCCCGAGCGCCACGCGTCCCGGTCCGTGTCCCACCACCGGCCGTCGCCGAGATGGGCGACGGTTCGGCCATGAGGACGCCCGCACGTCTCGCAGCATCCCTTGGCGCGACCGAAGCGGATGACGTTCGACAGCTCCCGCCAGTCGATCGGGTAGAAGTAGCGATGCTGGCGGCGGATCGGCATCGGCGCGGTCCATGAGGGATGTGTCCGCGGCGGCCAGGGCGGAGCCGCGAGGCCGCAGGCGTTGACCCGGTTCTACGGCAAAGCCCTTGCCCAATGGTGACCGCGGCCGCGGCGGCGCGCTCGGCGACGGTTCGGGCCGGCGCGGCGTCTGCGACATCCTCGAGCGCCACGGCTACGCCGTTTCGGTCGCCCGGCAGCCGCCGACCCCCGGCCTCCGGCGCCCGATGGACGTGCGCGCCGGCGCCAAGGTGACGGGGATCGAGGGCAGCCACGCCCTCTGCATCTCGCAGGCCGAGGCCGTCTCCGAGGGTGTCGAGGAGGCGGCCCGGGCCGCGAAGTAGGACTTGGGCGGGGCGGGCGGCAGCGGCCGCCCCGTTTTCGCGCTCACGCCGTCCGGCGCCGATCGCCCTGCGCGCTCTCGCTCGGCGCCTCGCCCTCCGCCCGGCTTCCGCGAAGGAGTGCCGAGGCCTGCGAGGCCGGCATCGGGCGTCCGGTCAGGAAACCCTGGACGTTGTGGCACCCGTGCTCGATCAGGATCGCGAGCTGCTCCGGCGTTTCCACCCCCTCCGCCGTGCTCGTCAGGCCGTAGCCCTCGCACAGCGACAGGACCGCCCGGACGACGGCCGTCGACCGGCTCGTGCCGTCCAGGCTGCTGACGAAGCTCCGGTCGATCTTGATGCGCGTCAGGGGAAGCTGCTTCACCAGCGCCAGCGACGAGAAGCCGGTGCCGAAATCGTCGAGCGCGACCTGGACGCCCAGGGACCGCAGCGCCTCCAGGATGTCCCGGATCAGGTCGACGTCGGTGAGGATCGCCGTCTCCGTGATCTCGATCTCCAGGCGGTGCGGGGGCAGGCGGGTGTCGGCGAGCGCCCGCTTCACGATCTCGACGAAGTTGCGGTCGCGAAGCTGGGTCGGCGACACGTTGACGGCGATGCCGAGCTCCTCGTCCCAGGCCGCGGCCTCGCGGCAGGCCGTGCGGAGCACCCATTCGCCGAGCTCCGGCATCAGGCCGAGATCCTCGGCGATCGGCACGAACTCGGCCGGCGAGATCGGCGTCCCCGTCTGGTCGCGCCAGCGCAGCAGCGCTTCGAAGCCGATGGTGCGCATCGCGCCCGCGTCGAGGATCGGCTGGAACGCCAGTTCGAAGTCGTTCGTGCGCAGCGCCTGGCGCAGCTTCAGCTCCATGACCCCGCGCGACAGAGCGCGCGCGCTCATCGCCTCGTCGTAGATGCGGAAGCGGGCGCGGCCCTCCTCCTTGGCCTTGTAGAGCGCGAGATCCGCGTTGCGCAGGAGGCTTGCCGCATCCTCGCCGTGAGTGGGCGCGTGCGCGATGCCGACGCTCGCCCCGATCATCGCGATGGCGTTCTTGACGGCGAAGGGCTCCGACAGCGCGGCGACGATGCGCGCGGCCAGCCCAGCCGCCATCTCGACCGTCGGGCTGCCGAACTGCAGCACGGCGAACTCGTCCCCGCCGAAGCGCGCGACGAGGCTCTTCGGGCCGGCGAGCGTCTTCAGCCGCGCGGCCACCGTCTGCAGGACGTCGTCTCCGACCTGATGGCCGAAGGTGTCGTTGATCGGCTTGAAGCGGTCGAGGTCGACGTAATGGACGGCGAGGCTGCCGCCGTAGACGATCTGGCCGATCTCGTCGTCCAGCCTGTCGAAGAAGGTCGTGCGGTTCGACAGGCCGGTCAGGGCGTCGTGGCCGGCCTGATGGGCGAGGCGGTGCTCGGTCTCGCGCTGGCGCGTCAGGTCGCGCGTGATCTTGGCGAACCCCAGGAAGCTGCAGTCCTCGTCGAAGATCGGGTCGATCAGGATGCTCGCCCAGAAGCGCGAGCCGTCCTTGCGGTAGCGCCAGCCTTCCTCGGCGAAATGCCCGGTCTCGAGGGCGAGCCGAAGGTTCTCGCGCGGCACGCCCCGCGCCCGCTCGGCCTCGGAATAAAACACCGAAAAGTTCCGTCCGACGATCTCCTCGTCCTCGTAGCCCTTGGCCTTGCGCGCGCCGGCATTCCAGGTTCGCACCCGTCCGTCCGCGTCGAGCAGGTAGATCGCGTAGTCGGACACGCCATGCACGAGAAGGCGATAAAGGCGGTCGGCGGTGTCGGAACTGGTCATGCGGCATCTCCCGCGCGGTCGCGCAAGTCTTCTGGAAATCGGCGAGGGAACGGCGGGCTCGCCCTTCCAAGGGGATCGGTCGGTGCAAGCGGAGCCGCCCGGGGGCGGCAGGGCGGGATCGTCACGCCGGGACGCCGCGCGGGCCGGCGGCGGAGCGCCCGAGGACGGCCCGGCCGCCCCGCGCGATCGAAGCGATCGGGACGAGGGCGCCGAGGTCGTTGACCGAGCGGACGAGAACTTCTTCCACAAACACGCGCGACCTTCCGCAGAACGACACCCGCCAGCGTTCTAGGGCCCGGGCGATGCGGCCGAAGTTAAGTGCGACTGACTTTTCCCGATCGTCCTTACCGGCGGGTGGATGCGAGAACCCCGCGCATCGCGGCGCATCCCGGGCGGCGCCGCGAACGGCGGCCGGGCGGGCGCGGACGGGTTCGCTTTCGCGCGGATGCGGCGCTATAACCCGAACTCAGGCGCTTGCAGGCGGCGACGTCTCGCGCTCGGGCGCCGCGGTCTGGGAGGGCCGCGGCGCCCACCCCGCGGGGTCGGATCAGGCACCCTCCGGAACAAACAAAAACGCCTGCCGGGGGAGGACCGGCAGGCGCTGAAGAGTGCCCCTTGGCTGGGAGGAGGATGCCTCGGGGCGATCCGCAGGGAGCTGATGGGAGGAGAAACTACCCCGCGGATGACGATTGGAAGATAGGGATCCGCGTGCGCTGCGGTACCCCTTATTTTTGCATGGCAGGGCTGCAATCGCGAAGCGGTCACGGTTTCGTGCCGAAGCGGTTCGTTCCGCTCACGCCAGGACGGGCGGGATCGTGCCGGGCCAGAGCTGCTCGATCCCCTTCAGGATCATCTCGATCGCGACGTAGAGGATGATGGCGACGCCGAGATAGGCGATCCAGGGCATCCGCTGCAGCAGGCGGGCGATGAAGCTCGCGGCGAGCCCCATCAGCGCGATCGACAGGACGAGGCCGACGACCAGGACGCCCTGGTGGCCGCCGGCCGCGCCCGCCACGGCCAACACGTTGTCGAGCGACATCGACACGTCGGCCACGACGATCTGGCGCACGGCCTGCCCGAGAGACTTGGGCGCGGCGGCATCCTCGCCCGCCTCGTCGCCGGCCCCGGCGCGCCGGCGGCGGGTGGCGCGCAGCTCGCGCCACATGCGCCAGCAGACGTAGAGGAGCAGGAGCCCGCCCCCGACGAGCAGCGCGCCGCCGAAACCGAGCAGCGCCTGCGTGCTGAGCGCCAGGACGATGCGCAGGACGGTCGCCGCGGCGATCCCTGCGAGGATGGCCTTCGAGCGCTGCTCGCGCGCCAGTCCGGCGACGGCGAGGCCGATCACCAGCGCGTTGTCGCCGGCCAGCACGAGATCGATCATGACGATCTGAGCCAGGGAGGTCAGCGCGTCCAGCGTCAGGAAATCCAAGGGCCGGCGCCTTTCCCCGGTCGGCGGTTCGATGCGCCAGCCGAGATGGAGCAGCGCCGTCCGGCGTGCAGTCGCGATATGCGAAGGCGCGACCGCATCGGTCCGCGGCGCCCGCCTCAGGCGCGGGCGTCGATCTCCAGGTCCTCGATCGATTCGAAGCCTTCGAAGTCGGGATGCCCGAGATAGAGCGGCTTGGAGCGCGGCGCGCCGGAATGGCTGTCGCGGAAGGCCTGGGAGCGCGTCCAGGTCTCGAAGTCGGCGCGCGAGGCCCAGACCGTGTGCGAGGCGTAGAGGCGATGATCCTCGCGCTCGGGCCCTTTCAGCATGTGGAAGGAGCGGAAGCCCGGCATCGCGTCGAGCTGCGAGCGGCGCCCGCGCCAGATCGCCTCGAACTCCTCTTCCGATCCCTTCACCACCTTGAAGCGGTTCATCGCGATGAACATGGTTCGTGTTCTCCTTTGGGTCACTTCAGCGCCTTGGGCGCGGCGAACTTGATGCTCATGCCGACCTTCGCCTCGAAGCCGGGCGCGGGAAAGGCTTCCGACGATCCGCCGCCGGAATACTCGACGTAGCGCTTGTCGAACAGGTTCTTGACCTCGGCGTGGTAGCGCAGGTTCTCCGTCGGCTCGTAGGCGAGGAAGAGGTCGACGAGGCCGTAGCCGGACGTGGCGAGGGCGGGGTCCGACACCTCGTCGGCGTCCTTCGAATCGACGAGGTGGAGCCGCGCGCCGTAGGTCAGCGTGTCGGAAAGGGCGCGAAGGCCCGCCGTCGCCGTCAGGCGGTCGGGATAAACGCTGTTCAGCGGCGCGCCCGTGTCCTTGTTCTCGCCCTCGTTCAGCGTGCCGCCCAGCCCGACGAAGCCCCAGCCGGCGTCGTAGGCGGCCTCGACCTCCAGCCCCTGCAGCCGCGCCTCCTCGATGTTGGCGTAGGTGATGGCGTCGAAGGGCAGGCGCGCGACGCAGCGCCCGCGAACGCTCGCCACGCACGGGTTGAGGACATCAGTGCGGTCGGTCGTCACCGTGTTGATGAAGTCCTCGACGTCGTTGCGATAGACCGAGACCTTGGCGCGGAAGGCGTCGCCGGGCATCAGGAGGTCGTCGTAGGACAGGTTGACGCCGGCCTCGATGGTGCGGCCGACTTCCGGCGACAGGTCGGGATTGGGCAGGAACTCGAAGGCCGCCGGGGCCGGATGGAAGCCCGACACGATGGCTTCCGACAGGGCCGGCGCGCGCAGTCCCTCGGCGTAGAGGCCGTAGATCTGGAGGCCCTGCACCGGCGTCACGCCGACGCCGATCTTCGGGGAGAAGCGGTCGCCCTCGTTCTCGTTGGCGCCGCTGTCGAGGTCGAAGCGGTCGTAGCGCCCGCCCACCGTCAGCTGCAGCCACGCGTCGTAGTCGAACTGCGCCTGCGCGAAGCCGCCGCCGACCGTGCGACGGCCGGACGGGGTGAAGAGCTCGGTGGTGCCGACCGAGTCCCGCGATTCGACGTCGTCGCGGAACAGGTCGCCGCCGAGCGTCAGCGTGGCGAGGAGGCTGTCGGTGAGGTTCGCCTCGGCGCTGTTCGAAACGTCGAAGCCGGTGGTCTCGACGTCGACGCTGCGGTTCCCCCCGCCTTCGTCGAGGAAGCGCTGCCGGTAGTCGGTCTCGGTGCGGTAGGCCGCGGCGTTCAGGTTGAGAAGGTCGGTGTTGGGATCGTCGACGGCGTAGGACAGGCGATAGGTGCGGTTGGTCACGTCCGTGTCCCGGTCGGCGCCTCCGCCCGTCGAGGAGGTGAAGTCGGTGTCGTAGAGGAGGCCGGACAGCTCCACCTCGTGTCCCTCGAAGGGCCGCAGGCGCGCCTTGGCGACGCCCGAGCCGACGTCGAAGCCGGTGTTCCTCACCGCGTTGCCGTCGCCGTCGTCGTAGTCCTCCACACGGCGCAGGACGCCGGCGGCGAAGACGTCGACGTCGTCGCTGAGATAGGCGCCCGCTTCCAGCGTGCCGAGGCCGTTCGGTCCGTTGAGGCCGGCGCTTGCGCCGAGCCGCGCGCCGTAGGCCTCGCTCGGGTCCAGGAGGTCGTCGAGGCCGAGCGTGCGCATGGAGATGACGCCGCCGATGGCGCCCGAGCCGTAGGCGTTGGCGACGGGGCCGCGCACCACGTCGACGCCGGCGAGAAGGGCCGGGTCGACGTAGAAGGCGCCGTTGGCGTTGTGCCCCGTCACCTGGAAGTTCTGCCGCGCGCCGTCCACCAGCACCGCGACGCGGCCGTAGTCCTGAAGGCCGCGGATGTTGGGGGACACGCCGGGATCGTCGTCGCGCGAGGCGACCGCCACGCCCGGGATCGTGGCGAGCACCTCGCCGATGG
>CANJKV010000122.1 GCA_947474855.1 Aurantimonadaceae bacterium | reverse complement strand
CTCGGGCGCCGATCCGAGCGGAGAGAGCTTCTATTTCCTCGAGATGAACACCCGCCTCCAGGTCGAGCACCCCGTGACCGAGCTCGTCACCGGCCTCGACCTCGTCGAGGAGATGATCCGCGTGGCGGCCGGCGAGAAGCTGCGCATCGGCCAGGAGGACGTGCGGCTCGACGGTTGGTCGATCGAGACGCGCGTCTATGCCGAAGATCCCTATCGCGGCTTCCTGCCCTCGACCGGGCGCCTCGTGCGCTACGGGCCGCCGCCGGCCGGCCCGCGTCCGAACGGCGGGACGGTGCGCGTCGACGACGGCGTCACTGAGGGCTCGGAGATCTCGCGCTTCTACGACCCGATGATCGCCAAGCTCGTGACGCATGGCGAGACCCGAGAGGCGGCCGCCGACCTCCAGGTCGAGGCGCTGGATCGGTTCCGGATCGAGGGGATCGGCCACAACGTCGACTTCCTGTCGGCGCTGATGCAGCACCCGCGGTTTCGCGCCGGGGAGCTGACCACGGGGTTCATCGCCGAGGAGTATCCGGAGGGCTTCTCCGGCGCGCCCGCGTCCGAGTCGCTCGGGCGCCGGCTCGCCGTCGTCGCGGCCGTGGCGGACCTGGCATGGCGGGCGCGCGACGCGAGCCTGTCGGGGCAGCTCGGCGGACCCATCGCCGTCGCGCAGGCCCGCGTCGTCTCGATCGGCGGCACGCGGCACGAGGTTCGGGTTCGCGGCGAAGGCGAGGGGCTGTGGCGCGTCGAGCTCGCCGGCCTGTCCGTCGAGGTGCGCAGCACCTGGCGGCCCGGGCAGGCGGTCTTCGAGGGGACGATCGACGGCGAGCCCGTCGCGGTGCGCCTGCGCCGCCGTCACGGCGGCTTCGACCTCGTCGCGCGCGGGGCGACACACCGGGCGACGATCGGAACGGCGCGCCTCTTCGAGCTGTCGGCCCACATGCTGGAAAAAACGCCGCCCGACCTGTCGCGGCTCCTGATCTGCCCGATGCCGGGCCTTCTCACGCAGCTCCACGTCAAGGCAGGCGACCGCGTCGAGGCGGGCCAGCCGCTGGCCGTGGTCGAGGCGATGAAGATGGAGAACATCCTGCGCGCCACCAAGCCGGGCACCGTCGCCCGCGTCGCGGCCGCGCCCGGCGACAGCCTCGCCGTCGATCAGATCATCCTGGAAATGAGCTGACGGGCCACCCTATCCTGCGCCCCCGTCCGGATCGAAGCGAGGGCCCGCGAGCGCCCGGCCATGTGCGGGATCGGAAGGCTCGGGCGTCGATGCGATCGATTTCGTTCGACCTGCACGCCGTTTTGGTATCCTGTCGCGGGCGTCCGGACGAGGATCCGAAGGCCCCTGTCGGGGAGGCGGCCGGCAAAGGCGGGGTTCCGCCGATCTCGGGCGGTCGAGACGGATCGGGGGATCCACCGCACTTCCGGGCCTGGCCACCCTCGCTTGATGATTCTCCGTTGACAACTACGAAGGAAAACGGTTTCCCCGATCCAGGAAAACGTTTTCTGTGACGCACACCATGGTGCTGGACGGTTCGGAAATCGCGGGCGATCCGCCTTCGGAAAAGGACGACGCGCCCGGCCGGACCGGGCGCGTCACCATCCGGCAGGTCGCGAGCATGGCCGGCGTCAGCGTCGCGACGGCCTCCAAGGCGCTGAACGAGCGCGGCAGCATGATGCCGCAAACGCGCGAGCGGGTTCAGGCCGCAGCCCGCGCCCTGAACTTCCGGCCGAACGCCATGGCCCGCGCCCTCGTCTCGCAGCGCTCCTTCACCCTCGGCCTTCTGACCAACGACACCTACGGCCGCTTCACCCTGCCGGTCGCGGCCGGCCTTTCGGAGGCCATGGTCGATCGCGGCGTGTCCGTGTTTCTCTGCGCCATCGAGGACGATCCCGAGCGGGCGCGGGTCAACCTCGACGCCATGCAGGAGAAGTGCGTCGACGGCCTCGTTCTCGCCGGCAAGCGCGTCGATCGCGCCCTGCCGCTGGATCTTTCGGGACTGAGTCTGCCCATCGTCCACGTCTACTCGGCCCGGCCGCCGGGCGGCATCGGCTTCGAGCCGGACGACGAGGCGGGCGCCGCGCTCGCGGTCGCGCACCTCGCCGGGCTCGGACGTCGGCGCATCGCCCACGTCACCGGTCCCGTCGGCTTCGCCGCCGTACCCATGCGCGAGACCGGCTGGCGCCGGGCGCTGGCCGAGGCGGGCCTCCCGCCCTTCGGCGAGCCCTTGTCGGGCGAGTGGTCGGAAGATTTCGGCTTTCGCGCCGCCGGCCTCCTGTTCGGACCGGAGGCCGGACCGGAGCGCCCCGATGCCGTGTTCTGCGGCAACGACCAGATCGCCCGCGGCCTCATGGACGCCCTGGCGCTGATGGGCGTCGGCGTGCCGGACGAGGTCGCCGTCGTCGGCTTCGACAACTGGGAGATCTTCGCGCAGGCGACCCGTCCGGCCCTGACCAGCGTCGACATGGCGCTCAAGGAGGTCGGCCGACAGGCGGGCCTGACGCTTCTCGACATGATCGACGGGAAGCGCGTCGAGCCCGGCACGCGGCGCTTGCCGTGCCGCCTCGTGGTGCGCCGCTCCTGCGGCGCGGCGGGTGGCTGAGGCCGAGCCGTCGCCGAGGCGCCGTCCGGGAGGAACGGGCCGGGTCTTGCAGCAGACATGAACCGCGCACCGCCGAAGGCGGGCGCATAAAGGGAGGAGTGCAGACCAATGACCATCCGCCACTTCGCGCGGCTCGGCGCCCTCGCCGCCGCAGTCCTCGCCTTCGCGCCGGGCGCGCAGGCCGACACCTTCACCCTCTGGGTGCGCTCGGACGGCTCGACCTTCATGCCCAAGCTTGTCGACGCCTTCAACGCGGGCCAGAGCGAGCACAGGGCCGAGCTCCAGATCGTGCCGGTGAACGAGAACTCGTGCAGAAGTACGCCGTCGCCGCGGCCGGCGGCACGGCTCCGGACGCGCTCTCGCTCGACCTCATCTACACGCCCTCCTTCGCCGCGTCCGGGCAGTTGCAGGACATCACGGATCTGGCGAAGTCGCTGCCCTACTTCGACCAGCTCTCCAAGGCGCACCTGTCGGTCGGCACCTATCAGGACCGCATCTACGGCCTGCCCTTCTCGGCCGACTCCTCCGTCCTCGTCTGGAACAAGAAGCTCTTCCGCGAGGCCGGGCTCGATCCGGACAAGGGGCCAACGACCTGGGCCGAGATCCGCGCGGACGCCGAGAAGGTCGACGCGCTCGGCAACGGCGTCGACGGTTTCTACTTCTCGGGCAATTGCGGCGGCTGCAACATCTTCACCTTCACGCCGCTGATCTGGGCTTCGGGCGGCGACATCTTCAACGCCGACGGCACCGAGGCGACCATCGACACGCCGCAGATGCGCGACGCCGTCGCCTTCTACCAGGGCATGGTGAAGGACGGCCTCGTGCCCGCGGGCTCGCAGACCGACACGGGCTCGAACTTCTTCGCCGCCTTCGCCACCGGCAAGATCGGCATCTCGCCCTCCGGCGCGTTTGCCATCGGCGCCCTCAACGAGCAGTTCCCCGATCTCGAATACGGCGTGACCTTCCTGCCCGGCAAGGAAGGCGGCTCCTCCTCCTTCGCGGGCGGCGACAACTTCGTCGTGTCGAGCGGCACCGACAAGATGGAGGCGATCAAGGCCTTCCTGGACTACGCCTATTCCCTGGAGGGCCAGACGCTGCTCGCCCGCAACGGCTCGCTGCCGGTGCGCGCCGACGTCGCCAAGGAGGCGCTCGCCGGCCTCGACGAGCGCTACCTCATCGCGGCGGAAGCCATGGCAAACGGCAAGACGCCCTATTCCGTGGTGTTCAACGACCTCATCAACTCGGCCAACGGGCCTTGGATCAGCATGCTGAACAAGGCCTTCTTCGGCGACGAAGCCTCGATCGGCCCCGCGGTCGAGGAGGGCCAGGCGGCCATGCAGTCGATCATCGACACCGCCGGCTGAACCGTCGCCGCGGGCGGCGGGCGGATGGCCTCCCGGTCCGCCCGCCGCCGCACTCCATCGCCCCACAGCTTTGCCCCGACCGCCCCTCGCTGGAGAAAGGCTCGCCTATGTCGGCCATCACCGGACAGGCCCTCGCCGCGCGCCCTGCCGTTTCCCCGCGACGTTCCAGGCGCCGACGGCGCGACCTTGCCGGCCTCCTCTACGTGGCGCCGGCGCTCGCGCTCGTTCTCTTCGTCCTACCGCTCGGCATGACGGTGTGGATGTCGCTGCACAACTGGCCGCTTCTCGGGCTGCCCCGCTGGATCGGCCTCGCCAACTACAAGGCCCTGTGGAACGACAAGGCCTTCTGGCGGTCGCTCGGCTTCACCGCCCACTACACGCTCTTCGCCACGATCGGGCTTCTCGGCACAGGCCTCGCCCTCGCCCTCTTCGCGCAAGGCACGGGACGGGTCGTCGCGCTCTACCGCACCGCCTTCTTCCTGCCGGTGGTGATCGGCTTCGCCTCGGCGAGCCTCCTCTGGGCCTGGCTCGCCAACGTCGACTCCGGCCTCTTTCCCGCGCTCTTCGAGGCGCTCGGGCTGACGAGCGGCCGCGTCAACATCCTCGCCACCTTCGATCCGGCCTTCTGGTCGGTGACAGTCATGGTCGTCTGGAAGATGGCCGGCTTCTACATGGTGATCCTGATGAGCGGCCTTCAGGCGATCCCTGCCGACTACACGGAGGCCGCGCGCATCGACGGGGCGAGCGCGCTCCAGCGCTTCCGCCACATCACACTGCCCTTGATCCGCCGGCCCTTCGCGCTGGCGCTGGTCCTGTGCGTCTCGGGCTCGATGCTGGCCTTCGACCAGTTCTACATCATCCTGGCCGGCGGCCCGCAGAACCAGACCGTGACGGCCGTCTACTGGATCTTCAACACCTCCTTCGTGTCCTTCCGCCTCGGCTACGGCGCGGCGCTGTCGATGGTGCTCCTCGTCATCCTGGTCGCGCTCAGCGTCGTCCAGATGTGGCTCCTGCGGGACAAGGAGGAGGCGCGGTGAGCCCCGTTCTCGACACCGCCGCCGGTGCGGCGCCGCCCCGGCGCCGTAGGAGGCTGCGCCCCGCCGATCGCCTCCACCGCGCGCTGTTCCACCTCGCCGGCATCATCGTCGCGGTCCTGTTCCTCGCGCCGATCGCCTTCCTGGTGCTCGCCGCCTTCCGCCCGGCCGCCGAGGCGGTGAGCCCGCCGCTGCCGCCCTGGCCGAAGGCGGGGCCGAGCCTCGACAGCTTCGCCCGGCTCGACGCCTTCGGCGAAGGCATCTGGCACTATGCCGGCAACTCGCTGATCGTCGCGGTCGCCACCGGCGCGCTGACCATCCTCGTCTCGGTGCTCGCCGGCTACGGCTTCTCGCGCTACCGCTTCCCCTTGAAGGGCGTCGTCTTCGTCCTGATCCTCGCGACGATCATGGTGCCCTTCCAGTCGATCCTGACGCCGCTCTTCCTGGTGCTGGCCAAGCTCGGCCTCCAGAATTCGCTGGTCGGCCTCGTCCTTATCTACGTCACGCTGCAACTGCCCTTTTCCGTCTTCATGATGAGGAACGCCTTCGACGCGATCCCCAAGGAGATCGAGGAGGCCGCGCGCATCGACGGCGTGCGGGGGCTCAAGCTCCTCCTGCGGGTCCTCGCGCCGCTGGCGCTGCCCGGCATCGTTTCGGTCGGCCTCTTCGCCTTCCTCAACGCCTGGAACGAGTTCCTCGCCGCCCTCGTGTTCCTCACCGACGAGCGCAACTACACGCTCCCCGTCATGATGATGGTGGTGCGCCAGGGCCGCTTCGGCTCGATCGACTGGGGCGCGCTCCAGGCGGGCGTCACGCTGATGATGATCCCCTGCCTCCTCCTCTTCCTCGCCCTCCAGCGCTTCTACATCCGCGGCCTGACGGCCGGCGCGGTGAAGTGAACCACCGAAGGTCACACCCCATGAACCAGCACGCCGACATCGCCCGCGACGCCGTCCGCCCGAAGTCGAAATTCCGCCCGCCCGCCGTCCATCAGGTGCGCGTCGGCGGCTTCTTCGGCCCGCGCATCGACACCGTCGCGACCGTCACCGCACACACGCTGCTCGACCGCTGCATCGAAGCGGGCATGCTCGACCAGATCGATCCGGACCGGCCCAATCCCGGCATCCGCATCCCGTTCCAGAACAACAGCACCGTTTCCACCCAGATGTTCTGGGACTCCGACTTCGGCAAGAGCATCGAGACGGCGGCCTATGCCCTGTTCCGCAAGCCCGACCCGGCCCTCGAGGCGCGCGTCGACGAGGTGATCGAGGCCTATGCGCGCCTCCAGGACGAGAACGGCTACCTCAATTCCTGGTACCAGCGCATCCAGCCCGGCAGGCGCTGGACCAACTTTCGCGACTGCCACGAGCTCTACGACGCCGGGCACCTGATCGAGGGCGCCGTCGCCTACTACCACGCCACCGGCAAGCGCCGGCTGATGGACATCATGGCCCGCTACGCCGACCACATCATCGACGTCTTCGGAACGGCCGAGGGCGAGATTCCCGGCTATTGCGGACATCCAGAGGTGGAGCTCGCCCTCGTTCGGCTCGGCCGCGCGACCGGCGAGCAGCGCTACCTGGACCTGGCGAAGTTCTTCGTCGACCAGCGCGGCGTCGCGCCCCATTACTTCGACCGCGAGGCCGAGAAGCGGGGCGAGGGGCCGAAGGACTACTATTTCGGCAGCCACGAATACACGCAGAGCCACGAGCCGGTGCGCGACCAGCGCCGCGTCGTCGGCCACGCGGTGCGCGCCGCCTATCTTTACTCCGGCATGGCCGACGTCTCGACCGAGTTCGGCGACGAAACGCTCCAGCCAGCCCTCCGCTCGCTCTGGGAGCACCTTACCGACAAGAACCTCTACGTGACCGGCGGCTTCGGACCCTCGCACTTCAACGAGGGCCTGACCTTCGACTACGACCTGCCCAACGAGACCGCCTATGCCGAGACCTGCGCTGCCGTGTCGCTGGTCTTCTGGGCGAGCCGGATGCTCGGCCTCGGGCCGGACGCGCGCTTTTCCGACGTGATGGAGCGGGCGCTCTACAACGGTGCGCTCGCCGGGCTCTCACTGGACGGCACGACCTTCTTCTACGAGAATCCGCTGGAAAGCCGCGGTGGACACCACCGCTGGCGCTGGCATCGCTGTCCCTGCTGCCCGCCCAACATCGCCCGCCTCGTCGCCTCCGTCGGCACCTACATCTACGGCGAGGCCGCCGATGCCATCGCCGTCCACCTCTACTGCGAGAGCGTCGCCGAACTGGAGGCGGCGGGCACCAAGGTGCGGATCGCGCAGGAAACGCGCTACCCCGCCGACGGCGCGGTGCGCCTGACCCTCGACCCGGCCTCGCCGGCCGAGTTCGCCCTGCATCTGCGCCTGCCCGGCTGGGCGCCGGGGGTGACGGTGCGCGTCGACGGCGAGCCGGTGGATCCCGCGGCCGGCACGGCGGACGGCTACCTGACCTTGCGCCGCACCTGGGCGGCGGGCGACGTCGTCGAGCTCCACATCGACATGCCCGTTGAGCGCCTGCACGCCCATCCCAGGGTCGGCGCGGACCAGGGGCGCGTTGCGCTCCAGCGCGGGCCGCTCGTCTACTGCCTGGAAGAGGCCGACAACGGCGCCTTCCTGAACTCCGTGGTGCTGCGGTCGGGCAGCGCCTTCCGCTGCGAGCCGGCCGAGAACCTCGGCGGGGCCGTGGCGCTGGTCGCGGAGGCCTATCGCGAGGTGGCCGACGCAGGAGGACCGCTCTACCGGACCGAAGCCCCTTCGCGGGCCGCGGCCACCATCCGCGCCGTGCCCTACTATGCCTGGGACAACCGGGCGCCCGGCGAGATGCTGGTCTGGATCCGGCAGGAGGAGGAAGCGTGAGCGCGCCGGCGCGCCACCCGGCAGCCGGGGCGGGCGGGCTGGAGCTGCGGGGCGTGTCGAAGAGCTTCGGCGCCATCGAGGTGCTGAAGAATATCGACCTCGACATCCGCCCGGGCGAGTTCGTGGTCTTCGTCGGGCCGTCCGGCTGCGGAAAGTCGACGCTGCTGCGCACCATCGCGGGGCTCGAGGAGGTGAGCGAGGGCGAGATCGCCATCGGCGGGCGCGACGTCACCGACGTCGACCCCTCGCGCCGCGGCATCGCCATGGTGCTCCAGTCCTATGCGCTCTATCCCCACATGACGGTGGCGGAGAACATGGGCTTCGGGCTGCGCATGGCCGGGCGCCCGAAGGCCGAGGTGGCGCGCGATGTCGGGGCGGCCGCCGAGATCCTGCACCTCCAGCTGCTTCTGGACCGCAAGCCCGGCCAGCTCTCGGGCGGCCAGCGCCAGCGGGTCGCCATCGGCCGGGCGATCGTGCGCGATCCGCAGGTGTTTCTGTTCGACGAGCCGCTCTCCAACCTCGACGCGGAGCTTCGCGTCGAGATGCGCATCGAGATATCCAAGCTGCACCGTCGGCTCGGCAACACGATGATCTATGTCACCCACGACCAGACCGAGGCGATGACGCTCGCCGACCGGATCGTGGTCCTGCGCGCCGGCCGCGTCGAGCAGGTCGGCTCGCCCGCCATGCTCTACGACGATCCCGACAACCTCTTCGTCGCGGGCTTCATCGGATCCCCGAAGATGAACGTCCTCGACGCCCGCCTGGAAGGGGCAAGCCTCATCCTCGGCGCCAGCCGCCTGCCGGCGCCCGCGCTCGGCACCCGCGCCGACCCAAGGCTCGACGTCAAGCTCGGCATCCGCCCCGAGCATCTGCGCCCGGCGCGCGAGAACGAGCCCGGCTTGCCCTTTACCGTCGACTTCGCCGAGTTCCTCGGCGGCACGACCTATCTTTATGGCCAATGCGGCCCGGATCTTTCGCTCGTGGTCGAGGCCGGGCGGGGCCCTGTGCCGGCCGCCGGCACGAGCCTCGCCATCGCGCCTGCGACCCGGCCGACATGCGCGTCTTCGACGCCGCGGGCCGGCGGCTGAGGTGACCGGTTCAAGGCTGGCCGGGAACCGGCGCGTCGTGGCGCCGCCGTCTCCGCAACGCTCCGGGCGGCTGGGAGAAGGCGAGGGGAGGGGCGGGCCGCCGGCTGCCGAGAGCGATCCTGCTCCGCCCCGTCGCCGAGTCCCTCTCGCCTCGCGGCTCCCGTTTCGTCGAAGCCCCGCTCCCTCGTGGGAGGTCGCGGCGTGATCGCGCCCTATCTCGTCCTCAGGTCGGTATCGATGCGGAGAACCATCCTTGAGCATCCCGGACGAAATCGAGAAGCTGTACGCGCTGGAGGTCGAGGCGGTGCCGGGCGAGCCGGAAGGATGGCACTGGCGCATCCTGAGCCGCGAGGCGGGAACCGTCGAGCGCGAGGGCCCGATGGCCTATGCCAGCGAGGCGGACGCCTGGGAAGCGGGCAAGGAAGCCCTGGAGAAGCACGCCCGCTACAAGCTTCTCGGCACGCTCGACGACTGGACCTGAGCGCGGGACGAAACGAAGTCTGCGTGAGCGATCGGCGCGCCGGTTAGGCAATTCTTCACCGTCGACGACTAGCTTCAACTCATCGGCAGCGACCGCGATGCAGCGGTCGAGGAGATGCATCCGCTCTGCCGATCGCGGCCAGGCCGCATGTCCCTACGTGTTACGTATCAGGGACTTCCCCACATATGACCAGCGTGAACTACAACGCGTCGGCCACGGCCGCTCTGCGTACCCTCCAGAACACCAACTCGCAGCTGGACGCCGTCCAGAACCGCATCTCCACCGGCTTCAAGATCGGCGAAGCCAAGGACAACGCCGCCTACTGGTCGATCTCCACGACCTTGAAGTCCGACAACAAGTCGCTCTCGACCGTCAAGGACGCCCTCGGCCTCGGCGCCGCGACCATCGACGTTGCTTACGAAGGCCTCAACGCTGCCAAGGACGTGCTCGACGAAATCAAGTCGAAGCTCACCTCGGCGACCCAGGCTGGCGTTGACCGCGCCGCCGTTCAGGCCGACATCGACGCCCTCCAGGAGCAGCTGAAGTCGATTGCCGGCTCCTCGACCTTCTCGGGCGAGAACTGGCTGTCGATCAACTCGGGCGTCGCCGGCTACGACAGCACGAAGTCGGTTGTCGCATCGTTCTCCCGTGATGCCAACAACGGCGTGACCATCGGCAAGATCAACGTGGACATCAAGGATGTCGCGCTGTTCGACGCCAACGCGATCAACGGCGGCGGCATCGTCGACGGCAAGGTCGCGCTGAAGAAGGCTGATGGCACCGAACTGATGATCGGTGGCACCAATTCGACCAACGTGCCGGTGTCCAAGCAGGGCCTCGCTACTGCCGTTGGTGTTGATGGTACCCCCGTCGCCGCGGCGAGCTCTGCCTCGATCTCGCTCGGAAAGCTTGACTTCAATCAGATCGACTTCAACGACTCGCTCACCTTCGACATCGCTGTCGACGGCGGCGTTGCCAAGAAGGTCACGCTTGATCTAAGCCAATTCAAAACCGGCGGAACGAACGCTTTTGTCGGTACCTATGCGACTGACGTCGCCTCGTTCTTGGCTGGCCTGAAGACCGCGGTCGAAGCTGCAGGCTTCGCTGAAGGCGCGACTGCCGCTGATGACGTTTCGATCACCGCAGATACCACCACGGGCGAGATCAAGATTGCTTCCAGCTCTGCTGGCGCGACCTCGACGTTGGCGGTGTCGAACCTGAATGCCGTTGACGGCAATGGCGCCACCAACCTCACTTCGGTCGGCGGAATGACGGTTTCTTCTGGTGCAAAGTTTGGCACTGGCGTTGTTGCTTCTTTCGATACGGGAGCGGCGTTCACGGCCGCCACGGCCGCTTCGGTCGGCGATAAGGTAGCGTTCAAGTTCCAGTACAACGGCGACGTGTACGAGACGAGCTTCACCTACGACGCTAGCAACATCACCGCTGATGCGACGACGTTCAAGAACCTGATGGATGTGGCTATTGCCAACTCCACCAAGGTTTCGGATGGGGCGCGCCTCGGGGCGGGCAAAGTCTCGCTGGTCAATGCCAGCGGTAATATGAAGCTCGAGACCACGAGCTCGTCTGACGGGACGTCGGTCGCGCTCGTCCAGGTTACGGCGACTCCCGCGTCCGGCGTTGCCAATAATGCTGGTATCCTGAAGGGCTTGCAGGTTGGTACGGCAGGTCTCGCCAAGACGACGGTCGGCGCGGCGACCTACTCGCTGGCTGTAAATGGCGCGGGTCCCACCTTTACGCCGACTTTCTCGGCTACCAATCTTCTGGCTGGTGACACTATCAAGATCGACCTCACGGTAGCTCATGAGGCCAATGGTACTGTTACGGCTACGCGGAAGACGGTAAGCCTCTCCACGAATGGCATGTCGTCTACTACCACTCCAGCTGATTTCGCTACGAAGCTGCAGTCGGCCCTTGATGCAACCTTCGGTGCAGGCGTGCTGACCGCCGCTTTTGACGCTGGCAGCACGACCGGCTTGAGCATTTCGACGGTTGGTAAGGGCATCAACGAGAGCATCACCGTGAACAGCATCAATGCTGCTAGCGGCGATGGTCATACCACGTCGAAGCTCGGCCTCGCCGGAGCTGCCAACGCTGGTAAGGCTGCCACGACCCTGTCCGCTGCAACCTTGACGACGGGCGAGGTCTTCGCCGCGACCGAGTTCAAGGACAGTGACAAGCTCACCTTCAACATCAACGTGAGCGGCCTGTCGCGTGACGTCACGATCGACAAGTCGGTTGTCGACGCGGCTCTGACGGCTGGCGATGGCTATACGGCTGGCTCTGGCAACATTGCTAACGCTGCCAACTTCGCCAAGGTCGTTGCCAAGGCACTCGACACGGCCGGCGTGGCTGGCGTCAACGTTGCCGCGGTTTCGTCCGGAGCTGACACGGGTAAGCTGAAGCTTACTGCTGCGGCCACCGGTGCGGGTTCGATCGTCATCAGCAACGTGGCGACGCAGGGCGCGAGCACTGCGGACACCATCTCGGTCGACGAGATCGATATCACGTCCGCCGAGTTCAAGGCGCTCACGGACACCCAGCAGGCGGATGTCATGTCGGCCTACATCTCGGTCGTCAATCAGGCGATCTCCAAGGTGACGGCGTCGGCCGCCGGTCTCGGTTCGATCTCCAAGCGCATCGAGCTGCAGCAGGGCTTCGTCAACACGCTGATGGACACCATCGACAAGGGCGTGTCGGGCCTCGTCGACGCCGACATGTCGGAAGAGTCCACCAAGCTCCAGGCTCTTCAGACCAAGCAGCAGCTCGGCGTGCAGGCGCTCTCGATCGCCAACTCGTCGGCTCAGAACATCCTCTCGCTCTTCCGCTAAGCGAAGGCGCGATCGGCCGCATCCTCGAATGCGGCCGGATCTTCGGCACCCTCGGATCTCGCGATCCGGGGGTGTCTTCGTTTGATTGTTATCGCGTCAGCGCGGCGGCCCGCGTTCCGCCGATGCGGCGAGGGTGGACGATGGCTTCGGCGCTCGCGGCGTCGCTCTCGGCGAGGGCCAGGACGCGGGCGTGGAGGGGCGACAGGGAGCAGGCGGGGTCGGTCTCGGTCGGGTCGCCCGTCAGCGCCATGGCCTGGCAGCGGCAGCCGCCGAAATCGATGTCGCGCCGCTCGCAGCCGCGGCAGCGCTCGTTCATCCAGGCGGTGCCGCGATAGGCCTCGAAGGCGGGCGATCGGTTCCAGATCTCGGCCAAGGGAAGCCGGGCGGCGTTGTCGAAGCGCAGGCCCGGGATCGAGGCCGCGGCGTGACAGGGCATCGCCGTGCCGTCGGGCGTGATCATGAAGGCGTCGCGCGCCCAGCCGCCCATGCAGGCCTTGGGGAAGCTCGCATAATAGTCCGGCGCGACGAAGTCGATGGCGAGAATGCCGCGCAGGGCGGCGCGCGCTGCCTCCACGATCCCGATCTGCCGCTCCACCGCTTCGCGCGGCGGCATCAGCGCCGGCCGGTTCAGGAGCGCCCAACCGTAATACTGGACGTTGGCGATCTCCAGGCGCTCCGCCCCGAGTTCGAGCGCGAGGTCGATGAACAGCTCGACCTCCTCGATGTTGCGCCGGTGGATCGGCGCGTTGACGGTGAGGGGCAGGCCCGCCGCCCGCACGGCGCGCGCGGCGGCGAGCTTCTTCTCGTGGCTCCCGCGCAGGCGCCCGATCGCCTCCGTCGTTTGCGGGCGCGCGCCCTGGAACGAGATCTGCACGTGATCGAGCCCGGCCGCGGCCAGCCGCGCCGTCAGCGCCTCGTCGAGGCCGACGCCGGCGGTGATGAGGTTGGAATAGACGCCGCGCGAGGCCAGGACGCCCACGAGATCGGCGAGGTCGGGCCGCAGGATCGGCTCGCCGCCCGACAGGTGCACCTGGAGGATGCCGAGATCGGCCGCCTGCTCGAAGATCGATCGCCACTCGGCGGTACCGAGCTCCTTGTCGGCCTTCAACAGTTCGAGCGGGTTCGAGCAATAGGCGCATTGCAGCGTGCAGCGGTGGGTGAGCTCGGCGAGGATGCCGATCGGAAGGCCGGGTCCCGCCTCGCTCACAGCCGCACCACCATGCGATCGCTCCAGTCCTGCAGGAAGGCCAGCACGTCGGCCAGCACCTCGTCCTCGTCCGCCTCGTAGTCGAGGGCCAGTGATCTGGCGATCGCACCGGCCTCCGACCGGCCGTCGCAGCGGCGCAGAATCGCCAGGCTGATCTCGTCGGGCCAGAGCACCTTTTCCGGCGACAACAGCGCCCAGGCGCCGCGCCGCTCGTCGAAGTGCATGCGCACGTGGCGCGGCAGGGCCGGCCGCGACTGCGCGCCGGCGATCGGGCGCTGCGGCCGGGTCATCCCGCATCCTCGGGCACGAAGGCGCCGGGCGGAACGAAGCGCGGCTCGACATAGGCGAAATGCAGGGCGTCGAGCATGCTCCAAAGGATGTCGCACTTGGTGATCAGCGCGTCCACGACCTGCTGCTGCGTGTCCTGGGTGCGGGCATGCTCGCGCACGTAGGCGAGCGCCACGTCGACGTCGCGGGGCGCCTGGGTGAGGCGCGGGGTGAAGTAGCCGAGCGTGTCCGCGTCGATGTAGGGATACCGCTGCAGGATGGCCGAGACGCGCTCGCCGATGACCTGCGGCGAGAACATCTCCGTCAGCGAGGAGGCGATCGCCTCCAGAAGCGTGTGCTTCTCCACGAGCCGCAGATAGGCCAGAACGGCGAAGCGCGTCGCGGGCAGCGCCAGGCG
>CANJKV010000121.1 GCA_947474855.1 Aurantimonadaceae bacterium | reverse complement strand
CGGGCTCGCGGGGGATCGTTAATCCCCCGCCCTCATGCGCACCGCGCCGACAAGCCTCCGTCAACCACCAGCATCTGGCCGTTGACGTAGCGGGCCTCGTCGCTGGCGAGGAACACGCTCGCATTGGCGACGTCGAAGGCGTCGCCCGCGTAGTTCGTCGGCGTCATCGCGGCGCGGGTCGCACGGGCCGCCTGGACGTCGCCGCCGAAGCGGGCGGCGAGCTGGTTCATCACCAGGGGGGTATCGAGGATGCCCGGCACCACGGCATTGGCTCGGATGCCGCGGGCGGCGTGCTCGACGGCGATGACTTGCGTCAGCTGGTTCAGCGCCGCCTTGGAGGCGGCGTAGCCGGCATAGGCCATGCCCGACCAGCGGATCGAGCCGACGGTGGAGATGTTGGTGATGACGCCGCCGCGCGGCTGGCGCAGCATCTGTCGGAGCGCCAGCCGGCAGGCGATGAAGGGCGCGTCGACGTTGAGGTCGAAGGCGCGGCGCCAGACGGCGTCAGTCATCTCGGCGGTCGGCATGACCTCGGCGATGCCGGCATTGTTGTGGAGGACGTCGATCGCCCCGAAGCGCTCGATCGTTCGGGCGAAGACCGCCTCGACGGCCGCCGGATCGATCGCCGAGGCGCCGATGGCGAGCGTCCTCGCGCCGACGCCCTCGCAGAGCGCCGCCGTCGCCTCGGCGCGGTCGCGCACGAGATCGACGAGGGCGAGGTCGGCGCCGGCCAGCGCGTAGGCGTAGGCGGCCGCCTGTCCGTTGCTCCAGCCCTCGCCCGAGGTGCCCGCCCCGAAGACGAGGACGGTGCGCCCGGCCAGACGCCGCGAGGGCGCCGGCGCGTGGGGCGGCAGCGGTGGGGCGACGACGCTCACGCGGCCTCCGCGGCCGGGGCCTGCGCGCTGAGGAAGCGCGCGAGGACGGCGTTGAAGGCGTCCGGCGCCTCGATGAAGGGGAAGTGCGCACCGCCCTGCGTCTCGTCGAAGACGACGAGCTCGGAGCCCGGGATCTTCGCGTGGATCCATTCCTGCGAGCGCATCGAGACGTGGCTGACGCGCCCGCCGATCACCAGTGTCGGCCGGTCGACCCGCGCGAAGACGTCGCGCCAGTCCATGGCGCAGTGATTGACGAAGAGCGAGGCGACGTCGGCGGGATCGACCCTGAGGTTCTCGGCGAGGAGAAAGGCCTTGAGATCGTCCGGAATGCCCTTGGTGATCATCGTGTCGAGAAAGGCACCGCGCATCGCGTGACCGTCGGGACCCGCGATCTGCGCGGCGATGGCGACCATGGTCGCGGCGTCGAAGAGCGCCCCGGCATCCGCCGCCGCCTCGTCGTCCATTCCGGCCTGACGCATGACCGACGCCGGCTCGTCCACGAAGACGAGACGGTCGATCCGGCCCGTCCCGAAGATGTCGAGGTAGGCCCAGAGCACCGAGGCGCCCATGGACCAGCCGACGACGCTCGCCCGCTCGACGCCCGCATGCGCCAAGAGCTCGGCGACATCGGCGGCGAAGCGGTAGATGCGATAGCCGCGATCCGCCTTGGCCGAGGCGCCGTGGCCGCGGAAGTCGAGCGCGATCACGCGGTACGTCTTCGAGAAGTGCTCGACCTGGTGGCGGAACATCGCCGCCGACTGCGACCAGCCGGGCAGGAAGACGAGGACGTCGCCCTCCCCTTCGTCCAGGTAGGCGAGCCGCGCGCCGTCGGAGGTCTCGAATGTCTTGATCATGGGGCTCCTCCCTTCATCCGTCCGTCGTCCGGCGCCTCCCGCGCCGCGCAGCCGATTGGTGGCCGGCTGTTGAACTATGCCATCAAACCGGCGGCCGTGAAGCCGCCGTCCACCGAGAGCACCTGACCGGTCACGTAGGAGGCGCGCTCGTCGTCGCAGAGGAAGGCGATGGCTTCCGCGATCTCCTCCGGCGTGCCGTAGCGGCGCAGCGGCACGGTGCGGTGCCATTCGGCGCGCTGCTCGGCCGAGTGGTGCTGCGCCACCATCGGCGTCTCGATCGGCCCCGGCGCGACCACGTTGACGCGGATGGCGTCCGGGGCGAGTTCCACCGCCATGACCTTGGCCAGCGTGATGAGGGCGCCCTTGGAAGCGCCGTAGGCGGCGCGGCCGAGATTGCCCTTGATGCCGGAGACGGAAGCGATCTGGACGATCGACCCGCCGCCATTGGCTTCGAGGACCGGCGCGAGCGCCTTGGACAGGGCGAAGGCGCCGACGACGTTGACCTCGTAGAGCCGGCGCATCAGCTCGGGCGTCGTTTCCCGGAAGCGCGCGGCGGAAGCGATGCCGGCGGAGTTGACGAGGGCGCGCAAGGGAACGGGCGCCCCGGCCGCGCGCGTCGCGAAGGCGTCGATGCCGGCCTGGTCGGTGACGTCGAGGGGCACCGCGTCGAGGGCTTCCCCAGGCAGCGCGGCGACGAGGGCGTCGAGGGCCGCGGCGTCGCGATCGAGCGCGAAGACGTGCCAGCCGCGCGCGAGGTGGAGAAGCGTCGCAGCCCGGCCGATGCCGGAGGCCGCGCCGGTGATCGCGATCGATCGCGCGCTCACGGGCCGGACTCCTCGGCTGCCGCGATCACCAACTCG
This sequence comes from Aurantimonadaceae bacterium, assembly GCA_947474855.1. Taxonomy (GTDB): domain Bacteria; phylum Pseudomonadota; class Alphaproteobacteria; order Rhizobiales; family Rhizobiaceae; genus Antarcticirhabdus. The sequence continues at coordinate 11,594 of CANJKV010000121.1, read as the reverse complement.
AAGGTGACGCCCACCGGATTGTCGCCGGACACCAGCCGGCCGCGATGAACGGCGCCGGCGATGTCGACCACCGACACGTCGAGCCGGGCGCGGCCCGCCTCGATCCGGCCCTCCTCGATCGCGATCTCCGTCGCATGGCAGGAAACGCGCCGCCCATCGTCGAAGACCACCTCGTTGATCGAGCCGATGCCGAGAACCTCGGCGTCCGGCAAGCCGGCCGCCGCCGCAGCGGCCTCGAGCGCACCGCAGACGTCTTCGTTCGGTCGCAGGCGCAGGAACAGGCCGCGCCGGCCCGCTTCCTCCGCCGCCCCGTCGCTGCGCGGGGTGAAGAGGGTGAAGGCCGTTTCCTCGTCGGGCAGGCCCTCGAAGAGGACGGCGGCGCTGCAAAGGCCGGTGACGGCGATCGGCTCGGCGACGGTGCAGTCGAAGGGCAGCATGTGACCCATGCGCTCGACCGCCTCGCACGTGTCCCAGCGGCCGTGGCAGTGGAGGAAGGGCGCGCCGTCGCGGCGCCCGACGATCGCCGTCGCCTCGGCGATGCGTCCGCCGGCGTCGGGCGCGTGCGTCTCGCTGTACCAGGCGGCGTGGATGCCGTCGTTCGAGGCCGCCGGAAGGACGTATCGGAAGGGCGCGAGGTGGCCGCCGGACAGGCGCAGCACGCCGCCGACGCACCCCGCCTCCGCCATCAGCCGGGCGACGCCGTCCATCACCACCTCGCCGGGCCGGAGCACGCCTTCGACCGGCCGCAGCCGGGCCGCGACCGCCTCGCGCCGCGGCAGGACCGGCGGGCCGGGATGGAGGAGCGCGCGGGCCATCTCAGGCGCTCCGGCGCGCGGGTGCGTCGCCCGGCGCCGCCAAGTCGCCGCGGCGCTCCAGCTCCTCGCGCACCATCTTCTTGGTGATCTTGCCGTAGGCGGATTTGGGCAGGCTCTCCCAGAACAGGAAGCGCTTCGGCAGCTTGTAGCGGGCCATCTTCCCGTCGAGAAAGGCCGCGAGATCCGCTTCCGTCGGGCTGGAGCCTGCGGACGCCACGCAGACGGCGATGCCGACCTCGCCCCAGAGCGGGTCCGGCACGCCGAGCACAGCGACCTCGCTGACGCCGGGATGGGTCAGTATCTTCTCCTCGATCTCGCGGGGATACACGTTGGAGCCGCCGGAGATGTACATGTCCGAGGCCCGGCCGGTGATGAAGAGGAAGCCTTGGGCATCCAGGTGGCCGAGGTCGCCGGTGCGGAACCAGCCGTTCCGGAAGGCTTTCGCGTTGGCCTCGGGGTTGTCGTAGTAGCCGGCGAAGACCGCCGGGCCGATCACGCAGATCTCGCCCGTGTCGCCGGGGCCGAGGGCATGTCCGGCATCGTCCTGGATGGATACCTCCATGCCCGTGCGCTCGACGCCGCAGGTGCCGAGCTTCGCGCCCTCGCTGTCCTCGGCGTCGTGGAGGGCGGCCGGCAGGACGGTGATCGCGCCGGTCACCTCGCCGAGGCCGAAATACTGGACGATCTTGGGGCCCAGCACCTTGAGGGCCCGCTTCTGGTCCTCGCGATACATCGGCGCGCCGGCATAGATCACGGCGCGCAGGCTCGAATGGTCGAAGCGCCCCGCCGCCTCGTGCTCGACGAGGAGCTTCAGGATGGTCGGCACGGTGAAGACCGTCGAGACGCGCCAGCGCTCGATCAGGCGGAAGGCCGCCTCGACGTCGAAGCGCTCGCCGGGCAGGAGCACGGTCTTCACGCCCTTGGCGACCTGGGTGAGAGCGTGGACGCCCGCCCCGTGCGACAAGGGCGCGACGACGAGCGAGGCATCCGCCGAGGTCAGGTCCGGCATCAGGTCGCACAGGTGGTTGTTGACCACGAAGGCCATCTGCCCGTGGGTCAGGACCGCCGCCTTCGGCCGGCCCGTGGTGCCCGAGGTGAAGAAGAACCAGCAGGGATCGTCGCGGAAGACGGGCACCTCGGCCGCGCGGGCGCCGCGGTGCTCGGCGGCGAGCGCGTCCCAGTCCGGCCCGAACTCCGCCTCGCCGATCGCGACCGTGAAGCGTAAGGTCGGGCAGGCCGCCGCCACGGCCGCGGCATGGGCCGGGAAGGATGCGTTGCAGATCAGGCCCGAGGCGCCGCTCGCCTGGGCGAGATAGGCGACCTCGTCGGGCGTCTGGCGGAAGTTGGTGGGCACATAGACCGCGCCCGCCCGGAAGCAGGCGAACATGGCCTCGAACATCTGGTTGCAGTTCTGCGACTGGACGAGGATGCGCTCGCCCTTCGCCACCCCGAAGCGTTCCTGCAGCGCCGCCGCCATGGTCTCGATCCGCGCGTCGAGTTCGGCCCAGCTCAGTTCGAGATCGCCCCAAACGAAAGCGACGCCGTTCGGCTCGCGCCGGGCGGCCTGCGTCACGAAGCGGGCGAGGTTCATCACCCGCGTCGAGACGGGGGCGACGCCGCCGGCGGGATCGAGGCTCGCGCTCACTTGGCGCGCTCCAGGATGGAGACGTAGTTGGCGACCGCCGCGCCGCCCATGTTGAAGACGCCGGCCTTCGTGGCGCCGGGAAGCTGCATCTCGCCCGCCTCGCCGCACAGCTGCATCGCCGCCATGACGTGCATCGAGACGCCGGTGGCGCCGATCGGATGGCCCTTCGACTTCAGGCCGCCCGACAGGTTCACCGGCAGGCGCCCGCCGCGCTCCGCCGTGCCGTCGCGCACGACGCGATAGCCCTGCCCCGGCTCGGCGAGGCCCATGGCCTCGTACTCGATGAGCTCGGCGATGGTGAAGCAGTCGTGGGTCTCGACGAGGTCGAGGTCGGCCAAGGTCAGGCCGGCACGCTCCAGCGCCTGTTCCCAGGCGCGCCGTGCGCCGTCGAAGGCGGTGGGGTCGCGGCGCGAGAGGGCGAGCACGTCGTTGGCATGGGCGCGCGAGCGGAAGGCGACGGCCCGCTCCAGCCCGGCCGCGATCTCCGCGTCGGCGATCACGAGCGCGGCGGCGCCGTCGGAGATCAGCGAGCAGTCGGTGCGGCGCAGGGGCGCGGCGACGTAGGGGTTCTTGTCGGAGATCGTGTTGCAGAACTCGACGCCGAAATCCTTGCGCATGTGGGCATAAGGATTGGCCATGCCGTTGCGGTGATTCTTCGCCGCGATGCGGGCCAGCTCCTCCGAGCGGTCGCCGTAGCGCTGGAAGTAGCTCTGCGCGATGCGCCCGAAGAGCCCGGCGAAGCCGCCCTCGACGTCCGCCTCCTCCTCGCGGAAGGAGGCCGAGAGGAGGATGTCGCCGGCCCGGCTCGTCGGAACCCCCGTCATCTTCTCCGCGCCGACGACGAGCGCGACGCGCCCGCGCCCCGCGGCGATGAAGTCGAGCGCGGCGTTGATCGCGGCCGAGCCCGTCGAGCAGGCGTTCTCCAGCCGCACGGCGGGAACCCGCGACAGCTCGTCCGCGCCCATGCCGACGAGGGCTCCTTGAAAGTCCTGCGCGGTGAAGCCGTTGTTGTAGACGCCGACGAAGAGGCCGTCGACGTCGGCCGGCGACAGGCCGGCATGCTCCAGCGCGGGCAAGGCCACCTCGGCCATCAGCTCGCGCGTGCCCGGCGCCTCCGACTTGCCGAAGCGCGAATGGGCCCAGCCGACGATCTGCGGGTCTGCCATGGTTCTCGTGCCTTTCAGGTTCGGCGCCGGTCTCACGCCTTGCGGCGGGACCGCGCGGTTCCGGCTTGCGTGTCGTCCGGCTCGGCGCGAAACATCCGCGCGAGCCGCGTTTCGATGCGGGCGGCCTCCTCGGTGAGGAGGCGAGCGAGCTCGGGCCGGCGCGCCTCGCCCATGCGCCCGTCGATGGCGGCGAGCGACAGCGCGCCCGCGACGCCGCCATCGGGAAAGCGCAGGGCGCGCCCGAGGCCCCAGGAGTTCTGGAGGACGCGGCCGGGATTGAGCGCGACGCCCTCGATCCGGGCTTGCGCGACGTCCTCTCGGATTACGTCGAGGGAGTAGCCGGCATAGCTCTCGCGGACCGCCGGCTCGATGCGCGCGAGGACCGCCTCGACCTCCGGTTCGGAAAGCGCCGCAAGGATCGCCAGCGAGCCCGCGCCGACGCCCAGCGGATGCTGGTCGCCCGCCTGCAGCGCGTGGGTGCGGATCGGGTGCGATCCTTCCTCGCGGTGCAGGCAGACGGCGTAGTCGTCCCGGCGCATCGACAGGAAGGCCGTGTCGCCGCTTGCCGCCGCGAGGCGCCGCAGGGCGTCGCCCGACACCTCCAGAAGGCCGTGGCGGCGCGAGGCGATCTGGCCGAGCACGTAGAGCTGCGGTCCGAGGCGGTAGCGTCGCGACTCCTCGTCCTGCTCGACCATGCGGGCACGCATCAGCGCCAGCAGCAGGCGCCGGGCGGTCGGCTTGTTGAGGCCGCTGCCCGCCACCGCCTCGCCGAGCGAGAGCCCGCGTGCTCCACCGCCGGCGACGAGGCCGAGGAGCTGGAAGGCCCGCTCCACCGCCTGCGCCCCGCCGGAGCCGCTCGCGCGCGCCACCGCCTCGTCGAGCCTCACGGCGCCTCCATCCATCGCGCCCGGGCCTCCTCGCCTCAGCCGAGGTCCTTGCCGACGGCCTCTTCGAGGATCGCCCAGGCCTCGTCGCCGTACTTGCCCTTCCATTCGGCGTAGAAGCCGGCATCGGCCAGCTTCTTCTGGAAAGCCGCGGTGTCCGGCTCGTTGAAGGTCATCCCGTGCCCCTCCAGCTCGGCGCGCAGCGAGGCGTTGAGCTTCATGACGTCGTCGCGCTCGAGCATCGCGGCGTCGTTGAAGTTGCGCTCGACGATCTCCTGGAGGTCCTCCGGCAGGGCTTCCCAGGCGCGGCGGTTGCCCAGAATCCAGAAGCCATCCCACATGTGGTTCGTCATGGAGACGAACTTCTGCACCTCGTAGATCTTGTGCGTGGTCAGGATCGCCAGCGGGTTCTCCTGCCCGTCGACGATGCCGGTCTGGAGCGCGGTGTAGGTTTCGGCGAAGTTGATCGAGGCCGGGGCCGAGCCGAAGGCCGAGAACATCGAGGTCCAGAGCGGCGAGACCGGCACGCGGATCTTGAAGCCCTCGAGGTCGGCCGGCGTCGCGATCGGCTTGTTGGACGAGGTGATCTGGCGGAAGCCGTTGTCCCAGATCTTGGAGAAGGTGACGAGCCCGCGCTCGGCGATCTGGCCGCGCGCATACTCGCCGAGCTTGCCGTCCATGGCCGGCCAGACCTGGTCGTAGCTCGGGAAGGCGAAGCCGACGCCGTTGATCGAGGCGTTGGGGACGAGCGTCGAGAGGATGATCGGAGAGAGCGAGAAGAACTCGACGCCCCCTGAGCGCACCTGGCTCAGCATGTCGGTGTCGGCGCCGAGCTGGCTGGAGGGGAAGATGTTGATCTCGACGCGCCCGCCGGACTCTTCCTTGATCTTCGCCACCGCCTCGCCGGCCCGCACGTTCATCGGGTGCGTGAGCGCCTGGTTGTTGGCGAACTTGTAGGAGAACTCGGCGGCCTCGGCCGGCCGGCTGCGGATCGCGAAGCTCGTGGCGATGCCGGCGCCGGCGGCCCCGATCATGAACTTGCGGCGGGACAGGCTGAGGGTCATGGCGTTTCGTTTCCTCACGTTTCTTGTCGTTGGCTGAGATGGGCTCGCCTCCGCCCGCCTCTCAAAGGAAGGCGGTGGAGAAGAAGGGAACGGCGGCGATGGCGAGGAGGCCGACCATGAGCGCGCCGATGTAGGGCCAGATCGCGCGCATCGCCTCGTCGGGCGAAACATTGCCGATCTTGCAGGCGATATAGAAGCCGATGCCGATGGGCGGGGTCATCAGGCCGATGTTCATCGCCGTCACCACGACCATCGAGTAGTGGATGTCGTTGATGCCGAGCGAGCGGGCGATCGGGAACATGATCGGCGCCATGAGCACGATCGCCGGCAGTCCCTCCAGCACGCAGCCCAGCACCAGGAAGATCAGGATGGTGACGCCCATGAAGGTGAGCCAACCGCCCGGCAGCGCCTGGACCGCGCTGACGAGCTGGAAGGCGAAGCCCGTCTGCGTCAGCGCCCAGGCCATGGCCGAGGCCGTGCCGAGGATGAGGAGGATCGCGCCCGACAGCGCCGCCGTTTCCACCAGCATGGCGTAGATGCGCCCGGGCCGCAGGCCGCCGTAGAGCAGCGCGCCGATCGCCATGGCGTAGAGGACGGCGATCGTGGACACTTCGGTCGCGGTGGCGACGCCCCCGCCCACCGCCGAGCGGATCAGGAAGGGCAGGACGAGGGCGGGCGCCGCGACGAGGAGGGTCTTGCCCATCAGCGAGATCGGTGCGCGGCGCACACCCTCCATCGCCTCGCCCCGCGCCTTCCAGCGGGCCAGCACCGCGAGGACGGCGAGCAGCACCATCGCGATGGCGAAGCCCGAGGTGAAGAGCCCGGCGATCGAGACGCCCGCGGCCGAGCCCAGCACGATGAGGACGATCGAGGGCGGCACCGTGTCGGCCATCGCCGCGCCCGTGGCGAGGAGCGCGATCATCTCGCGCGGCTTGTGGCCGCGCCGCTTCATCTCGGGGAACAGCGCCGGGGCGACCGTCGCCATGTCCGAGACCTTGGAACCCGAGATGCCGGAGACGAGGAAGAGCGAGCCGAGAAGGACGTAGGACATGCCGGCCTTCACGTGGCCGAGGAGCGAGGCGAGGAACTCGACGATCGCCCGGCCCATGCCCGTCGCGTCGAGGACGCAGCCGAGCAGGACGAAGATCGGCACCGACAGGAGGATGATCGCCGACATGCCCTCGTCCATGCGCCCGATCATCACGAAGACGGGGACGTTGGTCGCGAAGGTCAGGAAGGCGAGCGTACCGAGGCCGAAGCAGAAGGCGATGGGCACGCCGATGACGAGGAAGAAGGCGACGAAGCCGACGAGGAACACGACGATGTTCCAGTTGCCGAGGGTCCTGATCGCCGGCATGCCGAGCCAGAACAGCCCGCCGACGATGCCTGCGAAAACGATCGATCCGGCGAGCTCGGCGGGGCGCGACCCCCTGACGGCGTTCACGAGGGCGAGGAGCAGCATGAGCCCGATGCCGAAGGGCAGGGCGGAGGCGCGCCAGCTCATCGGAATGTTGAGCGCGGCCGAGATGACGTAGGCTTCCTCGTAGGCGTAGTCGATCGCCGGCATCAGAAGGCTGGCGAGGAAGACGGCCATGAGAACGAGCGCCAGCGTCGAGGCGAAGCCGCGAAGGCGCTCGGGCAGGAGGTTGACGAAGAGCGTCAGGCGCAGGTGCTCGGAGCGGTCGACCGCCATGGCGGCGCCGAGCATGGCGAGCCAGAGGAAGGAGATCGAGGCGACCTCGTCGATCCAGATGACGGGCCTGGCGAGGACGTAGCGCGAGAAGACGCCGGTCAGCAGAAGCGCGATGATGAAGGCGAGAAGGCTCGCCGCCACGAGTTCGACGGGGCGCATCCAGCGCGATCCGCCCCCCAGGCTCGCGCCTTCCATGCCGGCCAGAAGGGCCGCGTCGTCGCTGCTCGCCGTGCCTGCCACCGCCATGCCGCGTCCTCCCGGGGGTCGCGCCGAACCGCGCCGCCTGCGGACAGGCCCCGCGCGCTCGATCGTTCCGGACCCACGCGGCGACGGGCCCCGAGCGGCACCCGTGGGGCCGCGCTCAGGCTCGGCGTGAAGCGCCCGTCATGCGAGCGCCCTCATCCTCCCGTCGCCGGTGTCCCGGCTCCTTCGCCGGTCGGCCCCTCCCAGGTCCGGAACCGGCATTCGGCAGGGAACCTGCACCATCCGGCCAAACCCCGCAACCGCCGCCGGGCCGATCCTGCCAGAATTTTCCACAATCGTTCCACATGATGGGACGAGGGCGAGCACGATGGGAAAGCGGATCGAACCGTCAAACCCCTCTGTGCCCGGCTCTCGCGGTGGCAAGCTCGTCGACATCGGCCACGGCTTGAAAGGAAATCGGCGGAATGGTCCATAATGTGGACGGAAGGCGCAGGGTGCCGTCCCGTCTGACCCGTCCGCCGCTTCGTCGACGAGGCGCCTCCCGACAGCTCGCACGTCCCGGACGGCGCCCCCGATCCCGACGAGTCGAACGGCGTGACGAGCGCGGATGTGTTCATCTTTGCGGAACAGCGCCTCGTCCTCTTCGCGGTCCCCGGCACCTTCGTGCCGGCCTGCTCGGACGGGCACCTGCGGGGCTGAGAGCGCCACGACGACGATCCCCTCGCGCTCGGTATCGACGGTCGATGCTCGCCCGGGGCGTCGCGATCGCCGGGATGTTCATCGAGCCCGGGGCTCGGCCACGAGCCGGACGGCGTCGGACTCCAGGTCCCGGACGCGGACACGATGCTCGCCTATCCCAGATGCAGGCAGGACGGCCCGCCCCGATGGGCTGCCGCCCGCCCTGCCCTTCCCGCTCAGCCGCTCAGGACAGAGCGGTGCCGAGGGTGGCGATGATGTTGTCGAAGACGGATCGCAGGTCCGTGCCGAGACTCGTCACCGCGGTGAGGATGAAGGTGGAGAGGATCGCGCCGATCAAGGCGTATTCGATGGCCGTCGCGCCGCGCCGGCAGGCCGAAAGCCGCGAGATCAGGGATCGGCGATGAACCGGTCGGGTATCGGATGTCACGGACGCCTCGCTCCTCGTCAGCATGCGCCAAGCGCGCGACCGTCGGCGAACACCGTGCAGGTCTCGCCGGCGGACTGGAGCACGCTGCGGTGAATCGTGTAGCGCCGCTGCGGGGCCACGACGGCCGTGCCGGTCACGATCGGATCGACGCCCTGCGCCCGGTCGTCCAGCAGCGCCACGAGCCCGTCTTCCGCCACCGGCGGCAGGATCGCTGCCGCGAGCGCCGCGACGGCGACCGCGACGACGCCCCAGGCGGGAACCGCGACCCGGATGCGGCTGAGGGGCGACGCGTTCGGCGCGGCGTCCTCGTCTGGCGGAGCATCGGTCATGACGGCCTCACGGAGCGGACAGCCCTCAGCGGTTCTCCCCTGCGTCTGCCGTTGGGACAAGCATCGCGACTGCCGATGAAGATCGCCTTAAAGCTCCGGATAGAACTGACGGGAATGATCCCGGCCTCAAAGCAAGTCCTGGAGATGCGCGATCAGCGGAAGGTCGGCCGGCGGCATTGGATAGTCGCGCAGGTTCTGCGGCCTCACCCATTTCAGTCGCTGCCCCTCCCGTCCCGTCGCGACGCCCTCGAAGCGCCGGCAGACGTAGAGCGGCATCAGGAGGTGGAAGGTCTCGTAGCTGTGGCTGGCGAAGGTCAGCGGCGCGAGGCAGGCGGCCCTGGTCTCGATGCCCAGTTCCTCGCGCAGCTCGCGCACCAGCGTTTCCTCCGGCGTTTCGCCGGGCTCGATCTTGCCGCCGGGAAACTCCCAGAGACCGGCCAGCGACTTGCCGGCCGGCCGCTCGGCGAGAAGGATGCGCCCGTCCGCGTCGATCAGCGCGCAGGCCGCGACGAGAAGCAGCTTTCGCGGGGCCTCAGACATGGCGCACTCCGGCGGTGCCCGGCGGCAGCCTGTAGACGTAGCGATACACTTCGGAGAAGCCGATGGAGGTTAGCAGGTGGCGGCTCGGGCCGTTGTCCGCTTCGACCTGCACCCAGGCCGTCGCGGCGCCGCGATGCGCGGCAAATCGAAGGGCGGTCGTGATCAGCTCGCGCCCGATCCCGCGATTGCGCGCCGCGGGATCCACGGCCACGTCGAGGAGGCCGGCCAGATCGTTGTCGTGGATGACGAGCGCGACGGCCAGCGCCTCGCCGCCCGCGCTTTCCCGCAGGAACATGCCCTTTTCCGGCCGGATCGATTCGAGGATGGCGGTGAGGCCCGAGCGCAGCGCGGCCGGGCGCTCGTGGACCTTGAGGCTCGCCTCGACGTAGCGCGCGGGATCGCGGATCGGGATGCCGTCGAGCGCGCCGGACAGGTCGAGCTTGCCGAGATCGGCCGTCATCACCAGCGTTTCGCCCTCGCGGCTCCAGCCCTCCGCGTCGAGGTGGGCGACGAGTTCGGGGGCCGCCAGCGGCGACTGTCGGAATAGGAGCTGCCGGCCGAAGCTCGCGAAATGGCGCGCTGCCTTGGCGATGCGCTCGGGGATGTCCTTGTGGTCGGACGGGTCGAGCGGGTTCACCGAATTCAGGCGCTTGGCCGGAAAGCTCGTGGTCACCCGCACGGCCCAGGTGCCGTCGAAGATCGTCGAGGAGGCGGGCCAGGCACGGAAGCCCGCCGCCTCCAGGCGCCGGACGATCGCCTGCTGGCGCAGCCGCTCAGCTTCGGTAGTCGCCATTGATCGCGACGTACTCCTTGGTGAGATCGCAGGTGTAGACCGTCCAGCGCCCCGATCCGAGGCCGAGGTCGACGCGGACGGGGATGACGCTCTCGCGCATGGCGGCGCTCGCCGCGTCTTCCGAATAGTTCGGATCGCGCGCGCCCTCGTGCGCCACGCGCACGTCGCCGAACCAGATCGACAAGCGGTCGCGGTCGGCCGGCTCGCCGGCCTTGCCGACGGCCATCACGACGCGCCCCCAGTTGGCGTCCTCGCCGGCGACCGCCGTCTTCACAAGCGGCGAATTGGCGATGGAGAGCGCGATCCGCTTGGCGGACGCGTCGCTCTCGGCGCCCTCGACCGTCACCTGGATTTCTTTCCGCGCGCCCTCGCCGTCCCGCGCTACCTGCCGGGCGAGGTCGAGGAGGAGGTCGGACAGCGCCGCCCGGAAGGCCGACAGGCGCGTGTCCTGCGCGTCCGCGATGGCCGAGGCGCCGCGCGCCTCGGCCGCGCCCGTCGCGAAGAGGATCAGCGTGTCGGAGGTCGAGGTGTCGGAATCCACCGTCACCGAGTTGAAGCTCGGCTCGACGGCCGCCGACAGGAGCGCCTGGAGAGCGGGCGCGGCGATGGCCGCGTCGGTCGCGACGAAGGACAGCATCGTCGCCATGTCCGGCGCGATCATGCCCGCTCCCTTGGCGATGCCGTTGATCGTCACCCTCGCGCCGCCGATCTCGACGCTCCGCGTCGCGACCTTCGGGTAGGTGTCGGTGGTCATGATCGCGCTCGCGGCCTCCGCCCAGCCCGCCGGCGCGGCGACGCTCGCGAGGTCCGGCAGGAGCGCGGAAATCTTGGAGGCGTCGAGCGGCTCGCCGATGACGCCGGTGGAGGCGAGGAAGACCTCGCCCGGGGCGCAGCCCACGGCCTCGGCCGCGCCGCGCGCGGTCTCCTGCGTCGCCGCCCGCCCCTTGGCGCCGGTGAAGGCGTTGGCGTTGCCGGAGTTGACGACGAGGGCGCGGAGCGTGCCGCCTGCAAGGTTCGCCCGGCAGAAGTCGACGGGCGCCGAGGGGCAGCGCGAGCGGGTGAAGACGCCGGCGACCGAGGCCGGCCGGTCGCAGACCATCAGGAGCACGTCGGTGCGCCCCTTGTACTTGATCCCGGCCGCGCCCGTGGCGATGCGCAGCCCCTCGATGGCCGGCATGGCCGGGGCGGTCTTCGGGGCGAGCGGGGAAACGGCGTGCGCCATAAGGTGACGTCCTTCGGAAGCGTCGTTCGCGTTGCGCCCGCCTCTAGCAGAAGCGCCCGCCCCTTTGAAGGAGGCGGGCGCTCGCGCGTCGACGTGCGGCAGCGGTCAGTTGG
>CANJKV010000120.1 GCA_947474855.1 Aurantimonadaceae bacterium | reverse complement strand
GGCGCTGATCAGGAAGGCGACCTCGGCGGGCGACAGGTTCAGCGCCCGGCCGATGATCAGCGGCACGGCGACCGCGCCGGCATACATCACCAGGACGTGCTGGAGGGCGAGCGGCACGAGGCGGGCGGGAGCCGGCGCGGCGTCGACCGGGTGGACGGCGGAAACGGTCATCGCGCGGCTCCTCGGCAGGTTGCGGGCGCCGCGGATCCAAGGGCCGGCGCCTCTACGGCCGCCTGACGATCGCACGGTCCGCGCGAGCCGTCACTGCCCAGGCGAGCGGCAGGCATAAAAAACATGCAGAGACCCGGCGCCGAGGACCACGCGCGCCGGCAAGGCGCCGGGCGCGCGCGGCCGTGACGGGTCACGGCGCGGGAGGAGTGCGACCGTCCCGCCACGGGGGCGGCCCGGACACGACCTGAAACGGCGCATCCTGGCCGGAGCGGCAGGCGGCCGAGCTCAGGCCTTGTGGTGAACCTCCTCGCGGCCCCAGACCGGGGTGTAGAGGCCTTCCATCCGCGCCTTCAACTGGAGCGACAGGAACTGCGAGTAGTGGCGCGACTGGTGGAGGTTGCCGCCGTGGAACCAAAGGTTCGGCAGGGCGGTCGGCTTCCACATGTTGCGCAGCTCGCCGACCCAGGGGCCGGGATCCTTCGTGGTGTTCGAGCCCATGCCCCAGCACTTGCCGACCGTGTCCGCGGCCTTCTGGCCCATCAGGTCGACCAGCCAGCCGTTCATCGAGGAATAGCCGGTGGCGTAGACGATGAGGTCGGCGGGCAGCTCCGTGCCGTCGTCGAGCTTGACGCCGTGTTCCGTGATCTCGGAGACCTGGCCGGCCTTGAGCTTGATCTTGCCGTCGGCGATCAGCTCCGAGGCGCCGACGTCGATGTAGTAGCCCGAGCCGCGGCGCAGGTACTTCATGAAGAGGCCCGAGCCGTCCTCGCCGAAATCCAGGTCGAACCCGGCCTTCTCCAGCCTGTCGTAGAAGTCGGCATCGCGCGCCTTCGCCGCCTCGTACACGGGGATGTGGAACTCGTGCATGATCCGGTACGGCACGGAGGCGAAGATCAGGTCGGCCTTGTCCGTGGTGATGCCGTTCGCCAGCGCTTCTTCCGAGTAGAGGCCGCCGAGCGCCAGCTCCATCAGCGTGTCGGACCGGATGATGTGGGTGGAGGAGCGCTGCACCATGGTCACGTCCGCCCCTTGCTCCCAAAGGGCGGCGCAGATGTCGTGGGCGGAGTTGTTGGAGCCGATCACGACGGCGCGCTTGCCCGCCCAGCCCTCCGGCCCCTTGTGCTCGGAGGAGTGCTCCTGGACGCCCTTGAAGCGCTCCATCCCTGGGAAGCGCGGCTTGTTCGGCTTGCCCGAGAGGCCCGTCGCCATGACGATGTGCTTGGGGCGGAGCGTCACCTCCTCGCCGTCCCGGTCGACCACCAGCATCCACTCGCCCTTGGCCTCGTCGAAGGCGGCGGATTTGGCGACCGTCCTGCCCCAGAAGTTCAGCTCCATGATGGAGGCGTAGTGCTTCAGCCAGTCGGCGATCTTGTCCTTGGCCGCGAAGACCGGCCAGTCGTCGGGAAAGGGCAGGTAGGGAAGGTGGTCGTACCAGACGGGATCGTGGAGGTGCAGCGACTTGTAGCGCTTGCGCCAGGAGTCGCCCGGCTGCTCGTTCTTCTCGACGATGAGCGTAGGCACGCCGAGGCGCTTCAGCCGCGCGGCGAGGGCGAGACCGCCCTGTCCGCCGCCGATGATGACGACGGAGGGCTGATCCTCGTATCCGAGGCGCGCGTCGGCCTCGTCCTTGCGCTCCTGCCAGGAGCGGCGGCCCTGCTCGATGCCGTGGAGGACGCCCTTCTCCCGGCGCGGCCCCTTTCGCTCCTCGAAGCCCTTGAGCTCGCGCAAGGTGGTGAGCAGCGTCCAGGCGAGGCCGTCCTTCAGGCGGACGTGCCCGTAGCCGCGTCCCGTCCCGGTCTCGAAGGTGAACCAGGCCTCGGTGACGCCGTCGGCCTGCGTGACCTGCTCCGTCGGGTCGAGCCGAAAGGCGGAGGGCTTCGCCGCGGCGAGCGTGCCGTCCAGAAGCGCCCGCACGCCCTCGCGGTTCTCCACCGTCTTGATGTTCCAGGTGAAGGCGACGAGGTCGCGCCAGAAGCTCGTTTCGGCGAAGTGGGCGACCGCCGCCTCGACGTCGCCGCTCTCAAGCGCCTGCCCGAAGCTCGTCAGCCAGGCTTCCGCCGTGTCGCGCGGCGATGCCGCGCCGATCGTCCGGACGCCCGTGCCCGGGCGCTCCAAGGTCTCGCTCATGGATCCGCTCCTCCCGCTGCGAGGCGCCGCTCGGGGCGCGTCTCGCGCTCTGCCGTTTCCTCGCGGAGGCTCCATGGCCGGTGGTCCGGCTTCTCGTTCGAGGAGCGACCGCACTGCCGGACCAGTCTGCGCCCGTTCCGGTGGCCGAGGAATACGACTTTCGGTCGAGGGCCGCCCCGCGATCAGCCGCGGCCGGGCAGCACGCGGTCCGGCGGGCGATGGCCGTCCATGAGGGTGCGGATGTTGATGATGACGCGCTCGCCCATGTCGATGCGCGCCTCGATCGTCGCCGAGCCCATGTGCGGCAGGAGCACGACCTTGTGCTCGGCGGCGAGCTTCAGGAGGCGGCGGTCGACCGCCGGCTCGTTCTCGAAGACGTCGAGGCCCGCGCCCGCGAGCTGGCCCGCCTCGATCATCCGGATCAGCGCCGCGTCGTCGACGATGTCGCCGCGCGCCGTGTTGACCACGAAGGCGTGCGGCTGAAGGAGCGCCAGGCGCCGGGCCGAGAGGAGGTGAAAGGTGCCGGGCGTCGAGGGGCAATGAACGGACACGATGTCCGCCCGGGCGAGCATCTGGTCGAGGCTCTCCCAAAAGGTCGCGCCGAGTTCCGCTTCGGTCCTGGCGCTGACGCGTCGGCGGTTGTGATAGTGGATCTCCAGCCCGAAGGCGCGGGCGCGCCGGGCGACCGCCGTGCCGATGCGGCCCATGCCGAGGATGCCGAGGCGCTTGCCGCCGAGCCGGCGGCCGAGCATGGCGGTCGGCGACCAGCCGGCCCAGGGCTCGTCCGACAGGAGGCGGACGCCGCCTTCGACGAGGCGGCGGGGCACCGCCAGGATCAGCGCCATCGTCATGTCCGCCGTGTCCTCGTCGAGGACGTTGGGCGTGTTGGTGACGATGAGGCCGCGCGACAGTGCCGCCTCGACGTCGATGTTGTCGATGCCGTTGCCGTAGTTGGCGATGAGCTTCAGCCGGGGACCGGCGAGCGCGATCATCGCGCGGTCGATCCGGTCGGTGACGGTCGGCACGAGCACGTCCGCCTGGCGCAGGGCCGCGACGAGCTGGGGCTGGGTCAGCGGCCGGTCGGACGGGTTCAGACGCGCGTCGAAGAGTTCGGCCATGCGCGCCTCGACGGCGTCGGGCAGCTTCCGCGTGACGATGACCAGGGGCTTCGGACGCTCTGTCATTCCAATCCTCGTCAGCCTTACCTTTTGCCTTCCAGCGCCGGAAAAGCTTCAGCCGTCATTAACCGACATGGCGCATCCTGGGTGGCGTGTCCCCCTGAGAGCCGCCTTCCTACCAAGGAGCGGCGGTCGAAACAAAGGGCTGCCCGCCGGGGCGGTCCCAAGCATCCAAGGATTCGCCGCGCCGTGTCCGCTCCCCGC
This sequence comes from Aurantimonadaceae bacterium, assembly GCA_947474855.1. Lineage (GTDB taxonomy): Bacteria > Pseudomonadota > Alphaproteobacteria > Rhizobiales > Rhizobiaceae > Antarcticirhabdus. The sequence goes on along the minus strand of CANJKV010000120.1, from coordinate 10,628 downwards.
ATTCTTCTCGCCTCCGTCGCCGCCCTGCTCGTCGCTGCCGCGGGCTTCGCCATCATGCCGGCCACCAGCGCTCCGCAGCCCGAGACCGTCGCCGCTGCCGCGCCCAAGCCGGAGAAGCCGACGGCCGCCGCCATCGCCGCCGCCGGCCGCGGGCCGGTGACCGACCTGCCGCTGCCGCGCTTCGCCTCGCTGAAGTCGGCCAAGGTGAACCTGCGCATCGGCCCCGGCAAGGACTACCCGGTGTCCTGGCTCTTCATGAAGCCCGGCCTGCCGGTGGAGATCATCGGCGAATACGACCTGTGGCGCCGCATCCGCGATTCGGAGGGCACGGAAGGCTGGGTCTACCACTCTCTCCTGTCGGGCTCGCGCACCTCGATCGCCGCGCCCTGGCTGAAGGGCAAGCCGACCACGATCGACATTCATCGCACCCCCGCCGCCGACGCGCCGCTCGTCGCGATGATGGAGCCGGGCGTCGTGTCGAAGGTCGAGGAGTGCAAGGCCGGCTGGTGCACCGTCGAGGCCTCCAGCCAGGCCGGCTTCGTCAAGCAGAACGAACTCTGGGGCGTCTACCCCGACGAGCAGTTCTGAGTGGAACCGGGCACCGCCCCCGCAGGGTCGGTGCCCGTCCCATGAAAACAAACGAGGCGGGTTCGATTCTCGAACCCGCCTCGTTTGTTTCTGCAATTCGTGTGCTGCGGCGGTCCTACTCCGCCGCGACCTTCGCGACGACGACGGGCGCCTTCGAGGCGCCGGCATCGCTCTTGCGGCGCAGGCGCACCACGACGTCGACGTTGACGATCTCCATGCCTTCCGGCGGCTCGGGAAGATCCGACAGGCGCAGCGCCCCGTCCGGGATGTCGATCATCGAGTTGTCGTCCTCGACGAAGAAGTGGTGGTGGTCGTCTGTGTTGGTGTCGAAATAGGTACGCTGGCCTTCGGCCGAGAGCGGCCGCACGAGGCCGGCATCCGTGAACTGGTGGAGCGTGTTGTAGACGGTGGCGAGCGAGACCGGCTCACCGGCCTTGTGCGCTTCCTCGTGGAGGTCTTCGGCCGACAGGTGCCGGTCGCCCGCGCCGAACATCAGGTTGCACAGGGCCACGCGCTGGCGCGTCGGGCGCAGGCCGACGGACCGGAGGCGCTCGAACACGCAGAAGGTGTGGGGCCGGGATCGGTTGTGCATCGAAAACGCCGTTCAGCTCATGCGGAATGAAGGAAAGCTCTGATCCAGCTTTCTAGAGCATCAGTCTCCTGTCTTGCAAGATAATGGGTCGCGAACACCGGTGTGCAAGAGGTGAACGGCGCGTCAGCCGGCGGGGTTGGCGGGCGCGCAGGCCGCCGCGAGCGGCGCGAGCGCGGCGCCCGAGCCGGCGAGCGGCACGCTGTAGCGCCCCGCCGGCACCCGCACTTCCGCCGCCTTGCCCTTGCGCAAGGCGGCCACGAGGAGGCCGGCGCGGGACGCCGGCACGACGGCCGAGAGGCTGTCGGGGTTCGTGGCGCCCGCGTCGAGCAGAAAGGCGGTGCCGCCGACCTCGACCACCAGCGAGGCGCCGCGCCCTCCCGTGCCGGGGCTGAACGCCGACAAGCGCAGGCGGCTTCCCTCGCAGGCGAGTTCCAGCAGCGCCCGGCCGTTCTCGTAGGCGCCGGCCGCGCCCCCGCTTCCGCGCCAGGCGGGCGCGCTCCAGGCCGGCGCGGCGAGGAGCAGCGAGGTGGCCGTTGCCGCGCTGCAGAAGCGCACAAGTGCGCCGCACAAGGAACGGCGGCGGCTCCGGCCGGTTTTGCCTCCTTGGGCGGCTGTGCTAAGGGCGCGTGCCGAACGGCGGCGAGCAGGCGTCCGCTGACAAGCGGCGGGCTTTGAGCGGAACATGACGATAGCCAAGACTTCCTTCGACAAGAACGACCTCCTGGCATGCGGCGAAGGGCGGTTGTTCGGCCCCGGCAACGCCCAGCTTCCGCTGCCGCCCATGCTGATGTTCGACCGCATCACCGAGGTCACCACCGATGGCGGCGAGTTCGGCAAAGGATCGATCCGGGCCGAGTTCGACGTCAACCCCGACCTCTGGTTCTTCGCCTGCCACTTCAAGGGCGACCCGGTCATGCCGGGGTGTCTCGGCCTCGACGCGCTCTGGCAGCTCACCGGCTTCTATCTCGGCTGGCTCGGCGAAGAGGGCCGGGGCCGGGCGCTGGGCGTCGGCGAGGTGAAGTTCACCGGCCAGGTGACGCCGAAGGTCAAGCTTGTGGAGTACGGCGTCGAGTTCCGGCGCGTCATGCGCTCCAAGCTCAAGCTCGGCATCGCTCAAGGGTGGATGAAGGCCGACGGCGAGGTCATCTATCGCGCGTCCGACCTGCGGGTCGGCCTGTTCAAGGACGAGGAGCCGGCCGTTGCGGGCGGCTGATAGGGCTTCGGGCGAGAGGATTTCGATATGAGGCGCGTCGTCGTCACCGGCATGGGCATCGTCTCGGCCATCGGCAACGATGTCGAGGAGGTGGCCGCCTCGCTGAAGGCCGCGCGCTCCGGCATCGTCTTCGCGCCGGAATATGCCGAGCTCGGCTTCCGCTCGCACGTCCACGGCAAGCCGACGCTGGACCCGACCACGGTTCTCGACCGGCGGGCGCTGCGCTTCCACGGCGGCGGCACCGCCTGGAACCACGTCGCGATGGACCAGGCGATAGCCGACGCGCGCCTGACGCCCGAGGACGTCTCCAACGAGCGCACGGGCATCATCATGGGCTCGGGCGGCGCCTCGACGCAGTCGATCGTCCAGGCCGCCGAGACCACGAAGGACAAGGGGCCGAAGCGCGTCGGCCCGACCGTCGTGCCAAAGGCGATGAGCTCGACGGCCTCGGCGACGCTCGCCACCTGGTTCAAGATCAAGGGCGTCAACTATTCGATCTCCTCGGCCTGCTCGACGTCCAGCCACTGCATCGGCAACGCCTACGAGACGATCGCCTGGAACAAGCAGGACGTCATGTTCGCGGGGGGCTGCGAGGACCTCCATTGGACGCTGTCGGTCCTCTTCGACGCGATGGGCGCGCTGTCCTCCGACTTCAACGACACGCCGGCCGTGGCGTCGCGCGCCTATGACGCGCGCCGCGACGGCTTCGTGATCGCGGGCGGGGCGGGCGTCCTCGTGCTCGAGGAGTACGAGCGCGCCAAGGCGCGGGGCGCGACCATCTACGGCGAGATCGTCGGCTACGGCGCGACCTCGGACGGCGCCGACATGGTCGCGCCCTCCGGCGAGGGGGCGGTGCGCTGCATGCGCCAGGCGCTGGCGGGGCTCGAGGGGCCGGTCGACTACATCAACCCGCACGCGACGGCGACGCCGGTGGGGGATCGCATGGAGATCCAGGCGATCCGCGAGGTCTTCGGCGACCAGATCCCGGCGATCTCCGGCACCAAGTCGCTGACGGGGCACAGCCAGGGCGCGACCGGCGTCCACGAGGCGATCTACTCGCTGATCATGATGCGCGACCGCTTCATCGCCAAGAGCGCCCATATCGACGAGCTCGACCCGGAGTTCGAGGGCATCCCCATCGTCCGCGAGCGGATCGACGACGCGAAGATCGATCGCGTCCTGTCGAACTCCTTCGGCTTCGGCGGCACCAACGCCTGCCTCGTCTTCCAACGCGTGACGGATTGAGTGCCATGGGCGATCTGATGAAGGGCAAGCGGGGCCTCGTGATGGGCGTCGCCAACCACAATTCCATCGCCTGGGGCGCCGCCAAGGCGCTCCACGCGCAGGGCGCCGAGATCGCGCTGACCTATCAGGGCGAGGCCTTCGGCAAACGGGTGAAGCCGCTCGCCGACGAGATCGACTGCCGGCTGATCCTGCCCTGCGACGTCGAGGACGCCGCCTCGATGGACGCCGTGTTCGAGGCGCTGAAGCGCGAATGGGGCGGCATCGACTTCCTCGTCCACGCCATCGCCTTCTCCGACAAGAACGAGCTGAAGGGCCTCTACGCCGACACGACGCGCGAGAACTTCACGCGCACCATGCTGATCTCCTGCTTCTCCTTCACGGAGCTCGCCCGGCGAGCGGTGGCGATCATGCCGAACGGCGGCTCGCTGGTGACCATGACCTATGGCGGCTCGACGCGGGTCATGCCGAACTACAACGTCATGGGCGTCGCCAAGGCGGCGCTGGAAGCCTCGGTGCGCTACCTCGCCGCCGATTTCGGCCCGCGCAACATCCGCGTCAACGCGGTCTCCGCCGGCCCGGTCCGCACCCTGGCGGGCGCCGGCGTGTCGGACGCGCGGCTGATGTTCAACTATCAGCGCGTCAACTCGCCGATGCGCCGCAACGTCACCATCAAGGAAGTCGGCGGGGCGGTTCTCTACCTCCTGTCCGAGCTGGCGGACGGCGTCACCGGCGAGGTCCACTACGTCGATTCCGGCTACAACGTCATGTCGATGCCGGCGCTGGACGAGCTCAAGGCGCAGGACCGGCTCAAGGTCGAAGCCGGCGCGGCGCCGGCCGACGAGGAGCGCTGAAGGCCGCCCCCGGGCCGCCCACTCACAGAACGGGCGGCCGGTGGTGGAAGCCGGCGGCGGGAGCCGCCGCCGTGTGCCGCAGACGCCTCCGGCGCAGGAGCCGCACCGCGCCTTCCGCCGTCGTCCCACCCAGCCAGCCGAGCATGAAGCCGAAGAAGGTCAGAAGCAGCCCGCCCGCTCCGACGGGGATGGCGGGTGCGAAGTCGGCCGCGGTGCGCAGGATCGCGCGCCAATCGGGATCGGCGGCGATGACGAACACGGCCGCGAAGGGCGCGGCCGTGACCAGCTCGCGATAGCGCCGCTCCGCCGCCTCGAACTCCCGGACGGTCTCGGCGGCGTCGGAGCCCTGGCGTGCGATGAAGACGTCCGGATTGCTCTCCAGCCGCGCCAGCGCCTCGTTCCGCGTCATGCCCGCGGCCGAAGCGCCGGCGTCGAAGCGCTCGACGACGTCGCGCAGCGCGTCCGCCGCCCCGCCCAGCCGCTGCAGGTATTGCTGCCTGAACTCGCCGGCCTGACCGAAGCTCAAGGCCAGGGCGATCGCGGGCAACGTGCGGGTGAGAAGGGCCTGCATGCAGTCGAACCATCGGGACCGGCGCGGACATCGCCGCATTCGTGACGATTAACCACGAAACACGTCGATTTGACTAGACGGCTCCAGATCCCGCACTATCTGAGCCGCCGCTCGACGCGCATCGGCAATCCGCCGCGCGGCTGGATCGTGATCCGCTGCACCGGATAGGGTGCCCGCGCGCCCGCGTGATGGAACCGCAGCCGCCGCACCAGACCCGCCAGCGCGATCACCCCTTCCTGCAGCGCGAAGCTCGCGCCGATGCACACCCGCGGACCGGCGCCGAAGGGCAGGTACTGGAAGCGGTCGATGCGCCCGCGGTTCTCCGGCAGGAAGCGCGCCGGGCGGAACTCGTCCGGCGCATCCCAGAGCGTCTCGTGCCGATGGAGGATCCAGGGCAGGAACAGGACCGTCGATCCCGCGGGAATGCCGGTGTCTCCGAAACTGTCCGCGGCGATGGCCGTGCGGTTGAGGGAGGGGGCGGGCGGGTAGAGCCGCATCGCCTCTTCCAGCGCCGCGCGGGTGCGCGGCAGGCGGTCCAGCCAGGCGGCGGGATCGGGAAGCTCCGGCAGGAGCGCGTCGACCTCGGCCTCGACGGCCGCCCGCTCCTCCGGCGCCTGGCTGAGAAGGTAGAGCGTCCAGCCCAGCGCCCGGGCCGTCGTCTCGTGGCCGGCGCCGATGAAGGTGACGATGTTGTCCTCGATCTCGGCTTCCGAGAGACCGTCCGTTCCCAGGAGAAGCGTCAGGAAGTCGTTCGGCGCGCGCTCTGGATCCGCGGCGAGGAGCGCCCGGCGCTTCTCGGCGGTGGCGCGGATCACCCGTCGCAGATGCTCCTGCGCGCCCCGGGCGGTGAGTCGCCCCAGCCGCGGCAGGAAGGCCGGCGCGTTGAGGATGTCGAGCGGGTCGAGGCGGCCCATCTGCGCGATCGTCCGCTCCATCGAGCGGGCGAAGGCCTGAGGCTCGCCGGCGATGTCGTCGGAGAACAGCGTCGCCTGCAGGATGTCGTAGGTGAGGAGCGTCATCTGGAACGACAGATCGACGGTCTCGCCGTCCTGCGCCGCCAAGCGCTCGGCGAAGCCGTCCGTCCGCGCCCGCATGACCGGCGCGAAGCCGAGGATGTTCCTCGGCGTGAAGACCGGCGCCATGGCCCGGCGCGTGCGCCGCCAAAGCTCGCCCTCGGCGGTCAGGAGGCCGTCGCGCAGGATCGGCCGCAGGAGGCGCTGGCGCAGCGGCTGCATCGCATAGTTGCGGGTATTGTCGACGAGGCAGTGGCGGATGAAGGCGGGATCGTTGATCGTGAAGGTCGGTACGCCCAGCCAGTCGGCGCGCGACACCGGCTCGCGAAAGGCCCGGCGGCTCCAGATCTCCAGGGGATTGCGCGCCGCCGCGAGCACGAAGCCGACGGTCCGGCGCGGCGCCTCCGGCGGCACCGGCGCAGGTGGCCGGAAGGCCCGGGCGGCGGACGTGGGCGAGGAGGCGGAAGGCGATGCGGCCGACGAATGCCCGGAGGCGTCTGGCAGGCTCATGGAAGGACGGTCCGAAGGTTGCTGCGAAGGGGCGAAAAGGGCGGGAAAACGGGCCTTTTTCCTTGGATCGGAGGGGGCTACCCCTTATATAGATGAGGACGCGGAGAAGCCGCGACCCGCATTTCGCGGATGGGCCCGCGCGGCCCGTCCGCCGCCTGCCGAAGGGGCGCCGGCCGCCGCCCGCCGGGTCCGACCGACGGCTCCGAACACCAGGGAAGATCATGTCCGAAGCGTTTGACCTGAACCACGGTCGCGAGGCCGAGTACGGCGCCGATTCCATCAAGGTTCTGAAGGGGTTGGACGCGGTACGCAAGCGGCCCGGCATGTATATCGGCGACACCGACGACGGTTCGGGTCTCCATCACATGGTCTACGAGGTCGTCGACAACGCCATCGACGAGGCGCTGGCCGGCCACGCGACGCTCGTCACCGTCACGCTGAACCCCGACAGCTCCTGCACGGTGACCGACAACGGCCGCGGCATCCCGACCGACATCCATACGGGGGAGGGCGTCTCGGCGGCCGAGGTCATCATGACCCAGCTCCATGCCGGCGGCAAGTTCGACCAGAATTCCTACAAGGTGTCCGGCGGCCTCCACGGCGTCGGCGTGTCCGTCGTCAACGCCCTGTCGAGCAGCCTCAAGCTCAAGATCCGCCGCAAGGGCAAGATCCACGAGATGAGCTTCTCCCACGGCGCCGCCGACGGGCCGCTCACCGTCACCGGCGACGCGGGTCCCGAGACCGGCACCGAGGTCACCTTCATGCCCCACACGGGCGGGGAGGGGAGCGACGCGACCTTCAAGGGCGTCGTCGACTTCGATTACGGCACGCTGGAGCATCGCCTGCGCGAACTCGCCTTCCTGAACTCCGGGGTCCGCATCGTTCTCACCGACAGGCGCCCGGCCGACGAGAAGCGTATCGAGCTGTTCTACGAGGGCGGGCTCGAGGCCTTCGCGCGTTATCTCGACCGCTCAAAGAAGCCGATCCTGCCCGCGCCGATCACGGTCGTGGCGGAGCGCGACGGCATCACCGTCGAGGCGGCGCTGTGGTGGAACGACTCCTACCACGAGAATGTGCTCTGCTTCACCAACAACATCCCCCAGCGCGACGGCGGCACGCATCTGGCGGGCTTCCGCGGCGCGCTGACGCGCCAGGTGACGGGCTATGCCGACACCTCCGGCCTGACGAAGAAGGAAAAGGTCCAGCTCACCGGCGACGACTGCCGCGAGGGCCTGACCTGCATCCTCTCGGTCAAGGTGCCGGACCCGAAGTTCTCCTCGCAGACCAAGGACAAGCTCGTTTCTTCCGAGGTGCGCCCGGTGGTCGAGAGCGCCATGAACGAGGCCCTCGCGACCTGGTTCGAGGAGCACCCGAACGAGGGCCGCCAGGTCGTCGGCAAGGTCATCCAGGCCGCCGCCGCCCGCGAGGCGGCCAGGCGCGCCCGCGAGACGATCCGCAAGGACGTCATGAGCGTTTCGACCCTTCCGGGCAAGCTCGCCGACTGCCAGGAGAAGGACCCGGCGAAGAGCGAGATCTTCATCGTCGAGGGCGACTCGGCCGGCGGCTCGGCCAAGGGCGCCCGCTCGCGCCAGAACCAGGCGATCCTGCCCTTGCGCGGCAAGATCCTCAACGTCGAGCGCGTGCGCTTCGACCGGATGATCTCCTCCGACCAGATCGGCACGCTGATCACCGCGCTCGGCACGGGCATCGGCCAGTCGGAGGGGCACGCCAACCGCTTCAACGCCGACAAGCTGCGCTACCACAAGATCATCATCATGACGGACGCCGACGTCGACGGCGCCCACATCCGCACGCTGCTCCTGACCTTCTTCTTCCGGCAGATGCCTGAGCTGATCGAGCGCGGCCACGTCTTTATCGCCCAGCCGCCGCTCTACAAGGTGACGCGCGGCAAGCAGAGCCAGTACCTGAAGAACGAACGGGCGCTGGAGAACTACCTCGTCGACACGGGCCTTGAGGACGCCGTCCTGACGCTGGGCTCGGGCGAGAAGCTCACCGGCCAACGCCTGCGCTCCGCCGTCGAGGACGCGCTGGCTCTGCGCCAGGTGCTGCAGGGCCTCCACACGCGCTACGACCGCCGTCTCGTGGAACAGGCGGCGGTGGTGGGCGCGCTGACGCCCGAAGCGGTAGGCGACAGCCAAGGCCTCGGCGCTCGCCTCGTCGCCCGGATCGCGGAGCGCATGGACGCGCTCGCCGAGGAGACCGAGCGCGGCTGGGAAGGCGAGGTCGTCGACGGCGGCTATCGCTTCCACCGCACGCTGCGCGGCGTGAAGGAGGCGGCCGTCCTCGACGCGGCGCTCATCAACTCCGGCGACGCCCTCCAGATGACGCGCCTCGCCGAGCGCCTCGGCGCCATCCACGGCGAGATGCCGGTTCTCGCGCGCAAGGACGAGACCCGCGTCATCGGCGGCCCGATGGAGCTCCTCGACGCGGTCTTCGCCGTCGGTCGCCGCGGCCTCTCGCTGCAGCGCTACAAGGGCCTGGGCGAGATGGATCCCGAGCAGCTCTGGGAAACGACGCTCGATCCGAGCGTGCGCTCGCTCCTCCAGGTCAAGATCAACGACGCGACCGATGCCGACCAGCTCTTCTCCCGCCTCATGGGCGACGAAGTCGAGCCCCGCCGCGAGTTCATCCAGGACAACGCCCTCTCCGTGGCGAACCTCGATATCTGAGGGCTAGATGTTTCTTAGGCTAAATAATTGCCCGGTTAGGCCAATTGGATCCACAATTAGGGCAATTATCCCTTCTTTTTGCGGCTACGGTGCTGATCGGCGGTAGGCGTCGACCCTCTTTAGGTCAGCCAGGTCGAAGGATTAGCGCATTGATCGGGGTTGAAACTGCGCGATTTGTCATATCTATAGGTTGTAACTTTTAAAGTGTGCCTCGTTCATCGAGTTGAGTAGGCCAACAGCAGATTTTTGTCCCTATGTCCCAATGTGCGGACTGATACTGCTTTGTGATGTCGGCAATGTGAGCTTCCTCAACAGCTTACCGCGCCGGTCGGCGTTGAAACTCCGCGCTGATTCACACCCGAAACTCTTCAGGAAACCGGAAAGGCAGGTTTCGGACCTCCAAACTCGGTAAGCGGTCATCGTAGATGCCAGTCCGGAGACATTCACGAACGGCTCACCGGCAACTTCGTGCATCGTGCGAGAATCCACTCACTTCGCTCCTCGTTGGGAAGGCATAATGGTCTCCACATGTTGATCGGCGTCGTCCTATGCCCTGGCCGACATCAGCACGCTCAACAAGTTACCTCGCCGATCGGCGTCGAAGCTGCACGCCGACCCACAGCGCATCACTCGCTTCGGTGCGCCCGTTGCTCGCGACGCCACTCCCAAGGCGGTGTGAAACGCCCGGCCCAGAGGCCTACCTTGGCGCGCCGCGCCGCGGTCTGTGCCGCGCTATAGCGGCCGTCCGAGTAGGCGTCATACTCGAGCGCCCAGCCGCGCCGGACCATCTCCTCGTTGATCACTGTGCCCTCGTGCGTGCGGCACTCGGCGACGATCCGACCGTAGCGGTCACGATCCTCCTCGGAGCAGCTGACGCGGCCATTCCGTCCGAGGATTTCGGCGAGAGCATCGGCCGCGCGTCCGCCGCACAGATAGCGCCGGCCGTCCTCGTCCTCGCAGGTCTGCTTCTTCTCGGGCGTGTCGATCCCGTAGAGCCGGATGCGCGGCTTCACGCCTTCTACGATGAGGGTGTCGCCGTCGACCACTGTAGCCCGGCCAGAGATCGTCCCGGCCGAAGCGGTGCCGATCGGCAGCATGAGCGCGACAACGACGAGGGCAGGGCGTATCATTTCTCGGAGAACTCCTGCGATAAGTCGCCGAACTTGGCGAAAAGGATGGGTCTGTCTTGAGGATTGGCGCCCTGCCGACCGCCTCAACCCTCCGAGCGAGCAGCCCTCTCAAGGTCGTACATCTTCCGCTTCTGAGCGATTGAGCTGATCGCATATCCCATGCGCTTGGCGATCTGCTTGTCGGTCAAGCCGCGTTCGAACAGCCGGATCATCTCGGTCCGGCCG
>CANJKV010000119.1 GCA_947474855.1 Aurantimonadaceae bacterium | reverse complement strand
TGCTCGATGCCGATCGACTGCTCGCGGCAGGCCGCCGAGATCTCGCCCACCAGCTCGGCCGTGCGGCGGATGTCGGGAACGAGGCGCTGCAGCATCGCGCCCGCTTCCTCCGACACCTGCAGCGTCGACACCGACAGCTCGCCGATCTCCGCCGCCGCCTGTTGGCTGCGCTCGGCAAGCTTCCTCACTTCCGAGGCGACGACCGCGAAGCCCTTGCCGTGGGAGCCGGCGCGGGCCGCCTCGATGGCGGCGTTCAGCGCCAGGAGGTCGGTCTGGCGGGCGATTTCCTGCACGACGGTGATCTTCTCGGCAATCGTGCGCATGGCCTCCACCGACTGGGCGACGGCGGCGCCGGTCTTCTCGGCGTTGGCGTTCGCCTGCGCGGCGATCTTCTCGGTCTGAGCGGCGTTGTCGGCGTTCTGACGCACGTTGGCCGTCATCTCCTCGACGGCGGCGCTCGCCTGCTCGGAAGCCGCCGCCTGCTCGGTCGAGCCCGACGAGAGCTGCTCGGCCGTCTGCGCCGACAAGGCCGAGCCCGACGCCACCTGGCTCGACGACAGGCGCACCGCGCCGACGATTTCCGACAGCTTGGTGCTCATCCGGTTCATGGCGCGCAGGAGGTCGCCGATCTCGTCCCGGCTCTTCGCCTCGACGCGGCGCGACACGTCGCCGGCGCCGATCGCTTCGGCCAGACGAACGGCTTCGCCCAGCGGCCGCGTCAGGCTGCGCGACAGAGCCCAGCCGCCGAGGCCGAGGAGCGCGGTCAGGCCGACGAGCCAGAGGCCAGCCTCGATCATCCGGCGCATCATCAGGGCATCGATGTCGTCCGTGTAGATGCCGACGCCGATCACCCAGTCCCAGGCCGGGATGTATTCCGAATAGCCCATCTTGGGAGAGGGCGTCTCCTCGCCGAGCTTCGTCGTCATGTAGCGGGTATATTCGCCGCCGGCCTTGGCGTTGGCGATCAGCTCGCGCACCATGTAGACGCCGTTCGTGTCGACCTTGTCCCAGACGTTCTTGCCCTCTTCCTCCTGCTTGGGGAAGATGGTGCGGTTGCCTTTCGAGTCGTAGCCGAAGAAGTACTCGTTGCTCCCGAACCGCATGGGTCGGATCGTCGAGCGCGCGATGTCCTGGGCAGCTTCCCTGGTCAGACCACCGGCCTGCACCCTCGCCTCCAAGTCGTCCACCATCGTGTGGATCGACTGGATCTGGATCTTGAGCATCGCCTCGCGGTCCGTCCACAGCTGGTCGCGGATCGTGACGAGCTGGGCGGCCAGAGCGGCCGTCACGATAACGACCGCAAACGCCACGTAGGCGGCAAGTTTCTTCGCGACCGTCAGGCGCATCGCTCCGCATCTCCACTAGAACAAGAGTGAGCGGCTACAATGCTATAGGCGACTTAATTTCACCTTTATGGCAGGAACGCTGCGCATCCTCGCCGTTGGGGCGATCGCTCTCTCGACGCGATCGCGATGCGAGAGCGGAGCCGACCGGCCTCGAACGAGACCGGCCGGCTCCACCCGTCGATCAGTCGCGACCGCGTCAGGCGGCAGCTGCGGAATCCATCCAGGCCTTGTGTCGGTCTTCGTCGGCGAAGGCCTGGCGGAAGAAGCTCTGCGCTTCCGGCGTCGCGACGGCGTTCCGGGCGGCCTGATCATAGGCCATCTTGGTCTCGATCTCGTTGGTCGCCATTGCCTTGAGAATCGTACGGTCGCCGATCAGGCTGGCGAGCGAGATCTTGCCGGTCGTCAGCATCTGCTTGGCGTCGCCCTCCGCCGGCGGCGTCACGCCGAGAGTGCCGGCCATGCGCGTCAGCTCGGCGACGTGGCGCTCGTGATCGCCCTTGAACTCGGCGATCTTCTGCTTGGCCGTGGGGTCTTCGAGCTTCTCGATGGTCTTCTCATAGGCGGCGATGGCGTCGTGCTCGAGGATGATCAGGTTCTCGACGAGCTTCTCGAAGGTGGTCTCGGTTCCGACTGTGGTCACCATGGACGGGGGTCTCCTGTTGAGCCCGGTCAATGGCGCGGCGGAAGCGGCCGTTCCCCGGCGAATCTTTAGGCAGACAACCCGTAGTTAACCACGTGCGCCGCGGCCCGCCTCTTGCAAGCCGGTTCCCCAGGGTTCATGTGAGGCGCAACCCCGAGACGCCCCGCTCCGACCCGGTTTCCGCGGCCAAGGACCCTTTTCGCATGAACGTCATGACCTCGCCCGCCGCGAGAGCCCCCGCCGCGACCGGTCCGGCGACGCGCCGCACCTTCGCCATCATCTCGCACCCGGACGCCGGAAAGACCACGCTGACGGAGAAGCTGCTGCTGGCCGGCGGCGCGATCAACATGGCGGGCGCGGTGAAGGCGCGCGGCGAGAACCGGCGGGCGCGCTCGGACTGGATGGAGATCGAGCAGTCGCGCGGCATTTCGGTCACGTCCTCGGTCATGACCTTCGAGCGCGAAGGCATCACCTTCAACCTCCTCGACACGCCCGGCCACTCCGACTTCTCCGAGGACACCTACCGCACCCTCACCGCCGTCGACAGCGCGATCATGGTGGTGGACGCGGCCAAGGGCATCGAGGCCCAGACGCTGAAGCTCTTCGAGATCTGCCGCCTGCGCGACATTCCGATCATCACCTTCGTCAACAAGGTGGACCGCGAGGGCAAGAACCCGTTCGAGCTGCTCGACGAGATCGAGTCGACGCTGGCCCTGTCCGTGGCGCCGATGGTCTGGCCGGTCGGCATGGGCTCGGACTTCGCCGGCTGCTTCGACCTCGCCTCCGGCGACTTCCTTCATTCAAAGGTCCGCGCCAACGGACCCTTCGACACGGTGACGGAAACGGGCGGCGTCCTCGACGCCAAGCTCGACCGGCTCGTGCCGGAACACGTGATCGGCCATTTCCGCGACGAGGCGCAGCTCGCGAGCGAAGGCTACGCCGCCTTCGACGCCGAAGCCTATCGCCAGGGCCATCTGACGCCCGTGGTCTTCGGCTCGGCGCTTCGCGACTTCTCCGTGGACCAGCTCCTCAAGATCGTCGCGGCCTACGCCCCCTCGCCCCGGCCGCAGCCCTCCGACAAGGGCGAGGTCGAGCCGACCTCCAAGGCGGTCTCGGCCTTCGTCTTCAAGGTCCAGGCCAACATGGACCCGAACCACCGCGACCGGGTCGCCTTCGTCCGCTTTTGCTCGGGCCACTTCAAGCGCGGCATGAAGCTGAACCACGTGCGCTCGGGCAAGGCGCTGGCGATCAACAACCCGATCTACTTCTTCGCGCAGGAGCGCGCGCTGACCGAGGAAGCGTTTGCCGGCGACGTGATCGGCATCCCGAACCACGGGACGCTCCGCGTCGGCGACACGCTGACGGAGGGAGAGAGCTTCCGCTTCACGGGGCTGCCCTCCTTCGCGCCCGAGGTCATGCGCCGCGTGCGCCTCGCCGACACGATGCGCGTGAAGCAGCTGCGCCAGGCGCTGGAGGATCTCGCCGAGGAAGGCCTCGTCCAGGTCTTCCGGCCGATCTTCGGCTCGAACTGGATCGTCGGCGTCGTCGGCCCGCTCCAGCTCGACGTCCTCGCCTCGCGCATCCGCGGCGAATACAAGACCGAGATTTCCTTCGAGAGCGTGCCCTACACCACGGCGCGCTGGATCTCGGCGCCCGACGAGAAGACGCTGCAGAGCTTCATTGAGGCCAACACCATGCAGATCGCGCGCGACCGCGACGAAAGGCCGGTGTTCCTGCCGAAGGACTCCTGGGAACTGAACTACGCCCGCAAGCACTTCCCGAGCGTCGAGTTCGCCGAAACGCGCGAGCTCGTCTCCTCCTGATCCGACCGATTCCGAGAGCTTCATGACCGCCGAGCCCGTCCTTCCGACGAAGACCATCGCCGTCTCGACCCGCACGATCTGCGGCATCGAGGAGTTGCCCTCGCTGCAGAGCGCCGGGGTCACCCACGTCCTGTCGATCCTCGATCCCGGCTTTCCCGAGCTGCCGGCCTTCGAGGCCTACGGCGCGCATCGGCGCACCACGCTGAACTTCCACGACATCATCGACCCGATCCCCGGCCAGATCATGCCGAAGCGCGGGGACGTCGAGGCGATCCTCGCCTTCGGCTCCGATATCGCCCAGGACAGCCGGGAGGGCCACCTTCTCGTCCACTGTCACATGGGCGTGTCGCGCTCGACCGCCGCGATGATCACGCTGATGGCGCAGAGCGACCCGGAGGACGGCGAGGACGATCTTTTCGCGCGCCTGCGCGGCATCCGCCCCCGCGCCTGGCCGAACTCCGTCATGATCGGCTTCGCCGACGACCTCCTGTCGCGCGACGGCCGCCTCGTCGAGGCCCTGCGCCGCCACTACGCCCACCAGATCGAGCACGAACCGCGGCTCGTGGAATGGATGGGCAATCTCGGGCGGTCGCGGGAAGTGGAGATGGCGGACAAGGGCTGAAGCCGCCGCGACCTCATCCGGGAAGGACGCCTCCCCTCATCCCGCTGCCGCGACCTTCTCCCGCCAGCGGGAGAAGGGAGAAGCGTTACCGCCGTCCCGCTCTTTCCCCGCCGTCCACGACCCGCGTTTCCGGCCGGTCGTCGCCGCGGGCGATCTCGTCGTGCCATTGGCCGTCGGCGTCCTCGTAGGTGATGCCGTCGGTTTCGCCGGCGAGGCTCTGGCGGGCGGCGGCGTCCTTGGCCGCCTTCAGCGCGGCGTCGTGATTCGGATAGGTTTCCGAGAAGACGTCGCCGACCTTGTAGGCCCAGCCGCCGTCGTGCTGGACGATGGTGTAGGTGAGTTCGCTCATCTCGTCTCCTCGGATCCTCCGGCGGACCGCACGGGCACGATCGCCCGCCGGTCCTTGCCCGTCGAACGGCCGGGGCGGCTCGCGCGTTCCAGCCCGTCGGGATCAGCCGGCGGCAGGGCCGAGGGCGGCGAAATGCGGCTCGATGGCGTCGAGGCGATCGACGACGGCGTCGGCGCCGAGATCCTCGGGAGACAGCGCCGTGTAGCCGCCGCGCAGCGCCAGGACCGGCATGCCGGCCGCCCGCGCCGCCGCCACGTCGTTCTCGCTGTCGCCGACGAAGAGGACGTCGCCGGGATCGAGCCCGGCGCGCTCGGCGGCCAGCAGCAGAAGCCCCGGCGCCGGCTTCTTCTCCGGCCCCGCGTCACCCGCGACGACGACGTCCATCAGGTCCTCCAGCCCGAAATGCGCGAGGATCTCGCGCGTTTCGGCTTCCGGCTTGTTGGTGACGCAGCCGAGCTTGATCCCGGCCTCGCTCAAGCGCCGCACGATGTCGCTCGCGCCGGCGTTCAGCGTCGACAGCCGTGCGGCGCGCGGACCGTAGATGGACAGGAAGCGAGCGACGACCTTGTCGCGCGTGGCGGGATCGATGTCCTTCGCCAGCGCCGCATAGGCGCGCTCGATCAGGACCGGCACGCCGCGGCCGACCATGCGCGTCACGTCCTCCAGGGTGAAGGGCGGCTCGCCGTAGCTCGCCAGCGTTTCGTTCAGCGCCTCGTGGATGTCGGGCACGGAATCGACCAGCGTCCCGTCGAGGTCGAAGAACACCGCCCTCGGCCAGAACGGGCTTTCGCGGTTCGGTATCGGATCGGCCATGCATGCTCCCCGGCTGCTCGGCCAAACGATAGCGCCGGGCCTCCGAACCGTCGATGGCCGGGAACCTTTAGGCGGCTCGCATCTTTTCCGCGCGTCGCGGCATCCGAGATCCGCGGCGCAGCGAGGGGATGGAAGACTCATGCGGTTCAAGGTCGGGTGCCGCCTCACCTACGAGGCGAAGGTGGATTCGGGCTTCGTCTTCAACATCCAGGCCGCGCACAGCGAGAACCAGACGGTTCTCGAGGAGAGGCTCGTCGTCGAGCCGGACGTGCCGCTCGAGACCTACGTCATGCCGGAAAGCGGCAACCGCTACATCCGCTTCCAGGCGCCGAAAGGCCCGGTCTCCGTCACCTACGACGCCGTGGTCGAGCACACGCCCGAGCGCCGCGACCCGAAAGCCGTCGAGGCCATCGACCTAAAGACCCTGCCCTTCCCGGTGCTGCCGCACCTTTATCCCAGCCGCTTCTGCGAGTCCGACCGGCTTCAGCGCGCCGCCCTGTCGGACTTCGGCGACCTGCCGGCCAGCCACGAGCGCGTGACGGCGATCTGCAACTGGATCTACGAGCAGATCGAGTACGTCAGGGGGTCCTCGGACGCCCACACCTCGGCCCTGGTCACGCTGGTCGATCGCGCCGGCGTCTGCCGCGACTTCGCGCATCTCGGCATCGCTCTCTGCCGCTCGCTCGGCATCCCCGCGCGCTACGTCAGCGCCTATGCCTGGAAGCTCGACCCGCCCGACTTCCACGCCGTGTTCGAGGCCTATCTCGGCGGGCGCTGGTACCTCTTCGACGGCACGCGGCAGGCCGCGCTCGACGGGCTCGTGCGCATCGGCATCGGCCGCGACGCCTCGGAGGTCGCCTTCGCCGACTTCGTCGGGCAGGTCGAGCCGAAGGACATGAGCGTCTTCTGCGAGGCGGTCGAGGAGCCCACCGACTACCGGCCGACCACGGACGCGATCAGCCTGTCGGAGAGCTGAGGCGCGTCCTTCAGCCCACGGGCGCGTCGAGCACGGCGAGCGTGATCCAATGCGCGGTGAGCGCGGGCTTGGCGACGTTCTCGATCTCGACGTCGACGGCCCAGTGCGTCTGGAGGCTGACGGCGCGCTCGACGAGGTCGACCATCCGGAAGCGCCCGCGCACCCGCGCGCCGGCCTTCACCGGCGTGATGAAGCGCACCTTCTCGAAGCCGTAGTTCACGCCCATGCGCGTGCCGATCACCCCCGGTAGCGCGTCGTAGGCGAGCACCGACAGGAGCGACAGCGTCAGGAAGCCGTGCGCGATCGTGCCGCCATAAGGCGTCTCGCGCGCCGCGCGTTCGGGATCGACGTGGATGAACTGAAAGTCGTTCGTCGCATCCGCGAAGCGGTCGATCATGCCCTGATCGACGGCCAGCCAGTCGGACATTAGCGGCTCGCCGTTCTTGTGCGCGCGGTAGGCGTCGATCGGCACGAGCCGGGCGCGCAGCGCCGCTTCGGTCTCGGAAACGCTCGAGAAAGCCATCATTCGTCTCCGAAAAGCGCCGGACCGGACATCACCGCGATGCCCCCGTCGATCGGCAGGATCGCGCCCGTGACGTAGGCGCCCGCCCGGCCGCAGAGGTAGAGCGTCGCGCCCGCGATGTCCTCGGGAGCGCCCATGCGCCCGAGCGGCACGCCCGCCGCCGTGCGGGCCGCGCCCTCCGCCGTTCCCGTCGCGAAGGCCGTCATCTTGCTCGGAAAGGGGCCCGGCGCGAAGGCGTTGACGGTGATCCGGCGCCCCGCCAGCTCCTTGGCGAGGATGCGCGTCAGGTGGTGCATGGCCGCCTTGGAGGCCGCGTACGAATAGGCGCCGTCGCCGAGCGCCGCCGTGCCCATCACCGAGCCGAGATTGATCACCCGCGCCGGGTCCTCGTTCGACGCCGAGGCGACGAGCCGCTGCAGAAGGCGCTGCGTCAGCGAGAAGGGTCCGGCGACGTTGACGGCGTGGACGCGTTCCCAGGCGGCGTGGGGGAAGCTGCCGAACGGGGCGCCCCAGGACGTGCCGGCATTGTTGACGAGGATGTGCAGGTGCTCGGCGCGCGCCTCGACGGACTTTGCCAGCGCGGAGACGCCCGACTCCGTCGATACGTCGCCGGCAAGCGCTTCCGCACGGCCCGGATGCCCCTCGGCGTTGATCTCCGCCGCCGCGGCCTCGCAGGCCTCCAGCCTGCGCGAGGCGATCAGCACGCGGGCGCCGCCGCCGGCGAGCGCGGCCGCGATCATCCGGCCGATGCCCGTCGCGCCACCCGTCACCAGCGCGGTCTTGCCGGAAACGCCGAAGAGTCGATCGGCGAGCGAATGCGCCATGGGGTTCCTCCCGCTTCTCGCGTGGTCGCGCTTGCCATGCCGGCCGCGCGCCTGTCCAGCGCCGGCTCCATCCCTATCTGCCGCAGCCAAGGCGCGAAGGGAGAGGATCCATGACGCTACCCGACACGATGCAGGGCCTCGTCTGCCGCCACGACGGCTATTCCGGCCGCTCGGAAGGGCCGACGATCGAGAAGCTCGCCGACTGGGTAAGCCTGGAAACGCTGCCCGTGCCGCAGCCGTCCGGACGGCAGGTGCTGGTGAAGGTCGGCCTTGCCAACATCAATCCGTCCGACCTCCACTACATCAAGGGCGAATACGGCCAGCCCCGCCGCAAGGGCGTGCCGGCCGGCTTCGAAGCGATGGGTACCGTGGTCGCGGCCG
This sequence comes from Aurantimonadaceae bacterium, assembly GCA_947474855.1. Taxonomy (GTDB): domain Bacteria; phylum Pseudomonadota; class Alphaproteobacteria; order Rhizobiales; family Rhizobiaceae; genus Antarcticirhabdus. Next base: position 6,059 of record CANJKV010000119.1, on the reverse strand, counting down.
GCGAAGACCCGGCGGCGCAGGGGCTGATGAACCAGCGGGTCGCGATCTCCGTGGTGAAGAGCGGCAGCGGCGCCTGGGCGACCTACGCCCTCACCGATGCGGGCGCCTGCGTGCCGCTCCATCCGGGCTTACGCGACGAGGACGCCGCCGCCCTCATCGTCAACCCGCTCACCGCCTTCGCCATGGTGCGCCTCGCCAGGGATGCGGGAGCGAAGAGCTTCGTCATGACTGCCGGCGCAAGCCAGCTCTGCCGCCTGATGGCGAGCTTCGGGCGCGACGAGGGGCTGACGCCCGTCGCGGTCGTGCGGCGCGAGGAGCATCGCTCCCTGATGGAAGGGCTCGGCGCCTTTGTCCTGAACAGCGCGCGCGACGACTTTCCGGCGATGCTGAAGCAGATGATCGGCGAGTGCGATCCGCGCATCCTCCTCGACGCCGTCGGCGACGAGGTGGCCGCCGCCCTCTTCGGCTCCATGGGGCGCAAGAGCCGCTGGATCGTCTACGGCAAGCTCTCGCCGACGTCCCCGCCGCTGCCGAGCCTCGGCCAGCTCGTGTTTTCGGGCAAGGTCATCGAAGGGTTCTGGCTCACCGAATGGCTGGGCGCGGCGAGCCCCGAGCAACGCCGCGAGGCCTTCGAGACGGTGCAGGAGCGCTTCGTCTCCGGTGCCTGGAAGACCGACATCTCCGAGATCATGCCGCTCGCCGAGGCCCCCGACCGCCTCGCGGGAGCGCTGAAGGGCATGAACCGCGGCAAGGTGCTGCTGCGGCCTTGAACTTCGCGCGCCGGAGTGATCCTGTTCGCGCCGGGTCTTCTCCACATCGCGAACGGCACGGCGCATGAGCATCGATCGCACACGGCTTCTCGGCATCGCCTTCGTCGCCGGGGCGACGGTGCTGTGGAGCTCCGCCGGCCTCTTCGTGCGCGCCATCGACCTCGACGTCTGGCAGACGCTCGGCTGGCGCGCCTTCTTCGCGGCGCTCTCGCTGTTCCTCATCCTCCTCGTCCAGCACGGCCGGCGCGTGGGCCGGGTGCTGGGCACGCTCGGCTCCTGGGGCTGGCTCGCCATACCGGTCTCGGCCGTGTCGATGTACGGCTACGTCGCCGCGCTCACCATGACGACGGTCGCCAACGTCATGACGATGTACGCGACGCTCCCCTTCCTGGCGGTCGGCATCGCTTATCTCTGGATGGGCGAGAAGCCCTCGCGCCGGGTGATCGTCGCGAGCCTCGCCTCCTTCGCCGGCATCCTCGTGATGACGGCCGGCGCGGTGCGGCCGGCCGATCTCCTCGGCATCTTCCTCGCCTTCATGATGACGGCCGGGTTCGCCTTTCTCCTGATCCTGGCGCGGCGCGAGCCCGGCATGTCCATGGCCTCGATCAACGGCCTCGCCGCGCTCGTCTGCTTCCTGGCCTGCCTGCCGCTGATGCCCGCCGGCCTGCCGAGCCTGGAGCAGTTCGTGCTCCTGGCGGTCTTCGGCGTGACCACCAACGCCCTCGCCTACCTCTTCTTCATGCATGGCGGGCGCTTCATCCCTCCGGGCGAGGCCGGACTGATCGGCCTCCTCGACGTGGTGCTCGGGCCGCTCTGGGTGTGGCTCGCCTTTTCCGAGACGCCGGGAACGGCCGCCCTCATCGGCTCCGCGATCGTGCTCGCCGCCACCGGCTGGTACCTGTCGAGCAACCTGCCTCGGCGCCGCGCGGCGCCGCTCGCCTGACGCGAGCAACCGACGAGATACCTCCGGCGGTTGGAGCCTTGGATCCTTCGCCTATATGCGCTGCAACAGGCCGACGCCCTTCCTCCCGCGCCGGCACCCTGTTGTTTCCAGCGAGCGAGGCCGAGGTATGTGCGGAATTTGCGGTGAAATCCGATTCGACGGGACGGCGGCCTCGCCCGAGCGCATCGAGTGGATGGGCCGCTGCCTCGACCGCCGCGGGCCGGACGGCGCCGGCCAGATCGTGCGCGGGCGCGTTGGCTTCGGCCACCGCCGCCTGAAGATCATCGACCTGTCGGAAAAGGCCGCCCAGCCGATGGAGGACCCGGAGCTGGGCCTCACAATCGCCTTCAACGGCTGCATCTACAACTATCCCGAGCTGCGCCGCGAGCTGGAAGGCCTTGGCTACCGCTTCTTCTCGACCGGCGACACCGAGGTCATCCTCAAGGCCTATCACGCTTGGGGCCGCGACTGCGTGAAGCGCTTCCTCGGCATGTTCGCCTTCGCGATCCACGAGCGCGAGAGCGGCCGCGTCTGCCTCGCGCGCGACCGCTTCGGCATCAAGCCGCTCTACCTGTCGCAGGACGCCGACCGGCTCCTGATCGCCTCCTCGCTGCAGGCGATCGTTAAGGGCGGCGACGTCGACACCTCGATCGACCCGGTGGCCCTCCACCACTACATGACCTTCCACGCCGTCGTGCCTCCGCCGATGACGATCCTGAAGGGCGTGAGGAAGCTCCCGCCGGCGACGACGCGCATGGTCCAGCCGGACGGGCGGTTCGACGACGTCGTCTACTGGTCGCCCGACTTCGCGCCGCAACCGGGCGACGACAGGCTGTCCGCCACCGACTGGCGCGACAAGGTGCTGGAGATGCTGCGCCTCGCCGTCGCGCGGCGCATGGTGGCGGACGTGCCGGTCGGCGTCCTCCTGTCCGGCGGCGTCGATTCCTCGGTCATCGTCGGGCTGCTGGCCGAGATGGGCCAGGCGGGCCTCTCCACCTTCTCGATCGGCTTCGAGGACGCCAACGGCGAGGTGGGCAACGAGTTCGAATATTCCGACCTCATCGCCAAGCACTACGGCACGAACCACCACCGGATCTTCGTGGCCGGATCGGAGCTCCTGGAAAACCTGCCGGGCGCGATCCGCGCCATGTCGGAGCCGATGGTCTCCTACGACAACATCGGCTTCTACCTCCTGTCGCGGGAGGTCTCGAAGCACATCAAGGTCGTGCAGAGCGGCCAGGGCGCCGACGAGGTCTTCGGCGGCTATCACTGGTATCCGCCGATGGCCGGCTCGCGCGACCCGGTGGCGACCTATTCCGAAGCCTTCTTCGACCGCAGCCACGACACCCTGCGCAGCCACCTTTCGCCTGACTGGGTCGGCGAGACCGACCACAGCCTCGACTTCGTGCGGAGCCACTTCGCCCAGCCCGGCGCCGAGGAGCCCGTCAACAAGGCGCTGCGGCTCGACACCAACGTCATGCTGGTGGACGATCCGGTCAAGCGCGTCGACAACATGACCATGGCCTGGGGCCTGGAAGCGCGCGTTCCCTTCCTCGATCACGAGCTCGTCGAGCTCGCCGCCCGCCTGCCGGTTTCGGAAAAGCTCAAGCACGGGGGCAAGGGCGTCCTCAAGGATGCCGCCCGGCTCGTCATCCCGCACGCCGTGATCGACCGCACCAAGGGCTACTTCCCGGTGCCGCAGCTCAAATACCTCGCGGGCCCGACGCTCGACATGGTGCGCGACGCCTTCGGTTCGCAGAAGGCCCGCGAGCGCGGCCTGTTCCAACAGGCCTACCTCGATACCCTCCTCGCCGAGCCGGCGTCCCACATCACGCCGTTGCGCGGCTCCGAACTCTGGCAGGTCGCCCTCCTTGAACTGTGGCTCCAGGAAAACGCTCTCTGACCGGGAGAACGAGACGATGAGCGATATCCGCTTCCGCGCCGGCGGCCACCGGCTCAAGCGCGCCCGGCTTCTGAGCGTGCGCCCCTCCACCTCGCAGAACGGGTTCGGCCGCCCCGCGACCACCGAGAACGCGATTCTCGACTGCGGCTGGGGACGGCTCGTCTTCGCGCAGACCTTCTCCGATCCGGCCAAGCTCGCGGCGGCGCTGCGCGAGGAAGCGCCCGATCGCCGCGACATCGCCTTCTACGTCCGCGACCCGCACGTTCTCCTCGCCCACGCGCCGGTCGAGCTGTTCCTGGACCCGTCGCATACCTATCGGCTGGACCTCGCCACCTACCGCTCAAGCCGGCGCCGGCCGCGCGGCTTCTTCGTGCGCCGCCTGTCCTCGGAGGCCGACGCCAAGGCGGTGAACCGCATCTACCTCGCGCGCCAGATGGTGGAGGTGGATCCCGAGTTCTTCTGGGCGAACCGGGACAGCCGCGTCCTCACCTACCTCGTCGCGGAGGACGAGACGACCGGCGAGATCCTCGGCACCGTGACGGGCGTTCACGGACGGCCTGCCTTTGCCGACCCGGAAAACGGCTCCTCGCTCTGGTGCCTGGCGGTCGACCCGCAGGCGACCCATCCGGGCATCGGCGAGGCGCTCGTGCGCCGGCTCGCCGAGCACTTCCAGGCGCGCGGCTGCGCGCACATGGACCTCTCCGTGATGCACGACAACGGGGGAGCCATCGCGCTCTACGAGAAGCTGACGTTCCGCCGCATCCCGTTCTTCGCGGTCAAGCGCAGGAACCCGATCAACGAGCGCCTCTTTATCGGCTCCAGCGAGGCGCTGACGGGGCTGAACCCTTATGCCCGGATCATCGTCGACGAGGCGCGGCGGCGCGGCATCAATGCCGAGATCATCGATGCCAAAGGCGGCTTCTTCCGCCTCGTCCAGGGCGGGCGCTCGATCCGTTGCCGCGAAAGCCTGTCGGAGCTGACCTCGGCCGTCGCCATGTCGATCTGCGACGACAAGTCGGTGACGCGCCGGCTCGTCCAGGGCGCCGGCGTCGCGGTCGCCGAGGCCGAGACCTATTCGGACGACGAGGCCCTCGCCGCCTTTCTCGATCGCCACGGCTCCATCGTCGTGAAGCCCGCGCGCGGCGAGCAGGGCCGCGGCATCGCCGTCGGCGTCACCGACATCGAGGCGGCGAAGGCCGCGGTGGCCGCCGCCAAGGCGGAGTGCGCCGAGGTGATCCTGGAGGCCTGTTTCGACGGCGACGACCTTCGCCTCGTCGTCATCGACTACAAGCTCGTCGCCGCCGCTCTTCGCAAGCCGCCGGTGGTCGTCGGCGATGGCCGCTCCAACGTGCGCCAGCTGATCGAGGCCCTGTCTCGCCGCCGCCAAGCCGCGACGGGCGGCGAGAGCCGCGTGCCGCTCGATGCCGAGACCGAGCGATGCGTGGCGCTCGCCGGTTTCGCGATGGACGACGTGCCGCCGCAGGGCACGCGCGTCACGGTGCGCAAGACCGCCAACCTCCACACCGGCGGCACGATCCACGACGTCACCGACATCGTCCATCCCAGCCTCGTCGAGGCCGGCATCGCCGCTGCCCGCGCCATCGGCATCCCGGTCACCGGCATCGACCTGATGATCAAGGATCCGGGCGAGGCGGCTTACGTCTTCATCGAGGCCAACGAGCGGCCGGGCCTCGCCAACCACGAGCCGCAGCCGACCGCCGAGCGCTTCGTCGACCTCTTGTTCCCGCTGTCGGTGCCGATATCTACGCGGACCGGATCGTTCGACCGATCGTCGGCAAAGGATTGACCCGTTGGCCCGTCTTCCTATCGACGCGCACTACCTCACCGACCAGCTGAAGGCCCTCCTGAAGATCCCGAGCCCGACCGGCTACACCGACACGGTGGTGCGCCACGTCACGCAGGAAGTGCAGCGGCTCGGCCTCGACGTCGAGCTGACGCGCCGCGGCGGCATCATCGCGATCCATCGCGGGAAGGGCCGCGCGGCCGCCCGCGCCATCGTCGGCCACGTCGATACGCTCGGCGCGCAGGTGAAGCGCCTGAAGGAGAACGGACGGCTGGAGCTCGTCCCGATCGGCCACTGGTCGGCACGCTTCGCCGAAGGGGCGCGCGCGACGATCTTCTCCGAGGTCGGCACCTATCGCGGCACGATCCTGCCGCTGAAGGCCTCGGGCCACACCTTCAACGAGGAGGTCGACACCCTCCCCGTCGGCTGGCCCTACGTCGAGCTGCGGATCGACGCGATCGCCCGCACGGATGCGGAAGCCAGGAAGCTCGGCATCGACGTCGGCGACATCGTCGCCATCGACCCGCAGCCCGAATTCCTGGAGAACGGCTACATCGTCTCGCGCCACCTGGACGACAAGGCGGGCGTCGCCGTCATGCTCGCCGCGGCCGAGGCGCTCGCCCGCGAGAAGGCCGAGAC
>CANJKV010000118.1 GCA_947474855.1 Aurantimonadaceae bacterium | reverse complement strand
CATCGCGCCCGGCTCACGGCCTTTCGGGTCGGCGGGGGCGTCGTCGTCGGCGGCGAGGATGTCGGCGATCAGCAGTTCGAAGTCCTTCTCGGTCCCGGTCATGGCAGGATGGTCTCTCGTGGTGGCATCTCGTCCGTCAATCGATCTGGGGTGGGAAGGCGTCGGTCACACGGCGGACGGCGCGTCTCAGGCGCGTTAGGATCGTTGGAAGACGGGTCTGGTCCACCTGCAGCTCCTCCGCCAGCGTGGCGCCTCTGAGACCTTTCTCCTTGGCCTGGTAGAGGCGCAGGCATTCTTCGTCTTCCGCCTCGAGCAGCGCGGTCTCCAGAGCGTCCTTCATCTCGAAGAGTCGTTCGCGACGGGCGGCGTCGACGAGTCCGCTCTCGTCACGTGGATCCGTCATGGCTTCCTTCGGGACGAGCACCTCGCCGCCCTCCTCGGGAAGCGGCACGTTGCGACGATCCTTGCGCACCTCGTTCCAGAGGATGCTCCTCATGCTCCCTGCCAGGAACGCCACGGGATCCACTCCGCGTCTGCAAGTCCGGTCGCCGAGCATGATCGCGCAGAATGCCTCCCCGATCAGTTCGTCCGGGTCACGCCCGCCGCCCAGGCACAGGTTGCGGGCGTACCGCTCGACGCGCCGCATCTGCTCGCCGGTCAAGGAGCGCAGCGTCTCCGCCATCTCCTCGCACGGGATGCGCTCCGGTCCGTCCGGCTCGGATCCCGCACTTCGCGCAGCTTCCTCCATCACGCTCCTCGCGTCGTCGTTGGCGCCTACCGGTAGTGCTCGGACGGTCGGCGATTACGACACCGCGATCTTCCCACGTCGCGATTGAACCCGTCGTGAGCATTCCAGGCAAGGGCGCTCGGCGCGACGGTTCGGAGAAAGAATATGAGCTTGGTTCCACGGCAGTTCCCGAACGAAGGGCGAGATCCCTTCGAGCACCGCTTCGACGCGATCCTCGCGGAGATCGCGATCAACGTGCAGCTACCGCCGGGCCTGCACGCCCTGGCGGTGGCGCGCTACGAGGCCATCCGCAAGCACATCGAACGGGACGGCAGCCCCCTCCAGGACCTCGTGCGGATCTTCTACCCGCAGGGCTCGATGGCCATCGACGCGACCATCTCCTCACGCTGGACCGACGAGGACTACGACCTGGACGTCGTAGCCGACCTCCACGTGTCGACGGACTCGGATCCGGCCGCCGTCCTCGACCTCCTCTACGAGGCGTCCAAGGGCTACAACGTAAAGAGGGTCGTCCGGCAGACCCGCTGCGTGACCTTCGAATACTCGGACGGCATGCACATCGACGTGACGCCGGCCGTCCGGCTCGTCGGGACGCCGGAGCGCGAGAGCGTCATCTTCCACGCGAAGGAGAACTCGCCCGCGGCGACGCACATGGTCGTCGACATGAACGCCTGGGGCTTCGCCCGCTGGTTCACGGGCCGCACGCCCTACGAACGCAAGTTCGCCGACGCCTACAACCGCCGCCTGCGCGAGGAGCGCGGCTGGCTGGCGGAGCGTGCGGACGCGGAGGTCGAAAACGTCCCGCCGCAGACGGACTTCGAGATCAAGAACAGCGCGGTCGTCGCTCTGCAGCTCCTGAAGCGGATGCGCAACGTCGTCTACGGGGAGCGTCGCGGGCGCATCCCGCCGTCGGTGATGCTGTCCTGCTTCGCCGGGCACGCGGCCTCGCCCGACCAGAAGCTTTCGGACATGCTCATCCGCCTCTGCCGCTTCGTGAAGCGCGACCTCGACGCCGCCACGGCCGAGGGCAGGCTGGTCCACGTCTGCAATCCAGCCCATCCCGACGACGTCTTCACGGACAGGTGGCCGGAGACCCTGACGCAGCAGCGTGAGTTCTCCGGGATCCTCGGGCGCTTCGTCGCCGATCTCGAAGCCATCCGCGACCGCGACATGCCGTTGGTCGAGGTGACGGACCGGCTCCGGACCTGGTTCGGCAAGGGAGTGGTCGGGCGGGTTATCGAGGATCAGATGCGCCGTACCGGCAAGGTCGTCGCGGACGGAGGCCACTCGTACTTCAGGCACGGAGGGCTTCGGCTCCACAAGGCGCCCGGCTTGCTGACCGGCGTCGCCGCCGTGACGCCGGTCGCGGCCCGTCCGCACACCTTCTACGGGGATCGAGTGGGATGACGTTCCTTTCCATCGAGGACCAGTTGTCGGGCATGAGGGCGCGGTGGCCTCAGCTCCGCGGCCGCAAGCTCGATCCGAGGTCGGCCGTTTGGAGGGGCTTGCTGCGACCGTCGTTCCAGGACTTCCTGGTCCGCGTCGCCTACCAGGTGCCTCTGACGCCGGAGACGTTCGATCCTCTGAGGGATCAGCCGGTGGTCACGGTGATCAGGCCGCGGCTCCTCAGACGGGAGGGGAACGAGGAAGGACCTCTTCCCCACGTCTACGGGGCGCTTCGCCCTCGGCCGGAGCTTTGCCTCTTCGATCCGGAGACGGACGAGTGGACACCCGCCATGCCGCTCGCCGAGACCACCGTCCCTTGGACGGTCGACTGGCTGACCTTCTACGAGTTCTGGACGGTCACGGGGATCTGGTCGGGCGGTGGTCGTCACCCGACAGGCGACGAGGACACCCGGAGGGCGATGCGATGACGCCGGCGCCTCCCAGAAGATCCGACGGGACCATCCATCGGACGCGCCAGCGCCAGCCGTGGCCCGAAGGCCGCCCCTTCAGGATCCTGAGCATCGACGGCGGGGGCATCCGCGGCATCCTGCCGGCCGCCATCCTCGCGCAGTGCGAGGACCGCTTCCTGGAGGGCAGATCGGTCGCGCCGTGCTTCGACATGATCGCGGGCACGTCGACGGGCGGGATCATCGCGCTCGGCCTGGGAAAGGGCATGACGGCGAACGAGATCCTGAAGTTCTATCTCGATCGGGGCGACCACGTGTTCCCGCCGCCCGCAGGGCCGGTCGACCGCATTCTCGGCAAGGTCCGCCGGTTCGTCCGCTCCAAGCACGACAGGCGGAACCTCGAGGGCGAGCTACGTCGGGTCTTCGACGACACCCTCTTCGGCGAGGCGACAGCTCGACTGGTCGTTCCGGCCTTCGAGGGCGTGCACGGCGAGCCCTACATCTTCAAGACGCCGCATCATCCGGACTACAAGCGCGACGGCAAGGAGAAGATGGTCGCCGTCGCCTGCGCGACGTCCGCGGCCCCGACCTTCCTGGGAACGTTCGACCTCAACGGCCACGTCATGGTCGACGGAGGCATCTGGACGAACAATCCCGTCATGAACGCCCTCGTCGACGCCCTTGCATGTTTCGAGATCGACAGGAGCGACGTCCAGATCCTCAGCATCGGATGCGGGCAGGCGCGCTACTCGATCAGCGGGCGTCAGAAGCACGGTGGGCTGTTCGACTGGCGCGGTGCACTCGAGGTCGCTTCGCGGGCGCAGTCGATGGATGCCTTGGGGCAGGCGGGTCTCCTGATCGGCCGACAGAACCTCGTGCGTCTCGACGCTCCGGAGAGCGACGACCTCATCCCGATGGACGACTTCGCACGGGCGAGCGTGGAGCTGCCGGGCATGGCGCGCACGATCATGGACGGAGCCGGAGACGGCGTGCGTCGGATGTTCCTGTCCAAGTGACCTGGACCTGCGAACGACGGCTCGTCCTAGCCGGCTCGCGCAGCCTGTGCCGAGCGCCGGCGAGGGGCGTGTCGTCGAGCCGGCGAGTCTGAGCCGGGGCATGCCCCGGGTGGCGCTCCGACGCGGCGTCAGTGGGTTTGGTCACGATGGGCTGGGGCTCGGCGACACTTCCGATGTCGTGTCCGGCTCCGGCACCCGGGCGTCGTCGACAGGCGTTCGAGGTTCCCATTCCGGTTCCGACCCGAACGGACGATTCATCACTGTCAGGATCTCGTCGGCCGCGAAGATCCTGTTCCTGGCGAAGCCCGTGCGTTCGCGAAGGATCCCCGCCTCGCCCAACTGGCGCACCGCTATCGCCGCCTGCGCGAAGGTGACCTCGAGAAGGGCGGCCAGACGGTTGATGGTGACGACCGGGTATTTCAACAGGAGATCGAGTGTGCGTGCCGAGGCGGAGTTTCTCCTGAACCGCCGTCTGCCCTCCCAGTCCGCTCGGATGTTCGCGACGCACTCCTGGGTGACACGCAACTCCGCGACGGTCTCGACGACCGCCGTCGACATGAACCCGATCATGGACGCCCAACGACCTCGTTGCTGGGCGTCCTTCAACGCGTTCGCGTAGTCCGTCTTCCGGTCCTCGATGAAGGACGAGAGGTAAAGTGGGACATGTCCTTCGGCCGCCATCATGAGGGGCAGCAAGAGGCGGCCCACGCGTCCGTTTCCGTCGCGGAACGGATGTACCGCTTCGAAGTGGGCGTGGGCGACCGCCATTCGCCCGACGATGCTCTGATGCATCATGTGCATGTCCTCGCCCCGCATGTAGGAGAGGGTTCCCTCGAGGCTCGGCACGACGTCCTCGGCCGGTGGCGGGTTCCAGATGGACCTCGAGATGTCGCCGGTGCCGCCGATCCAGACCACCCGGTCGCGGAACTCGCCGGGCGCGTCCCCGTAGTCGGGATCGTGCCGCATGACGTCCCGATGAAGCCTGCGGATGAGATCCAGGTCGAAGATCGACTGACCTCGGTCTCGAGCCTCCGGGATCAGGCTCTCCAAGGCGATGGCGTACTCGCGGACCTGCCTGGCGGCGGAGGTGACCGTTTCATCCTCGGGATCGTCCGCCCGCAACAGTTCGTCGAGCGTGCTGTGGGTTCCCTCGATCGCGGATGAGCTGAGCGCCTCCTGACGTTGGAGCAGGCGGTTGAAGATGAAGCTGTCGGGAATCGTCGTCGCGGTCGTGTCGATCTCCGCCATGGCCGCCAACGCGGCCGCGTGGGTCGCGGTCAGTTCGGCGAGAGGGATGCCGTCTACCGGCGGCGGGGCCACGACTACGCCGTAGTGGTTGTCGTAAGGCGGCGGATACCGCTTCAGCCTCTGCTTCACGGCTTCCGACAGGTCGTCCCGGCGCATCTGAAACCCATCACATGATCGTACACGGCCGCGTATATTATGGTTTATTCGAAAAAGCCATAACATGAATGGCTCTGCTTGCGCTTGTCATGGTTTTGCGACGTTGGAGAACGTTGACTGCTCGTCTGTACGACCGCTTCCGCCATCGTCCGGACGAGAGCTTCCTCGTCGTTGGGCTGATCGATGGCGACCCCCTGCATGACAGCGCTCATCTGGACCGGCCGTGGCGACCTGAACCGGGACAAGGTCCCGGACCGATCGAGATCCTCTTTCGTCGTTTCAGGACCAGAACCCGGTTCTCTCGCAACGAGGTCACGAGCCGCCGCTGCCGGACCGTCCAATGGCCCTCCAAGACCTATGGAGGCTGCGATCGGTCTCGTCCGCCTTCCGGCGGCTGGTGGCCGGCGGCTTGCAGCGACACGTTCTACCACCTCTGCGAAGGGGAGCTGAGACGCGGTAGGTCGTCGACGACCCTCGTCGTGGTGAAGTCGGGACGGTGTCCTGACGTGTTCAGGACATTGCCCCGGAATCAGCCAACTCGGCGCCGGTCGCACGAGACAACATCTCGACCTGACTGGGACGAAGTCTCGACCGGCTCGAACTCGAGGTCGGTGGAACCGGGACGATGTCCCGACGTGATCGGGACGAAGTCTCGACCGGCTCGAACTCGAGGTCGATGGAACCGGGACGACGTCCCGACGTGATCGGGACGATGTCTCGACCGGCTCGAACTCGAGGTCGGTGGAACCGGGACGACGTCCCGACGTGATCGGGACGATGTCTCGACCGGCTCGAACTCGAGGTCGGTGGAACCGGGACGACGTCCCGACGTGATCGGCACATCGTCCCGAAGAAGCCGAAGTCGAACCTGCACAGGCCGTGACGCCGTCCCGGTCGCGTTGAACGGCGTCATGAAGAGCTTGGTACAAGGTCTCAGATGTGCACGACCTCGGATCCCCTCGTGCCCCCGTGCCGGTCGGGAATGCGCGGCGTGCGTTCGGCGCCGATGCTGAAGGCGGTCGAAGGTCGGCTGATCGGCGCCACGATGAGGCTCTGCAAAGGGCGCCGGGCCGAGGCGTCGGCCACGCGCGATCCGAGGCTCGGCTTCTTCCGCTCACGATGAGACGCTGTCACGATGGTCGGAGGACGTTGGCTCCAGATGAACCCGGTACGATGTTCCGGCTTCCCGAGGGGCGATATCTCGATGTGACACCCTGCCGACGATCGACCCACGGAAGGGGAGCGCCCTCCGCCCGCGGCGGCGACGCGGGCGCTGTCAGCACGTCATGGTTCGGAGGAGCACTGGACCTTGGATCAGGGATGTCGGCTGATCTCGCCGGGTGCGAGGGTGAAGTCCCCATAGGTGGAGGTTGGCGGGTTCGTTAAGCGGATCGTGGTTCCATGATCGTCGGAACGGCGACGAGGTGAGGCGCTTGATTTCGCCGCGTTCCATTCGACCGTGGACCTTCTCGGTGAAGCCTCGCCTGAGATTGCGCAGATGAATGGCCCAGAACGCAGGATCGTGGTCCGGGAGGTCGAGATTCACGACATCGAGATCGATCCAGCCACCGGCGACGACGTACCGGTCTGGCGAAAGTGACGATTGGATCATGCCTTTCCCGACCGGGGACTCGTTGTCGCCGATCCTGGCCGCGAAGCGGACGGCATGACAGCCGTGATCCTCGGCCACCCCCGTGACGATCTCGACCCGTTCCTCGTGGAGCCGCTTCATCTCCATCAATCGGCTCGCGGGATGATCGGCTACGCGATCGTGGCTGTCGATGATCCTGTGATGGACGTCGCACACCATCATCAGGTTCTCGACGGCGACGGCGAGCTTGGGTGACAAGATCTTGTCGCCGCGAGGGCCTCTTTCGGAGTCCGCGACGATATGGGCGATCGCGGCCAAGTTCGCGTTTGGCGACCCGGACAGGAGGTCTCCGATCAACGACCTGTTGCAACCCGTGTACTGGCAGCGGCCGGCCGCACGAGCCCACAAAAGCGCCCGCGTGTTGTAGGGGATGGGCTTGCGGCCGCCTGCTGGTTTGGTCGCACCAAGGCTCGTGACGCTCTGCGCCGCCTTCTTCGCCATGGGAGGTGTCTCCTGTTTGCGGATCTGCTCGCGGAAGCGCCGGCTCGAGATGCATCGGCTTTTCGCCGAGAACCGGAGGCTCCCTCCTGGACGGCCGAAGTGACAGCGCGGTGCCTGTCGTGACGATCAGTCAGCCACTTGAGCGAACCGCCAGCACGTAACGTGAGAGGCGGTTGTTAAGACTTTGATCCTGATATGTTCTTCTTGAAACTCCTGCGCACCGACGGTGCGCAGGACTGAAGAGGTGGCGAGCGGTCTTAGGCGCCGGATCAGGTCTCGCCCGCTCCGAAGATCAACCGGTGTGGAGGATGACCCGAGCCCCGCAAAATCGGGCTCGGATCGCTGTTTCACGACTGAGGCAGACCTAACGTGCCAAGTGGCCTATCAGAAGTGCCGCTGAGGCAAACCAAGGTGCCGTTTTTACCCAGATTGAGTGACGCGTCAGGTTTTCATCAAAAGAGGAGAAGTCAGGAGCATCCGGAAGTACTTCCGCACGTGTCGCACTTGAGGCAGGTGCCGTTGCGTACCATCGAGTAGTTTCCGCATTCGGTGCAGCTGTCGCCGGTGTAGCCCTTCATCATGGCCTGTGCCCGGCGTTCGCTCGCGCTGGCCGCCTTCGGCTTGGCCGCGGCGTCGCTCTCGGCGCCGGACGTTTCGAAGAGGGCCTGCGCGGGGGAGCTCTCGGTCGCCGGGGCCGCTTCGTAGTCCCGGCGGAAGCCCTTGACGGGGTCGACGGCGATGTCGAGGCTGGCGGCGACGGCAAGGGCTCCCGAGCCGGAGGCGGCGCCGGCCGCGACGCTCCCGCGCGAAGCCGGCCCGCCGACACGTGCGACGGCGGCGGCGGCGATGCTGCCCGGCTTCGGCGCGGCGGCCGTCGCCGGCGATGCGGTGGGCTTGGCCGCGCCGGACGCCGGCTGACCGGCGGCCGAGCCGACGGGATCGTTGGTCGACACGAGGCGGAAGCGGTTGGTCTGGCCGCGGACCATACCCGACGAGATCGGCAGCGGCGCCGGCTTGTCGCCCGCGACGCCCCGGCCGATCGTGGAGGCGCTGAGCTCCTCGGGCTGGACGTGGGCGAGGTCGTGACGGCCGAGATAGGACACGGCGAGCTCGCGGAACACGTAGTCGAGGATCGAGGTCGCGTTCTTGATCGCCTCGTTCCCCTGCACCATGCCGGCCGGCTCGAAGCGCGTGAAGGTGAAGGCCTCCACGTACTCTTCCAGCGGCACGCCGAACTGCAGGCCGAGCGAGATCGCGATGGCGAAGTTGTTCATCATCGCGCGGAAGGCGGCGCCTTCCTTGTGCATGTCGATGAAGATCTCGCCGATGCGCCCGTCGTCGAACTCGCCGGTGCGCAGGTACACCTTGTGGCCGCCGACGATGGCCTTCTGGGTGTAGCCCTTGCGGCGGTTCGGCAGCTTCTCGCGCTCGCGGGTGACGCGCTCGATCACGCGCTCGACGATCCGCTCGGCGACTTCCGCCGCACGAGCCGGGGCAGGGGCGGCGATGAGCGCCTCCGTCAGATCGGCGACGACCTCCTCGTCCTCATCCTCGTCGGCGATCAGCGAGGCGTTGAGCGGCTGCGAGAGCTTGGAGCCGTCGCGGTAGAGCGCGTTGGCCTTCAGCGCCAGCTTCCAGGACAGCATATAGGCGTTCTGGCAGTCCTCGACGCTCGCCTCGTTCGGCATGTTGATCGTCTTGGAGATCGCGCCCGAGATGAAGGGCTGCGAGGCCGCCATCATGCGGATGTGGCTCTCGACCGAGAGGAAGCGCTTGCCGATGCGCCCGCAGGGGTTCGCGCAGTCGAACACCGGCAGGTGCTGGTCCTTGAGATGCGGCGCGCCTTCGAGGGTCATCGCACCGCAGACGTGGATGTTGGCGGCCTCGATGTCCTTCCGGGCAAAGCCCAGGAAGGGCAGCATCTCGAAGGTGACGTCGTTCAGCTGCTCGTCCGTCATTTTCAGGACGTCGCGGCAGAAGGCTTCGCCGAGGCTCCACTTGTTGAAGGCGAACTTGATGTCGAAGGCGCTCTTCAGGCCGTCCTTGAGGGCGGCGAGCTGCTCGTCGCCGAAGCCCTTGGCGCGAAGCGTCGAGGGGTTGATCGCCGGCGCCTGGTCGAGGTTGCCGTGACCGACGGCATAGGCCTCGATCTCGGCGATCTGGGCCTCGGTATAGCCGAGCGTGCGCAGCGCCTCGGGCACAGCGCGGTTGATGATCTTGAAGTAGCCGCCGCCGGCGAGCTTCTTGAACTTCACCAGCGCGAAGTCCGGCTCGATGCCCGTGGTGTCGCAGTCCATCACGAGGCCGATCGTGCCGGTCGGCGCGATGACGGAAACCTGCGCGTTGCGGTAACCGTGGCGCGAGCCCATCTCGACGGCTTCCGTCCAGGCAGCCTTGGCGCGGCCGGACAGGCGCTTGTCCTTGAGCGAGGCGTGGTCGAGCGGCACCGGGTCGACAGACAGACCCTCGTAGCCGTTGGCGATGCCGGCGGCGGCGCGCGAATGGTTGCGCATGACGCGCAGCATGCCCTCGGCGTTGCGCTCGTAGTCGGGGAAGGAGCCGAGCACGCCGGCCATCTCGGCCGAGGTCTTGTAGGCGATGCCGGTCATTAGCGCGGAGATCGCGCCGCAGATCGCACGGCCTTCCTTCGAATCGTAGGGGATGCCGGCCGTCATCAGGAGGCCGCCGATATTGGCGAAGCCGAGGCCGAGCGTGCGGTAGTCGTACGAGAGGCGCGCGATCTCCTTGGACGGGAACTGCGCCATCATGACGGAGATCTCGAGGACGATCGTCCAAAGGCGCGTCGCGTGCTCGAAGGCCTCGGTGTCGAAGCGCCCACCCGTCTCGCGGAACTGGAGGAGGTTCAGCGAGGCGAGGTTGCAGGCCGTGTCGTCGAGGAACATGTATTCCGAGCACGGGTTCGACGCGATGATCGGACCGGCCGCCGCGCAGGTGTGCCAGTCGTTGATCGTCGTGTGGAACTGGATGCCGGGATCGGCCGAAGCCCAGGCGGCGTAGCCGATGCGCTCCCACAGCTCTCTGGCCGGCAGCGTCTTGACGACGCGCCCGTCCTTGCGGGCGGTGAGGTCCCAGCTGCGGTCCTCCTCGACGGCCTGCAGGAACTCGTCGGTGACGCGCACCGAGTTGTTGGAGTTCTGGCCGGACACGGTGAGGTAGGCGTCGGAATCCCAGTCGGTGTCGAAGACGGGGAATTCGATCTGGGTGTAGCCCTGGCGCGCGAACTGGATGACGCGCTTGGCATAGTTCTCCGGCACCTGCGCTTTCTTGGCGTCGCGGATGGCGCGCTTCAGGGCAGGGTTCTTGTTGGGGTCGAAGCAGTCGTCGCCCGAACCCTCGCAGTTCACGCAGGCCGAGAGGATGGCCTTCATGTGCTTGGAGACGGTCTTCGAGCCGGTGACCAGGGCGGCGACCTTCTCCTCCTCCTGGACCTTCCACGAGATGTACTTCTCGATGTCCGGATGGTCGATGTCGACGACGACCATCTTGGCGGCGCGGCGCGTGGTGCCACCCGACTTGATGGCGCCCGCCGCGCGGTCGCCGATCTTCAGGAAGCTCATCAGGCCCGACGACTTGCCGCCGCCCGACAGCTTCTCACCCTCGCCGCGCAGGCGCGAGAAGTTGGAGCCAGTGCCCGAGCCGTACTTGAACAGGCGCGCCTCGCGCACCCAGAGATCCATGATGCCGCCCTCGTTGACGAGGTCGTCCTGGACGGACTGGATGAAGCAGGCATGCGGCTGCGGATGCTCGTAGGCAGACTCCGAGCGCGTCAGCTCGCCCGTGAACGGGTCCACGTAGAAGTGGCCCTGGCTCGGGCCGTCGATGCCGTAGGCCCAGTGGAGGCCCGTGTTGAACCACTGCGGCGAGTTCGGCGCGACCTTCTGGGTGGCGAGCATGAAGCAGAGCTCGTCGCGGAAAGCGCGCGCGTCCTCCTCGGTCTCGAAGTAGCCGCCCTTCCAGCCCCAATAGGTCCAGGTGCCGGCCAGGCGCGTGAACACCTGCCGCGCATCCATCTCGGAGCCGGTGCGCTCGTCCTCGGGCAGGGCGGCGAGGGCCTCTTCGTCCGCGACGGAACGCCACAGGAAGGAAGGTACGTCGTTCTCCTCGACCTTCTTCAGCACCTTCGGCACGCCAGCCTTGCGGAAGTACTTCTGCGCGAGGATGTCGCTCGCCACCTGGCTGAACTGAGCGGGAACGTCGATGTCCGCCAAGCGGAAGACGATCGAACCGTCCGGGTTGCGGATCTCGCTCGTCGCCTTGCGGAACGGGATGTCCGCATAGGGGCTGGTGCCGGCTTTGGTGTAGCGGCGCGGGATGGTCAGACCCATGAGACAAATCCTCGAAGAGGCGCGGGCAAATGGCGATGAATCGCCCCGCGACGATGCGTATGATGGTTCAACGATTCGGCCACGTCACACAATAGGCTGTGGTGCCGATGTTCATCGAGTCTATATATTGTGTTTCGGCTCAGTGGGCGAGTCGAGAAGCAGGTCCGTCCACAGCAAGTTCGACGCGGCTGGCCGGTGTCTCGCATTCGACTCGAAAGCCCCGCATTCTCGGCGCCGCCAAGCCGCAGCTCTTGAGTCGAGTCTGGAAGCAGGAGGTGACACGGCGAGAGGCAGGAAGACTTATCAACAGATTTCGCCCATCGCCGCCTCGGGAGGATCGGCGCGGGGCACGTGCCCGGCATCCTGACGGATCTTGGTTACCGGCTGCTGAAGATGAAGCCGCAAATTCAAGCCGCTCCGGTTCTTATAGCCAGAACCGGAAGTTCGCCGACCCTCCAACTAATCGCCCTTGCCGCCTGGAAAGAATTGGGTTCATCGTCGTTCAGGGCGGAGATCGAAGACCTGTCTGCGGTTGGACATCTGCGGGGAAGGGCGGCAATCGGATGAGCGGCAACGCATGCAGCGACGCGGCTTCGCTGCCGCTGATGGCGGCGGAAGCCGGTTTCCAGCGCGTCACGCGCCTCGCCGTTCGCCTTCTCGACGTGCCCACTGCTTACGTCTCGCTCGTCGATGAGACCCATGTGCACGTCAAGAGCCACATCGGACTGCCACCGGATATGGTCGCCGTCGGCCAGTTTCCGCTGGCCGCCTCGATCTGCCGGCACGTCGTGGCGGAGCAGCAGCCGGTTGCGATCCGGGACATCCTGGTCGATCCGCGCACGAGCGACGTCGCGACGCTGCGCGACAGCGGCATTCGCGCCTATCTCGGCGTTCCGGTCTTCGATGCGGTGAGCGGGGAGGCCTGCGTCCTCTGCGCCGTCGACTACGCGCCCAGGGACTGGTCGCCGCAGCAGCGCGCGATCCTGTGCGATCTCGCCGACATGCTGCGCACCGAACTCGATCTGCGGGCGGAGATCGTCGCCAACGCGGCCGTGCGCGAGCGCAACATCCTGATGATCCGCGAGATGGAGCATCGGGTGAAGAACAGCCTGTCGACCGTTCAGGCGATCGTGGCCATGTCGCTCAAGGGACACGACGTGCCGGAGGAGCTGCGCCGCGCGCTGCTGGACCGCGTCGCCTCGCTCGCCCAGACCCACAACCTGCTGCTGGCGGGCGAGGGCGCGACGACGACCTTCGACGCGCTGCTTGACGCGGAACTGCGCCATTATCGGGGGGACGAGATGATCCGCGCCCAGGGACCCAGCGTACGGATCATCGCCAGCGAGGCGGTGACCGTCGGCATGGTGCTGCACGAGCTCGCGACCAACGCCGCCAAGTACGGCGCGCTGGCCCAGGCGGGCGAGGGGCGGCTCGACGTCGCCTGGAGCGAAGTGCCGACCTCGCTGGGCGATCGGAGGCTGCGGATCGATTGGCAGGAAACCCTGCCGCGGCCGCTCGTCGACCCCACGCGGCGCAACGGCTTCGGAACGACGCTGCTCGAGACGCTGATCGTTCACCAGCAGGGCGGGACGATCGACCGCCGCTGGCAGCCGTCCGGCCTGTCGCTGACGGCCGAGTTCGACCTCGCCCGCGCCTGACGCCCGCTCGCTTCAGCCCGCCGAGCCGCGGGCGATCGGAGCCTGGAAGGTCAGCCCGAGATCCCAAGGGAAGAAGATCCAGGTATCCTGGCTGACTTCGGTGATGAAGGTGTCCACCAGGGGGCGCCCCTTGGGCTTGGCATAGACGGTCGCGAAATGCGCCTTGGGCAGCATGGCCCGCACCAGAGCGGCGGTCTTTCCGGTATCGGTGAGATCGTCAACGATCAGGATGCCGTCGCCCTCGTTCTCCAGGAGCGCCGGCGAGATTTCCTTCAGGACCTTGAGGTCGCCCTGTTCGTTGTAGTCGTGATAGGACGCGATGCAGACGGTCTCGATCAGCCGCGTGCCGAGCTCGCGCGCGATGATGGCGGCCGGCACCAGCCCGCCGCGCGTGATGCAGACGATCGCCTTCCATTCGGCGCGCGCGCCGGCGAGGCGCCAGGCGAGGGCCCGCGCGTCGCGGTGGAACTGCTCCCATGACACGGGAAAGGACTTTTCCGTCGCCGACATCTTCCTTGCATCTCCATCCGTCGTCGGGGCTGCGATAGCGGCTCGGCCGGCCTGCGGCAAGCTCAGCCTGCTTGGTCGAGCGCCGCGACCATGGCGCGGACCTCGTCGGCCGCGGCGTCCAGCGCAGCTTCGTCCCGCGAGCGCAGCACGAGTTCCGTGGACGGCTTGCCCTCGCCGAACTTCGGGTAGGAGCCGATGGCCACGCCCGGATTGCGCTTCTGGATGGCGGCGAGCGGATCGCCGATCACCCCTTCACCGTGGGCGCAGGGTACGGCCTGCGACAGCATGAGACGCCCGGCGGGCAGCGTCGGCAGAACCGCATCGACCATCGCCCGGAACACGGCCGGCACGCCCGCCATGACGAAGACGTTGCCGATCCGGAAGCCCGGCGCGACCGAGACCGGATTGTCGATCAGCGTCGCGCCCTCCGGCGTGCGGGTCATGCGACGCCGCGCCGGGGTGAAGGGCAGGTCGCGTGCGGCGTAGTGCTCGGACAGGCGCTGCACCGCTAGCGGATGTTCGTCCACGGGCAAGCCGAAGGCGAGGCCGACGGCGTCGGCCGTGACGTCGTCGTGGGTCGGCCCGATGCCGCCCGACGTGAAGACGTAGCTATAGGCCGTCCGCAGGTCGTTGAGCGCGGCGGCGATCCGCTCCGGCTCGTCGGAGACGATCCGCACCTCCTTGAGGTCGATGCCGGCGGCCGTGAGGATGTCGGCGAGGTGGCCGATGTTCTTGTCCTTGGTCCGGCCGGACAGGATTTCGTCGCCGATGGCGAGCATGGCGGCGGT
>CANJKV010000117.1 GCA_947474855.1 Aurantimonadaceae bacterium | reverse complement strand
ATCATCAGCCACTGCTTGACGCCCTCGTCCGGCTGGAGGCGCATGACGAGCTGGTTCTGCATCACCGAGCCGACGGTGGAATCGAAGATCGAGTGCGGGATCGAGCGGAAGGTGACGACGATCTCGCTCATGCGCCCGGCCATGCGCTTTCCCGTGCGCAGGTAGAACGGCACCCCGGCCCAGCGCCAGTTGCCGATCTCGGCCTTGATGGCGACGAAGGTCTCGATGTCGGAGGAAGGGCCGCCGAGGTCGTCGAGATAGGAGCGCACGGCCTCGCCGCTCGAAGCGCCCGCCTTGTACTGGCCGCGCACGGTGCGGGTCTCGACGTTCGAGGCGTCGATCGGCTTCAGCGCCCGCAGAACCTTCAGCTTCTCGTCGCGCAGCGCGTCGGCGTCGAGGGCGGCCGGCGGCTCGAGGGCGACGAGGCACATGAGCTGGACGAGGTGGTTCTGCACCATGTCGCGCAGCGCGCCGGCCTTGTCGTAATAGCCGGCCCGCCCCTCCAGCCCGACGCTCTCGGCCACCGTGATCTGCACGTGGTCGATGTGGGAGGCGTTCCAGATCGGCTCGTAGAGCGCGTTGGCGAAGCGCAGAGCCATGAGGTTCTGCACCGTTTCCTTGCCGAGATAATGGTCGATGCGGAAGATCTGCTCTTCGTCGAAGTAGCGCCCGATCGTCTCGTTCAAAAGCCTCGCCGATGCGAGGTCGCGCCCGATCGGCTTCTCGACGACGATGCGGGTGCGGGTCGTGGCCAGCCCCTTGTCGTGGATGCGGCTGGCCAGGTCCCCGAACAGGTTCGGCGCCACCGCCATGTAGAAGGCGCGGATGCGGTTCCCGTTCCGCTCGTCGAGAATGGCCTTCAGCTCGTCCCAACCGCCGTCGCCCTTGGCGTCGATCCGGCGCCAGAAGAGGCGGTTCAGGAAGCGATCCAGCGAGACCGGGTTCATGTCCTCGGCCCGCACGTGCTTCTCGAGCGCGCGCTGCGCGAAGGCCCGGTAGGCCTCGTCGGACTGGTCGGCGCGCGACACGCCGATGATGCGCGCGTCCTCGGGGAGCTGGCCGTCGTGGTCGCGGTGGTAGAGCGCGGGCAGGAGCTTTCGCTCGGCCAAGTCGCCGTTGCCGCCGAAGACGACGTAGTCGAAGGGCTCGACGGGGATGATCTGGCTCGACATCGGTCCTCGATTTCATCCGTGGTGTCGGGGCCGTTCCGCAACTTTCGCGGGACGCCGCCGAATTCAATCGATTGAATTACTCCATCGCCTGGATAAATTCCAGATCCATTGCCGACAAAACGTCTGGTTGCCGTTCCGGTTTCAGCGCGCCCGGGTGGCTGCGCGGGCAAGCGCCTCGACGAGGGTCGGCCCCGCGAAGGGCTTCTTCACGGCTTCCGCGCCGCTCGCCTCGGCCGGCAGTTCCACCGCCTCGCCGTAGCCGGTGACGAAGACGAAGGGCACGGCGCGGGCCTTGAGGTCGCCGACCAGCGCGAAGCTCGTCTCGTTGCCGAGATTGACGTCGAGGAGCGCGACGCCGAGCTCTTCCGTCTCGATGATGCGGCGCGCCTGGGCGACGCTGGCGGCGGTGAAGACGTTGGCCATGCCGCAGTCGAGCAGCATCTGCTCGGCATCGAGGGCGATGATCATGTTGTCTTCGACGACGAGGCCGTTGAGGCCCTGCAGCGCTGATTCCGGGGTCATGGCGCAATCCCGTGGCAATGGCCCGTCGCGGGCGCGGAGCCGGCCTCGATCCGATCGAGCACGGCGCCGAAATGGCGGAAGGCGGCCTCGGCCCCCGCGAGGCGGGCGGCCTGCCGCGCCGGGGCGGCGAGATCGTCCGGATCGGCCCCGGCGAGAACGGTCAGGTAGGCCGAGAAGCCGGCGGACGCGTCGGCATCGGCGAGGTAGCGGAAGCTCGCCTCCGGCCAGAGCTCGGCGGCCCGCCGCTGGAGGAGCCGCCGGTGCATGTAGCGCGCCCCGAGCTTGGAGCCTTCGAGGACGTAGGCGATGCCGACCGCTTCGTCGAGGCCGAGCGCGGGGGAAGCGGGAATCTCGGGCGCGACGAGGGCGTCGAGGCCCATGGCCGCGCGGTCGGCTTCCAGGGCGGCGAGGCTGGCGACGAGCGGCGCCACGGCCTCCGGCCGGGCGGCGAGGGCGCTCGCCAGGAGCCGCGGCACCAGATCGGCGAAGGCGGCGGCGTTCATGGCGACGAAGCGGCGGTAGCCGTCCGGCCCCGACTCTTCCGTCATGCCGGCAAAGCGCGCGTCGAGCGCCTCGTGGGCCGCCCGCGTGCCGTCGCGCAGATGCGCCCGCAGCGCCGCCGGGCCGGTCAGGCGCCCCTCGTTGGCGGCCTCGATGCTGGTCTGAGCTGAAGGCAATGCGGCTCGTCTCCCCAAGCCCTAGAGGTAGGTGCTCGCGTCGATGGCGCAAGCTCGCGCGGGCGTCCAGCGCTATTTCCGCACCCGGGCGCGACTCAGAACCGGTCGCGCAGCGCGAACCAGGTGAGGGCGAGGAAGAGGATCGGGGCGCGCAAGGCGCCGCCGCCGGGAAAGGCCGAGATCTTCAGCTCCTCCAGGAGCCGCAGCCGGTCGCGATTGCCCGACACGCGCTCGGCATAGAGCCGGCCGGAGAAGTTCGACAGCATGACGCCGTGGCCGGAATAGCCGCCGATGGCGGTGATGCCGGGCTCGACCTCCCGGACATAGGGCATGCGCTGCGGCGTGATGCCGACATAGCCGCCCCAGGCATGCGTGAGGGGCACGTCCTTCAGCTGCGGATAGATCTCGGCGATCTGGCGCCTGATATGGGCGCCGATATCGCCGGTGGCCGAGGTGTAGGCCTCGCGTCCGCCGAACAGGAGGCGGTTGTCGCGGCTCTTGCGGAAGTAGCGCACGACGAAGCGCGAATCGTCCACCGCTTCGCCGCCCGGCAGGACGTCGGTGCCGGCCGGCAGCGGCTCGGTCGCGCCGATGAACGAGCCGATCGGCATGATGTGCGCGGCCGTCTTGTTGCTCAGCTTCGTGCCGTAGGCGTTGGCGGCGAGGAGCGCGCGTTCCGCCCGCACCGTGCCGCGCTCCGTCTCCACCACGACTCCGCTCCCCTCGCGCCGCACGCGGGTCGCCTTCGTGTCCTCGACGATCCGGGCGCCGGAGGCGTGCGCCGCGCGGGCGAGCCCGGCGAGAAGCTTCATCGGGTGGATGTGCCCCGTGCCGGTGTCGCGCAGGCCCCCGAAATAGCGGTCCGAGCCGAGGCGCGCCGCCGTCTCCTCGCGCTCCATGACGCTCACATGCGGATAGCCGTAGCGCAGCGCCAGCTTCTCGGCCTCCGCGCGGTAGTCGGCGAGATAGCGCTTCTTGTGGGCGACGGAGAGCTGGCCGAGCCGGTAGTCGGCGTCGATGTTCTCGCTCGCCATGAGATCGAGGAGGTGGGCCTTGGCGTCCTCGGCGAGGTCGAACAGCGCCTTGGCGCGCTCGAAGCCGTAGGCCTCCTCCATCTCGATCACGCCGAGCCGCTGGCCGGTGTTCATCTGCCCGCCGTTGCGCCCCGAAGCGCCGTCGCCGAGGCGCGCGCCCTCGATGAGCAGCACGGAGGCGCCGGCGCGCGCGAGGTGCAGCGCGGCCGAGAGGCCGGTATAGCCGCCGCCGACGATCGCGACGTCGGCGCGCGCGTCGCCGTCGAGGGCTGGAAAGCGCGGGCGCGCGACGCCCTCCTCGTACCAGGAGCGGCCCGGCGAGATCGGGGACTGGTGGGGCGCCTCCATCGTCAGACCTGGAGCAGCAGGAATTCCCGCTCCCAGGGGCTGATCACCTGCATGAAGGTTTCGAACTCGCCCCGCTTGATGCCGGCATAGGTGCCGACGAACTCGCGCGAGAAGACGTCGAGGAAGGCACCTTCCGCCTCGAAGGCGGCCACCGCCTCGAGGAGCCCGCGCGGCAGCGAGATCTCGCCGTCCTCGTTGGCGGTGAGGTCGGTGGGCGAGCCCGGCTCGACCTTGCCCACCATGCCCAGATACCCGCAGGCGAGCGAGGCGGCGAGCGCGAGATAGGGGTTGGCGTCGGAGGAGGGGAGGCGGTTCTCGACGCGGCGCGAGCGTGCGTCGGACGTCGGCACGCGGAAGGCCGTGGTGCGGTTGTCGAAGCCCCAGGCGTTGTTGGTCGGCGCCGACATGCCGTAGGTCAGGCGCCGGTAGGAGTTGACGTAAGGCGCCATCATGATGAGGGCCGCCGGCACGTAGCGCTGGCAGCCGCCGATGAAGTTGAAGAAGGCGGGCGAGGGCGTCCCGTCGGGAAGGGAGAAGACGTTCTCGCCGGTGCGCACGTCCACCACCGACTGGTGGATGTGCATGGCCGAACCCGGCTGCTTCTCCATGGGTTTCGCCATGAAGGTCGCGTAGATGCCGTGTTTCAGCGCCGCCTCGCGGATGGTGCGCTTGAACAGGAAGACCTGGTCGGCGAGCTCCAGCGGGTGGCCGTGGCGCAGGTTGATCTCGAGCTGCGCCGCGCCGTCCTCGTGGATCAGCGTGTCGATCTCCAGGCCCTGCCCGTCGGAGAAGTGGTAGATGTCGTCGATGAGCTCGTCGAACTCGTTGATGCCCCCGATGGAGTACGACTGTCCCCCTTGGATCTGCCGGCCGGAGCGCCCGACCGGGGGCGTCAGCGGATAGTCCGGGTCGACGTTCTTGGACACGAGGTAGAACTCGATCTCCGGGGCCACCACCGGGCGCCAGCCCTGGTTCTCGTAGAGCGCCAGCACCCGCTTGAGGACGTTGCGCGGGGTGTAGCCGACGGCCGCGCCCGTCTGGTCGACGAGGTCGCAGATCACCTGCGCCGTCGGGTCCGTTTCCCAGGGTACGAGCGAGAGCGTGCCGAGATCGGGCACGAGCTTCAGGTCGCCGTCGTTGGGCGAATAGCGGAAGGTGCCGGTCTCGTCCGGATACTCGCCCGAAATCGTGTGCATGAAGAGGGCGGAGGGCAGCGCCAGCGATGTGTCGCCGGTGAACTTCTTGGCCGGCATCATCTTGCCGCGCGCGACCCCGGCGAGGTCCGGCGTGATGCACTCGACGTCCTCGATGCGGCGCGCGGCGAGCCATTCCGCCGCCTCGCCCATGGAGCGCACGCCGCGCTTGGAATCGAGAAAGGCGCGCTTCTCGGCGGCCGAGAGCTGGACGCCCGACAGGTCGCGCTTGGCCGGCAAACCGCCGAGATCGGGCTCGGCGACGGGCGGCGGCGCCTTCACGTCCGTCAGTCCGGGGCCGCGATGCGTCTCGGTCTGCCTGGGCGTGGGCGTCGGGTCGGTCATGCAATCCTGCGGCGTTGAGGGCGATACGCCGACTATAGAGCGGGGCGGGAGCGGGCGGAAGCCGGGGCTTCGGGCTTGCCTTGTGGTGGTCGTCCGAAAATCGTGAGAAGCTAGCCGCATCCATGAGAGGGCCATCATGCCGACGACCGAGCGCATCACGATCACCCTGCCAGCGGACTTGGCCGACGCATTGCGCCAAACCGTGGCAAGGGGGGAGTACGCTTCGGAAAGCGAGGTCGTGAGCGAGGCGCTCGGCGATTGGTCGCGTCGGCGGGAGGCCGAGCGTCAGGACGTGGAGGCGCTTCGCGAGGCCGTGCGGGCGGGTGACGAGAGCGGCGCCGGCATCGCCGCCGAGAACGTGTTCGCCGAACTGCGGGCTGTCGTTGCGGAACGCCGCGGCCGAGCATGAAGCGCCTGACCTTCGCGCCGCTCGCGCGAGCGGACCTCCTGGCGATCACGCGCTTCATCGCGGAGGACAACCCGGTCCGAGCCGAGACATTCCTGGCGGAGCTGGAGGCGAAGGCGCACCGCGCCGCCGAACGCCCCCAAAGCTTCCCGGCGCGCGACGACCTCTCGCCGGGGCTCCGGTCGATCGTCCACGGTCGCTACATCCTGTTCTTCCGCGAGTTGTCAAGCGAGGTTCGCATCGTGCGCGTTCTGCATGGCGCGGAACTTGGCTAAGCTCCTCGGCTCTCGGACTTTCGACCTCAGCGCTCGGTCTTCAGGATCACGGGGATCAGGAGGTCGCCCCAGGTGCCGCCGCCGGAATGGTGGCGGGCGGAGCGGACGAGCTCGACCGAGACGCCGGCCTCGACCGCCTTCATGACCGACTGGTTGAGGCGGTGGAGGTCGTTGGCGAGCATGCGGATGGCCGCCTGCTGCGCGTCGTCCATGGCGGAGGCCTGCTCCTCGGCGCGCTCCTTGACGCGGGTGCGCGGGCGGTTCTCGGCGGCGATGTCGACGATGCTGCTCATGATCTTGTCTCCTTAGCGTCGGTTTCTGAACGTCACTCGGCCGCGATGGCGGAGGGCTTGAACTGGTCGTGCTCGGTGGATTCGTGCATGGCGGTGGTGGAGGAGAGGCCGCCCGATATGGCGGTGGCGACGGCGTCGAAGTAGCCGGTGCCGACCTCGCGCTGGTGCTTGGTGGCGGTGTAGCCGTTGGCTTCCGCCGCGAACTCGGCTTCCTGCAGCTCCGAATAGGCCGCCATCTGCCGGTCCTTGTAGCCGCGGGCGAGCTCGAACATGCCGAAGTTCAGCTGGTGGAAGCCGGCCAGCGTGATGAACTGGAACTTGTAGCCCATGGCGCCGAGCTCGCGCTGGAACCGGGCGATGGTCGCGTCGTCGAGGTTCTTCTTCCAGTTGAACGAGGGCGAGCAGTTGTAGGCCAGCAGCTGGTCGGGATGCTCGCGCTTCACGCCTTCCGCGAAGCGACGCGCCTGGTCGAGGTCGGGCTTGGAGGTCTCGCACCAGATGAGGTCGGAATAGGGCGCGTAGGCGATCGCCCGGGCGATGCAGGGCTCCAGCCCGTTCTTCACCCGGTAGAAGCCCTCGGGCGTCCGGCCGGCGTCGTAGTCGACGAAGGGGCGGTCGCGCTCGTCGATGTCGGAGGTGAGCAACTTGGCGGCCTCGGCGTCGGTGCGGGCGATGACGAGGGTGGGCGTGCCCATCACGTCCGCCGCGAGGCGCGCGGCCGACAGGTTGCGGATGTGAGCCTGCGTCGGGATCAGCACCTTGCCGCCGAGATGGCCGCACTTCTTCTCCGAGGCCAGCTGGTCCTCGTAGTGGACGCCCGCCGCGCCCGCCTCGATGAAGGCCTTCATGATCTCGAAGGCGTTGAGCGGCCCGCCGAAGCCGGCCTCGGCGTCGGCGACGATGGGGGCGAACCAGGTCTCGACGCTCTTCTTGCCTTCGGCGTGCTCGATCTGGTCGGCGCGCTGGAGCGTGCGGTTGATGCGCCGGCAGAGCTCGGGCGCGGCGTTGGCCGGGTAGAGCGACTGGTCGGGATACATGGCGGAGGCGGTGTTGGAGTCCGCGGCGACCTGCCAGCCCGAAAGGTAGATGGCCTTGAGGCCCGCGCGCACCTGCTGCATCGCCTGGTTGCCGGTCATCGCGCCGAGCGCGTTGACGAAGGGCTCGTTGCGCACGAGGTCCCAGAGACGATTGGCGCCGGTCTCGGCCAGGGTGTAGCGGATCGCGACCGAGCCGCGGAGGCGCTCCACGTCGGCGGGCGAATAATCGCGCGTCACGCCGTCGAAGCGACCGGCGGGCGCGGACGGAACGAGATTGTAAAAGTCGGTCATGTCACCTGGCCTCGGATCTCGCGGGCGCTCGGCTTGTCGATCGTTTCGACAGACCTTCGAAGCGGCCGTTGCAGGCAATCTGTCACCGGAATCGCAGGCCATCCAGGCCCGATGCCGCGGTGGAGCCGGTCATTCGGGTCGTCTTGTGTCGGCGTTGACAGCCGCATCTTGTAAAACGGTCAATATTGTAAAAGATGCGGCATCCGGAACGATGGTCGCAATCGGCTGCGACGCGTGGTGCCCATGCTCCCGAACGACATGATCGCGAAACAAAAAGTCATGGCGCCGTCGACGTTTGGAAACCTTTTTCCGCCATGGTCGGCACGCTTCATCGAAAGCGCTGTTGAACGCCATGGAGTGCGAAATGAGCGTCGCCGATTGGGTCGGGCGTGTTCTCAAGGTCGTGCAGGGCATCGCCCGCCCCGCCTACCGCCCCGAGCTGCACTACATGCGCGGGCCCGGCCCCGCCTGCATGCGCCGTTCCGCCTCCGGCGAGCGCTGATCCGGTCCGCCGCGCACCCTGACGGGGCGCGGCGCTGATGGCCGAGAACAAGATCTTCGCCGGCCCGCGCGTCCGGCGGATCCGCAACGGACTCGGCCTCACCCAGACGGCGATGGCCCAGGCGCTCGGCATCTCCCCGTCCTATCTCAACCTCATCGAGCGCAACGGCCGCCCGCTCACCGTCCAGCTCATCCTGCGGCTCGCCCAGGTCTACAAGGTCGACCTCGCCGACCTCGAGGGCGCCGAGCGCCAGGGCTCCGTGTCCGAGCTGAAGGCGATCTTCTCCGACCCGCTGCTGGCGGGAGAGGTCGCCGGCGAGCAGGAGCTCGTCGAGATCGCGGAGGCCGCGCCGAACGCAGCCGCCGGGATCGCCAAGCTGTATCGCGCCTATCGCGAGAGCCAGGCCCGCTTGTCCGACCTCGCCGATCTCCTCGCCCGCGAGGGCCGGCCGACGCGCGTTCGCGAAGCGCGCCTTCCGATCGACGAGGTGCAGGAGGTCTTCGAGAGCCGGCCGAACTACGTCGCCGCCCTCGATTCCGCCGCCGAGCGCCTCCACGCGGCGCTGGAGCCGGGCGACGATCTCTACCCCGCCGTGAAGAGCTGGCTGAAGCGCGAGCACGACCTCGTGGTGCGCGTCCTGCCGGTCGCCACCATGCCGAACTGGCGCCGGCGCTTCGACCGCCATTCGCGCCGCCTCTTCCTGTCCGAGCGCTTGTCGAGCGCCGACCGGCTGCGCGAGGTCGCGATGGAAGCGGTCGGCCTCGCCTTCGGCGCGGCGATCGACGCGGAAGCCGAGAGCTTCGGCTTTTCCAGCGACGAGGCGCGGCGCCTCGCCCGCTTCGAGCTGACGCGCTACGCCGCGCACGCGCTGGTCATGCCCTACGGCGCCTTCCAGGGCGCGGCGGTGCGCGCGGGCTTCGACGTCGAGGTCCTCGCCGCCCGCTTCGGCGCTTCCTTCGAGCAGGTGGCCAACCGCCTGACGACGCTCGGCCGGGCGGGCGCGCCGGGGCTGCCCTTCTTCATGCTGGAGGTCGACAATGCCGGAAACCGCTTCCGGCGGGCCGGCGCGCGCGGCTTTCCGCACCAGCGCTTCGGCGGGGGGTGCCCCAAGCTGCCGATCCACTCCGCCTTCGCCCATCCCGGAGAGGTCCTGGTGGAGCGGGCGCAGATGCCGGACGGGGCGGAGTTCCTGCTCGTCGCCCGGACGCTGGAGGGGCTGCGCTCAGGGTTCGGCGAGCGTCCGCGCCGCACCGCGCTTCTTCTCGGCCTCGACGCCGCCCATGCCGGCGAGACGGTCTACGGCCGGGCGCTCGCCGCGCCCGGCGGGCCGGTCGCGATCGGCCCGGCCTGCCGGCTCTGCGAGCGCCAGGCCTGCCTCGCCCGCGCCGAGCCGCCCTTGACGCGCCCGCTCGGCCTCGACGAGATGGTGACGGGCCTGTCCGCCTTCGATTTCCAGTAGGTGCCGATGACCGATCCGACATGGCGCCCGATGAGCACCGAGGACGTCGACGCCGTGATGGGGCTGTCGGGCGTCGTCCATCCCGGCTTCTACGAGCGGCCCGAGATGTTTCTCGATCGGCTGCAGCTCTTTCCCGAGGGCTCGCTCGTCGCCGAGGCGCCGGGCGCGCGCTTCGGCATCGCCGGCTACGCCATCGCCTATCCCGCGCCGACCGCCGCCCCGCCGCCGCTCGACACGGTGCTCGGCCGCCTGCCCGCCGATGCCGACGCCCTCTACATCCACGACGTCGCCCTCGACCCGGCGTTTCGCGGCCGCGGGCTTTCCGAAGGCGCCGTTCGGCGCCTCGTCGACCTTGCCGAGGCGCGTTTCGCCGCGGCGACGCTGATCTCGATCTACGGCACCCCGCCCTTCTGGCGCCGCTTCGGCTTCGAGCCGCGGCCGGACCTGATCGACCCGGAGAAGCTCGCCTCCTACGGCACGCAGGCCGTTTTCATGCTGCGACCGTGCGGCGCGCAAACAAGCAGCTCGCATCCGAGGACTTGAAAAGCGGCAGGAAACGTTAGGAATATGGGGGGCGGCATCGGCAATGCCGCGCGAACGCCCCGCTCCGCCGACTTTCAGGGAAGGTCCCGCCTCGATCATGAAGCAATCCACCGTTCTCCTCGCCGCCGCCGTGCTCGCCGCCTCCGTCGCCGCCGCGCCCGCACAGGAGAAGGTCGTCAACGTCTTCAACTGGTCGGACTACATGGATCCGCAGATCCTGGAGGCCTTCACGAAGGAAACCGGGATCAAGGTCGTCTACGACGTCTACGATTCCAACGAGATGCTGGAAACGCGCCTGTTTGCCGGCTCCTCCGGCTACGACGTGGTGGTGCCTTCGGCCGAGTTCCTGGCGCGCCAGATCGAGGCCGGCGTGATGCAGCCGCTCGACAAGGCGAAGCTGACCAACATCGGCAACATGTGGCCCGTGATCACCGACAAGGTCGCGGCCTATGCGGGCGTCAACGATTATTCGGTCAACTACATGTGGGGCACGACCGGCGTCGGCTACAATCCGAAGATGGTCGCCGAGCGCATCCCCGACGCCCCGACCGATTCGCTGAAGCTCCTGCTCGATCCGCAATACGCTTCCAAGCTGGCCGATTGCGGCATCTACGTCCTCGACTCGGCGAGCGAGGTCATCCCGCCCGTCCTCAACTATCTCGGCCTCGACCCGAACTCGACCGATCCCGGGGACCTGAAGAAGGCCGAGGAAACCCTTCTCGCCGTCCGCCCCTTCATCCGGCGCTTCGATTCCTCGGGCTACATCGCCGCGCTCGCCAACGGCGAGATCTGTCTCGCCTACGGCTTCTCGGGCGACGTCTTCCAGGCGCGCGACCGCGCCGAGGAAGCGGCTGCGGGCGTCGAGGTCGCCTATTCGATCCCCGTCGAGGGCACGCAGATCTGGTTCGACCAGCTCGCCATTCCCGCCGACGCGCCCCACCCCGAAGAAGCGCTCGCCTTCATCAACTACCTCATGCGCCCCGAGGTCATCGCCAAGGCGACGGACTTCGTCGTCTACGCCAACGGCAACCTCGCCTCCCAGACGCTGATCGACCCCAAGATCCTGGACGACAAGGCGGTCTATCCCGACGAGGCGACGCTTGCGCGCCTCTACGTGAAGCTGCCCTACGACGCGCGGGCGCAGCGCCTCGTCAACCGCGTCTTCACCACGGTCAAGACCGGCCAGTGAGCGCCCTGGGAGAGGCGCGGCCGCAGCCCGCGTCGGCGGGCCGGTCGCTCGGCAGCATCCGCCGCTCCTTCGCGCCCTGGGCCGATCCGGCCGAGGTTCCGCTGATCGAGTTCGCCCGCGTCTCCAAGCGCTTCGGCTCGTTCGCGGCGGTGAGCGAACTCGACCTCGCGATCTATCGCCGCGAGTTCCACGCCCTTCTCGGGCCGTCGGGCTGCGGCAAGTCCACCCTGCTTCGCATGCTGGCCGGCTTCGAGGAGCCGACGAGCGGCGAGGTGCGCCTCGACGGGCAGACGCTCAACGGCATCCCGCCGCACAAGCGGCCGGTCAACATGATGTTCCAGTCCTACGCGCTCTTCCCCCACATGAGCGTCGAGAAGAACGTCGAGTTCGGCCTGAAGCAGGACGGAATGGCGCGCTCCGAGCGCAGTGAGCGCGTCGCCGAGATGCTGAAGCTCGTGAAGCTCGAGCCCTTCCGCAACCGCAAGCCCGCCCAGCTCTCCGGCGGCCAGCAGCAGCGCGTCGCGCTCGCCCGCTCGCTCGCCAAGCGCCCCAAGGTCCTCCTCCTCGACGAGCCGCTCGGCGCGCTCGACAAGAAGCTGCGCGAGGAAACCCAGTTCGAGCTGATGGACCTCCAGCAGAGCCTCGGGCTCACCTTCCTGATCGTGACCCACGACCAGGAAGAGGCGATGACCATGGCCGACCGCATCTCGGTGATGCGCGAAGGGCGCATCGCCCAGGTCGGAACGCCCGAAACCGTCTACGAGGCGCCGGCGAGCCGCTACGTCGCCGAGTTCGTCGGCGGCGTGAACATCCTGTCCGGCACCGTCGCCGAGCGACGCGGCGACCGCGTCCGCCTGGCCGTGCCCGGCGGGATCGTCGAGGCCGATGTGCCGGCGGTGAGCGGGCTGCGGCCGGGCTCGCCCGCCGTCTTCGCCGTGCGGCCGGAAAAGCTGCGCATCGCCCGCCAGGCGCCGGCCGATCCCGGCGTCAACGCCTTTCGCGGCGAGGTCTGGGACATCGCCTATCTCGGCGACATGACCCTCTTCAACGCGCGCCTGCCCGGCGGCGAGATCCTCAAGGCCGCCACCGTCAACGCCGCCCGCGCCAGCGCCGAGCCGCTCGGCTACGAGGAGGAGGTCTGGCTGACCTTTGCGCCCGATGCCGGCGTCGTTCTGCCGGAATGAGCGCCGAATCGGCCGACGCAACCGACGCGACGGGGGGGGGCGCCGCCCGCCCGGCGCCCGAGCCGGCCGGGCCGGAGCGCATCGCCGACAGCGCGTCCTTCCGCCGCCTGGTGGTGGGGTTGCCCTTCGTCTGGCTCGTTCTCCTGTTTCTCGTCCCCTTCCTGCTCGTCCTGAAGATCTCGCTCTCGACGCTCGCCCTCGGCCAGCCGCCCTACGAGCCGGTCTTTCCGCTCGCCGAGATCGCAAGCTTCGGCGAGCGGCTGCGCGAGCTCAGCCTCGACAACTACCTCTTCCTGACGGACGATCCGCTCTATCTCGACTCGCTGATCTCCAGCCTCGTCACGGCGGGCGTTTCGACGGCGCTGGCGCTTCTCGTCGCCTATCCCTTCGCGCTCGGCCTCGCCCGCGCGCCCGAGCGCATCCGCCCGCTGCTCCTCGTTCTCACCATCCTGCCGTTCTGGACGAGCTTCCTGATCCGCGTCTACGCCTGGATGGGGATCCTCAGGAACGAGGGCTTCCTCAACCAGCTCCTGCTCCGGCTCGGGCTGATTGACCAGCCGCTGGTGATCCTCAACACCAACGCGGCCGTCCTGATCGGCATCGTCTACTCCTACCTGCCCTTCATGGTGCTGCCGATCTATGCCAGCCTCGAGCGCCAGGACCCGCGGCTCCTGGAAGCCGCGGCCGATCTCGGCTCGCCGCCGGCCCGGGCCTTCTGGCAGGTCACCTTTCCGCTCTCGCTGCCGGGCGTCCTCGCCGGCTGCCTGCTCGTCTTCATCCCCGCGGTCGGCGAGTTCGTGATCCCCGACCTTCTCGGCGGCTCGGAAACCCTGATGATCGGCAAGACGCTCTGGAACGAGTTCTTCATCAACCGCGACTGGCCGGTCGCCTCCGCCGTGGCGGTGGTGCTGCTCGTGCTGCTCGTCGGTCCGATCCTGCTTCTCCAGCGCGCCCGCGGCAGCGCCGGCGCCGGGTCGCTGTAGGCATGGGCGGCGCGCGCGGCTGGAGCCCGTTCAACATCGTCTCGGTGGTGGTCGGCTTCGCCTTCCTCTACATCCCGATCGTCCTCCTCGTCGTCTTCTCGTTCAACGCCTCGCGGCTCGTGACCGTCTGGACCGGCTTCTCGACGCAGTGGTACGCCGCGCTGCTCGCCAACCAGCAGCTCCTCGACGCGGCCTTCGTGACGCTGCGGATCGGGCTGATCTCGGCGAGCCTCGCCACCGTGCTCGGCACGCTCGCGGCCATGGCGCTGACGCGCTACGCGCGCTTTCGCGGCCGGCTCCTGTTCAGCGGCATGATCTACGCGCCGCTGGTCATGCCCGAGGTCATCACCGGCCTGTCCCTGCTTCTGCTCTTCGTCGCCGTCGGGCTCGACCGCGGCTTCTGGACGGTGACGCTCGCCCACGTCACCTTCACCATGTGCTTCGTCACCGTGGTGGTACAGTCGCGCCTCGTGTCGCTCGACCGCAGCCTGGAGGAGGCCGCGCAGGACCTCGGCTGCCCGCCCTGGAAGTCCTTCCTCGTCGTCACCCTGCCGCTGATCTGGCCGGCGGTCGCGGCGGGCTGGATGCTGGCCTTCACGCTCTCGCTCGACGACCTCGTGATCGCGAGCTTCACCTCCGGCCCGTCCTCGACGACGCTGCCGATGCGCATCTACAGCCAGGTGCGGCTCGGCGTGACCCCGGAGATCAACGCCATCTCGACGATCCTGATCGGCATCGTCACCTTCGGCGTCGTGGTGTCCGCCCTTCTCACCAAGCGCGGCGCCGTCCGGCGCGCGCGCGACGAGCGCCTGGCCGCCGGAGACTAGAGCCTGTTATGGACCATGGATAGGTGTTGTGCTGGCTGTGCCAAGCCGCCGGGTAGGAGCCGAAGGCCGCCGTGAGCCGAGGCTATCGGCAAGGTCGGCGACGCACTCCGGCGGCTCGGCACGGCCAGCCCGAAGGGTCGGGTGAGCGAGGTCATCCGGGGCGTCGGCTAGT
>CANJKV010000116.1 GCA_947474855.1 Aurantimonadaceae bacterium | reverse complement strand
GACGGCTTCTCCCACGCCATCCGCCAGCTCGGCCTGTTCTTTTCCGTGATGCAGGTGCCCGAGACGCCATGATCGCCGAGCCGCGCAACGCCGACGAGCCCGACGCGGCGGGAGCCCCGGCTCCCGCCGGGGCCGCCGGCGTGCGCGTGCTCTACGTCGACGACGATGTCGGACTCGCCCGCCTCGTCGCGCGGGCGCTCGCCGGGCGGGGCTTCTGCGTCGAGCATGCGGCGAGCGGCGCCGAGGGGCTGGAGCGCCTGAGCCGCGGCGGCATCGACGTCGTCGCGCTCGACCATCACATGCCAGGCGAGACCGGGCTCGATGTCCTTCCTGCGATCCGGGCGCTGCCCGATGCGCCGCCGGTGATCTACGTCACGGGCTCGGAGGACAGCCGCGTCGCGGTCGCCGCGCTGAAGGCGGGGGCGGCGGACTACGTCTGGAAGGACGTCGGCGGGCACTTCCGCGAGCTCCTGGCGGAGGCCGTGTCGACCGCGATCGCCGGCGAGCGGCTGCGCCTCGCCAAGATCGAGGCCGAGCGCGAGAGCCGGGCGGCGCGCGAGCGGGCCGAGATGATGCTGCGCGAGGTCAACCACCGCGTCGCCAATTCGCTCGCCCTCGTCGCCTCGCTCGTGTCGCTCCAGCAGAAGGCCGTCGCCGCCGACACCGACCCGATCGCCGCGCGCGACGCGCTTCTCGAAACGCAGCAGCGCATCACCGCCATCGCGCAGGTCCACCGTCGCCTCTACACCTCGCAGGACGTGTCCGCCGTCGAGATGGACAGCTACCTCGCCGGGCTCGTCGAGGAGCTGGACGCGGCGATGCGCTCCGGCGGTCGCGGCCGGGCCCAGCTCGTGCGGCTGGAGGCCGATCCCGGCATCCGCGTGACGCCCGACAAGGCGGTCGCCGCCGGCGTCGTCGTCACCGAGCTCGTCACCAACGCCCACAAATACGCCTATCCCGAGGGATCGGCGGGCGGCGAGATCCGCGTCCTGTGCCGCCGCGCCGCCGGCGGAAGCGACGACGCGCGGGTGCTTCTCGCCGTCGAGGACGACGGCGTCGGCTGGTCCGGCACGGGGCCGGCGCGCGGCACGGGGCTCGGCACCCGCATCCTGCGCGCCATGGCCGCGACCCTCCAGTCCAGCCTCGACTACGACGCCCTCGGCCCCGGCACACGGGTCTCGCTCGTCTTCGAGGCGTAGAGGCAAGCGTCGCGACCGGGCAGGGAAAACGTCGTTGCCGGGCGAGCCGGCGGCGCGGGCGGACTGGACGATGCGCAGTCGGGCGGTGCACCCTCCCGGCTCCAGATCCTCCCCGTCCGATCGGCGCGCTTCCCATGTCCAACGACCCGCTGCTCCAGCCCTTCCGGCTTCGTCACGTCACCTTCCGCAACCGGCTGATGTCGACGGCGCACGAGCCGGCCTTCACGGAGGACGGGCTGCCCAAGGCGCGCTACCGGCTCTACCACGCGGAGAAGGCCAGGGGCGGGATCGGGCTCACCATGATCGGCGGGTCGGCCGTGGTGTCGCCCGACAGCCCGCAGGCCTTCGGCAACATCCTCCTCTACAAGGACGAGAGCGTGCGCTGGCTCGCCGAGCTCGCCGACGACGTCCACGAGAAGGGCGCGGCGGTGATGATCCAGATCACCCATCTCGGCCGGCGCACCAACTGGAACAAGGGCGACTGGCTGCCGGTCCTGTCCGCCTCCTCGACGAGGGAGCCCGCCCACCGCGCCTCCGCCAAGGCGATGGAGGACTGGGACATCGAGCGGGTGATCGCCGACTATGCCGAGGCCGCCGCCAAGGTGCAGGCCGCCGGGCTCGACGGGCTGGAGGTCGAGGCCTACGGCCACCTCCTCGACCAGTTCTGGTCGCCGCTGACCAACAAGCGCGACGACGAGTACGGCGGGAGCCTCGAGAACCGGATGCGCTTCTCCATGCGCGTCCTCGAGGCGATCCGCGCGCGCACCGGGCCGGATTTTCTGGTCGGCGCCCGCATGGTCTGCGACGAGGACCTCAAGGGCGGCATCGACAAGGCGGAAGGGCTGGAGATCGCCCGGCGCCTAAAGGCCTCCGGCCTCATCGACTTCGTCAACGTCATCCGTGGGCACATCGACACGGAGGAAGGGCTTTCGCATGTCATTCCCGGCATGGGCGCGCGCTCCGGGCCCCATCTCGACTTCGCCGGCGAGGTGCGGGCGCAGACGCAGGTCGCGACTTTCCACGCCGCGCGCATCCAGGACGTCGCCACCGCCCGCCACGCGGTCGAGACCGGCAAGCTCGACATGGTCGGCATGACCCGCGCCCATATGGCCGACCCGCACATCGCCGCCAAGATCGCGGCCGGCGAGGAGCACCGCATCCGCCCCTGCGTCGGCATGGGCTACTGCATCGACTCGATCTACAGCGGCCAGGCCGTCTGCATCCACAATCCCGCGACCGGCCGCGAGGCGACGATCCCGCACGTCGTCGAGCCGGGACCGGGACCGGCGAAGATCGCCGTCGTCGTCGGCGCGGGTCCGGGGGGCCTAGAGGCCGCGCGGGTGCTGGCGACCCGCGGGCATCGGGTGACCGTCCTCGAAGCGGCGGCCGAAGCGGGCGGACAGGTGCGCATCGCCGCCGGCCTCAAGCGCCGGCGCGAGATCCTCGGCATCGTCGACTGGCGCCTCGCCGAATGCGAGCGGCTCGGCGTGGGGTTCCGCTTCAACACCTATGCGGAGGCCGACGACGTCCTGGCGCTCGCCCCCGACATCGTGGTGGTGGCGACCGGCGGCCTGCCGGACACAGGCTTCCTGGAGGAGGGCGAGGACCTCGCGCTCACCGGCTGGGACGTTTTGTCCGGAGCGGCGCGCGCGGAGGGCGACGTTCTCCTCTACGACGACAACGGCGCCCATCCCGGCATGACGGCGGCGGAGTTCGTGGCGGAGAGCGGGGCTCGGCTGGAGATCGTGACGCCGGAGCGCACGCTCGCCCCCGACGTCGGCGGCACGAGCTTTCCCGCCTACTTCCGCGCCTTCAACAAGGCCGACGCGGCGGTGACGCTGAACCTCCGCCTGACGGGCCTCAAGCGCGAAGGCAATCGCCTCGTCGCCCGCTTCCACGACGAGTATGGGCGGCGCGAGGTGGAGAAGCGCGCCGACCGCGTCGTGGTGGAGGCCGGCACCGTGCCGCTCGACGAGCTCTACTTCGCCCTGAAGCCGCTTTCCAAGAACAACGGCGCCGTCGACATGCCCGCGATGATCGAGGGCCGCGAACAAGCGATCGCCACCAACCCGGAGGGCGCCTTCCAGCTCTTCCGCATCGGCGACGCCGTCGCCGGCCGCAACATCCACGCCGCCATCTTCGACGCGCTGCGGCTGTTGAAGGACCTGTAGGCCGGCTGCGGCGAACAACGTTCGGCCCGCAGGGACGCTCCCCCGCATTCCCTTCGGAACGTCCCTCATCCCCTGCCGGAACCGTCTCCCACAACGCGGGACGCCGGCAGGTTCTCCGTGACGGCTCGCTTACGCGCTCCGCGGTGCCCGCAGCGGCCAGCCGGCTTCGCGGGGCGCCAGCACCTCGACGGCGTCGCCGACGCTGAGCGTCGCGCCCGCCTCGCGCGGCACGGCGTTCCAGCCGAACAGGACGCCGGGAACGCGGCGGTCGCCGGAGAAGCGGGTCTGGCGCAGCGCCTCGATCGGCTGCGGGCCGTCGAAGACGCCCCGGTTCTGGTCGACGGTGGTGACCGTACAGCGCGCGCAGGGCTTCACGAGGTCGAACACCGCATCGCCGACGCGGATCGCCGCCCAGTTGTCCTCGGCCCAGGCGCCGCCCTCCGCATCGTCCACCACGAGGTTGGGACGGAAGCGGCTCATCGGCACGGCTTCGCCGCCGGCGGCGACGATCGTCCGGTTGAGGGCGCGCAGAGAGTCGGTCGTGGCGACGAGGAGCGGAAAGCCGTCGGCGAAGGACACCGTGCCGCCCGCCGGCGACCAGTCGCGGTTGACGCCGCGCGCGTCCGTCACGTCCATGTAGGCGAGGCGAAGGGGCCGCCCGAACCAGCGCGACAGGGCGGCGTTCGTCGCCTCATCGGCGAGCGCCGCGTCGACCTCCGACTCCCAGACGAAGACGCGCCCGCGCGCCGAGCCGTCCGGCGTCGGCACGAAGCGCTCGCCGCCGTCCGGATCACCCTCGTGGCCGTGCATGGACAGGTGCAGCCCGTCCGCGTCCGGCTGCACGTCGAGAAGGGCCAGCGCCGGCATCTCGCGCTGCGTGACGAACTCGCCGGCCTCGTCCACCACCATCCAGCGCCGGTCGCCGGCAAGGCCCTGGGGCTCCAGCCGGGCCGCCTGGGGGGACAGGCCGCGGCCGCCCTTGACGGGATAGATGTGGATCGCGCCGAGCTTCATCGCGCCCTCTTGAGCTGTACGAGATGGGGCGGGACCGAGCCGGAGCCGGTCCCGCCCGTCGATGGTATCAGCCCGCCGACAAGTCGGACAGAAGTCCGGCCGCGACGGTGAGGCGCGAGACCGAGGCTTCGCCGGCGCCGGCGAGGGCGGCGATCTGCGCGATCACCTGGCCGACGCGCGGACCCTGCGCCGCGGACCAGGCTTCCGCCGGATTATCGGCCTCGGGATGGGCCGAGAGCGCCGCGACGGCGAGGCGCCGGCGGGCGCCTGCGAACTCGGCGCCGGCGCGGGCGAGCGCCAGCGACTCGTAGTAGTCCGTCGGCTTGAGGCTCGCGAGCGCCCCTTCCAGGCGGCCGATGCGAAAGTGACGGGTGACCGTGAAGTAGCCGGACACCGTCCGCTCCAGCGGCACCCCCGTTTCACGTGAAACGGCCGCGATGTCGGGCAGGAGCGCCAGAAGCGGCAGGAGCGCGAGGTCGCGCGCGAGGTCGTCCGGCGCGCCCTTCTCGTGGATCGACGCCTCGCGCTCGGCGAACTCGCCCTGCGCGCGCTCGGTGGCGAGCTCCGGCAGGCGGTCTCCGACGCTTCGGCGCACCGCCCGCAGCGCCTCCACGGCCGGCCCGATCCCGGTCTCGAAGCGCTCGTTGCGCACGAACCAGCGCGTCAGGCGACGCAAAAAGGCGGTCAGCGCCTCGTAGAACTCGTTCTGCGCGCCGCCGTCGATCCGTCCGTCGAGCGCGTCGATGCGGGCCTTCAGAGCGCCGGCGTCGAAGCCGTCGGCGGCGGCGACGAAGGCGCGCACGATCCCGCCGGGCGCCACGCCCGAAGCGTCGCGCAGCTCGGTGACGAAGGTCGGACCCAGCCGGTTCACCGCCTCGTTGGCGAGCTGGGTGCAGACGATCTCGCGGGCGAGGCGATGATTGTCGATCTCGGCGGCGAAGCGCTGGCGCATCGGGCCGGGAAAGTAGGCGTGGAGCCTTCCGGCGAGATAGGGATCCTGGCCGAGGTCCGAAGCGACGAGCGCGTCGAAGAGCTTGATCTTGGAATAGGCCAGGAGGACGCCGATCTCCGGCCGGGTCAGCCCGCGCCCCGCGCCGCGCCGCTCGGCGAGGACCGCGTCGGAGGGCAACGCTTCGAGGTCGCGCTTCAAGCGCCCGGTCTCCTCCAGCGCCGTCATGAAGCGGCCCTGCAGCGGCAGCGCCGCCGCGCCCGCCCGCTCCTCCACGGAGATGGCGAGGGTCTGCTCGTAATTGTTGGCGAGAACCAGCCGGGCGACCTCGTCGGTCATGTCCTTGAGCAGCGCGTCGCGCTCGGGACGGTCGATCCGGCCGGAGTCCAGCGGGCCCTTGAAGGCGATCTTGATGTTCACCTCGACGTCGGAGGTGTTGACGCCGGCCGAGTTGTCGATGGCGTCGGAGTTGATCCGCCCGCCGGCCCGCGCGAACTCGATGCGGCCCTTCTGGGTGACGCCGAGATTGGCGCCCTCGCCGACGATCCTGGCGCGGATCTCGCGGCCCGTGACGCGCAAGCCGTCGTTGGCGCGGTCGCCGACCTCGGCGTTCGACTCGGTGGAGGCCCGGACATAGGTGCCGATGCCGCCGAACCAGAGAAGGTCGACCGGGCTCTTCAGGATCGCGGTGATGATCTCGGTCGGCGTCGCGGACTTCGCCCCCGTCCAGCCGATCGCGGCCGCCGCCTCGGGCGTGAGGCGCACCTCCTTCTCGCGGCGCGAGACGATCATCGCGCCGGCGGAGAGCTTGGAGCGGTCGTAGTCCTGCCAGCTCGAGCGGGGGAGGGCGAAGAGGCGCCTGCGCTCGGCGAAGGAGGTCGCGGCATCCGGGTCCGGATCGATGAAGATGTCGCGGTGGTCGAAGGCGGCGAGGAGGCGGGTCTGCTCGGACAGGAGCATGCCGTTGCCGAAGACGTCGCCCGACATGTCGCCGCAGCCGGCCACGGTGAAGGGCTCGCGCTGGATGTCGCGACCGATCTCGCGGAAGTGGCGCTTCACCGCCTCCCAGGCGCCGCGGGCGGTGATGCCCATGGCCTTGTGGTCGTAGCCCGCCGAGCCGCCGGAGGCGAAGGCGTCGTCGAGCCAGAAGCCGCGGGCCTGCGAGATCGCGTTGGCCGTGTCGGAAAAGGTCGCGGTGCCCTTGTCGGCGGCGACGACGAAGTAGGGATCGTCGCCGTCGTGGCGCGCGACGAGGGCCGGCGGCTCGACCCGCTCGCCCTCGATGTCGTCGGTGACCGAGAGGAGCGAGTCGACGAAGACGACGTAGGCGGCGCGCCCGGCCTTCGCCCAGGCCTCGCGGTCGGCGGCCGGGTCGGGCAGGCGCTTGGGATAGAAGCCGCCCTTGGCCCCGACCGGCACGATCACGGCGTTCTTCACCTGCTGCGCCTTCACGAGGCCGAGGATCTCGGTGCGGTAGTCCTCGCGCCGGTCCGACCAGCGAAGGCCGCCGCGGGCGACCGCCCCGAACCGGAGATGGACGCCCTCGACGCGCCCGTCGAAGACGAAGATCTCGCGGTACGGCACGGGCTCGGGCAGGCCCTCGACGAGGGCGGGGTCGAGCTTGAAGGCGAGGGCCGGATCGACGCGGCCGGGCTCGGACGCCTCGTCGGTGGACAGGCCCGACACGGCGTAGAAGTTGGTGCGCAGCGTCGCGAGGATCGCGCCGGCGAAGCGGCGGATCGCGCGGTCGTCGTCGAGGCTGTCGACCGCGTCGAGCGCTTCGAGGATCGCGGCGTAGGGCGCCTGCGCCCCGCGTCGGGCGGCTACCGCGCGGAAGCGCTCCTCGGGCTCGACCGACGCCTCGTCGCCGGGGCGGCTCTCGCCGCGGCTTTTGGCGAGCGCCGGGTTCAGCGAGGCGTCGAAGAGCTGCCAGAGCAGCCTGGCGATGGCCGGGTTGCGCCGCAGCGCCCCGCCCAGCGCCTCGAAGGAGGCGCCGCCGCCCGAGGCCTGGCGCAGGTAGCGGGCATAGGCGCGAAGGACGTTGGCCTGCGCGACCGTGAAGCCGGCCTCCAGCACGAGCGCGTTGAAGAGGTCGTTCTCGACCCGCCCAGCCCAGACGGCG
Source organism: Aurantimonadaceae bacterium (assembly GCA_947474855.1). Lineage (GTDB taxonomy): Bacteria > Pseudomonadota > Alphaproteobacteria > Rhizobiales > Rhizobiaceae > Antarcticirhabdus. Next base: position 7,013 of record CANJKV010000116.1, on the reverse strand, counting down.
GCGAAGGTTTCCTCCAGCCGCAGCCCTGCATCCTCCAGGGGGATGGCGCCGCCGCCGGGCAGCGTCAGCGCCATCTCGTGGAGATAGACCTCCGAGCGGTCCGGGCGGCGGATGGCGTGGGTGCGCTCGGCGATGACGGAGAAGCCCATGTTCTCCAGGACCGGCACCCGGCGCGACAGCACCACGGGCTCGCCGAGATGATTGATCTTCAGGCCCACCACGTGGTCGGGCAGCCCCTCGCGGCGGAAGAAGTCGAGGCCGAGCGGCGAGGCGCTGTTGAGGCTCGCGATCGTCGCCACGTCGCCGACGGCCTCGACCAGCGGCATCTCCTCGCGGTAGCTCGCCGGCAGGCCGGGCAGGATGCGCGCCAGCTCCGGATCGGCCCGCGCCGCGCGCAGGGCCGCGAGGAAGGCGTCGTCGAAGGTGCGCGCGAGTTCCGCGATGCGGATCTCGAGATCCGAGACGTCGACTTGGGGCGTCGGCCCGCCGCGTCGCCCGACGATGAAGTGGACGCGGGCGAGGAAGCCTTCGGGAAAGGCGGGATAATAGGCCGAGACGTGGCCGTCATAGGCGTCGGCGAGGAGCGCGCCGATGCGCTCGCGAAGGCGCGAGTCGTAGCGGTCGCGCGGCACGAAGACGAGAAGCGAGACGAAGCGGTCGAACTTGTCGACGCGGGCGAGGACGCGCGTCCTCGGCCGCTCGCCGAGCGTCACGATCTCGGAGGAGAAGCGCTCCAGGCGCTCGACGTCGATCTGGAAGAGGTCGTCGCGCGGATAGGATTCGAGCGCGTTGAGGAGGGCTTTGGCCGAATGCGAGCCGGGACGCAGCCCAGAGCGCGCGATCACGGTGTTGGCCTTCAGCCGGAGATAGGGAATCTCCAGGATCGAGCGGTTGTAGGCCGAGGAGGAGAAGAGGCCGACGAGGCGCATCTCGCCCGACAGGCGGCCGCCCTCGCCCTCGAAGAGCTTGACGCCGACATAGTCCATGTAGGCACGGCGGTGGACCACCGAGCGCATGTTGGCCTTGGTGACGATGATGGGCGCAGGCGCTTCCAGGAAGGCGCGGATCTCCGGCGTCGTCACGAGCGGCCGCCCGTCGCGGCGAAGGACGTTGACGCTAGGATCGGCGAGGATGCCGAGGCCCCCTTCCTCGCGGCGGCGCAACGCCTCCTCGCCGCCGTCCGGCACGTAGTCGTATTCGCGGATCCCGAGAAAGATGAAGTTGTCGTCGCGCAGCCATTCCAGAAGGCTCGCCGCCTCTTCCAGGTCCGCGGCATAGCCGCCGGGCTCGATGCCCGCCGCGTCCGTCGGCAGGCTCGCGGCGCGGGCGCGGATCGCGGCGACGGCCCGGCTGACGCGCCCGCGCATCGCCCCGAAATCCTCGTTGGCGCGGCGCACCTGGGACAGGATGGCGGCGAGGCGCTCGGCGAGGCTTTCCGCCGCCGAGGCGTCGGGCAGGTCGACGCCGAGCTGGATCAGGCTGACGCGGCTCGGCGCGTCGGTCGAGGCGCCTGCCCCGTTCGCGGCGTGGCTCGCCGAGAAGCCGACGAGAAGGCCCGTCTCGTCGCGCGTGGCGTCGAGGATGGGGTGCGAGACGAAGTGCACCGCCGCCGCCGTGTCGGCGAGCTCGGCGGTGACGCTGTCGAACAGAAAGGCCATGTCGTCGTTGGCGACCGTCACGAGGCCGAGCGCGCCGCCGCCCGGACCCATGCCCTCCAGCCGTTCCACGGCGATCACCGGCTCGCCCGGCCGGTGGCGGGTCAGTACGCTCGCCGCCGCGCGCGCCGCGCGCGCCAGGGTGGAGATCGCGAAGGGCGCCAGATCCTCGGCGGGCGGGCGCGAGAACAGGAGGGGCGCGAGCAGCGCCGCCGGCTCGCCCGCCTCGAACTCGGCGAGCACCGCGCGCAGGATCTCCGCCTTGCTCGGCGCGTCTGCGCCGCCGCCCGCGTCGCCGCCTCCCGGTGCCTGTTCCCGTACCGATCCGACGTCGTGCTGGCGGTTGGTGTCCATGCTGGCTCCTCCGGTTTCACGTCGCCGCTTCTTCGGCGCGGCGCCGCGGTGATAAGGGCGCGCCGCGACGTCCGTGTGGCGACAAGGGATCGCTTGGCCGGCCCTGCGAGCGCAAGCCCCGAAAAGAGGCGCCGGTTCCCGGTTGGTTCACGCCTGCAGTTCGAGGCAAGCTCCGCAGCCCGGCGCTTTCCTCGGAGGCGCATTCCTTCTAAACGAGGAGCATGACCGGCCATCAGCCTCTTCCACCCCGCGGGTCGCCAGGCGACGAGGACGCGCAGCGCGAGGCGCGGGCGATCCTCCAGCGCGTCCAGCGCGAGACCGAGCCGCAGGTGGGCGCCGCCACCGAGCGGATGATCCGCGACGGCGCCGGCCACTTCCTCGGGCGCGACGCCGACCCGGCGGACCGGGTGGAGGTCTGGGGCACGCGGATCGGGCGCGGGCTCGGCCTCGTCGCCTTCGTGGTGCTGGCGGTCTGGCTGGTCCAGTCGCTGTCCGCCGCGGGCGGCTGAAGGAGACGCTTCGCCGATGAGCGCCACCCATCCGCCGCGCCCCGGCTCCGCGGCCGCCGACAAGGTCGCCGTCCTGTCCATATCGAGCCACGTCGTGCGCGGCACGGTGGGCAACCGCGCCGCCGTCTTCGCGCTGGAGTCGCTCGGCCACCCCGTCTGGTCGGTGCCGACCGTCACCCTGCCCTGGCATCCCGGGCACGGCGCCTCGACGCGCATCGTGCCGGATGCCGGCGCCTTCGCCGCGATGATGGACGACCTGTCGCGGGCGCCCTGGCTCGGCGAGGTGGGGGCCGTCCTGTCGGGCTATTTCGGCGCGCCGGATCAGGTCGAGCCGACGGCGCGGCTCGTCGAGGCTGTGAAGCGCGCCAATCCGCGCGCCGTGTTCCTGTGCGATCCCGTCCTCGGCGACGGCGGGCGGCTCTACCAGCCGGCCGAAACGCTGGTCGCCATGCGCGACCGCCTCCTGCTCCTCGCCGACATCGCGACGCCCAACCGCTTCGAGCTCGAACTCCTGACCGGCCTGGAACTCGCCGGCAACGAGCATCTGATTGAGGCGGCGACGACGCTCGGGCCGGCGCGCGTCGTGGTCACCTCGGCGCACGCGCTCCTGCGCGGGGGCATCGGCAACCTCCTCGTCGAGGGCTTCGAAGCGCTTCTCGCCGAGCACCGGCAGATCGAGAACGCGCCCAAGGGCGTCGGCGATCTCACCTCGGCGGTCTTCCTGGCGCGGCTCCTTGCCGGCATGAGCGGGGAAAAGGCGCTTCAAACCACGACGGCGGCGGTGTTCGAGGTCCTGGCGCGCACGGCCAAGCGCGGCGCCGACGAGCTGCAGCTCGAAACCGACGCCGACAGTTTGAAGCATCCGATGGCCATGGTGCAGATGCGCCGCCTCGCTTATCCCGGCGGCAACCGGCGCGCCTGAGCGCGGACCCGTTGAATGTCGCGGCGCCGCATCGTATCAGCGGCGCATGGACGAGACCGTGCTTCTTCCCGATCGGCTGCTGTCCGGCTACCGGTCCTTCATGCTCGGCCGCTACAGCGGCGAGGCGGAGCGTTATCGCCAGCTGGCCCGCGAGGGCCAGACGCCCGAAACCATGGTGATCGCCTGCTGCGACTCGCGGGCGGCGCCGGAAACCATCTTCGACGCCGCGCCCGGCGACCTCTTCGTGGTGCGCAACGTCGCCAACCTCGTGCCGCCCTACACGCCCAACGCCGACTTCCACGGCACCTCGGCGGCGCTGGAGTTCGGCGTGCAGGCGCTCAAGGTCCGCCACATCATCGTCATGGGCCACGGGCGCTGCGGCGGCATCAAGGCCGCGCTCGACCCGGAGATGCAGCCGCTCTCGGAAAGCGACTTCATCGGCAAGTGGATGAGCCTCGTGCGCGACTCGGCCGAGACGATCGGCGCCAACGAGCTGCTGACGGCGGCCGAGCGCCAGCGCCTGATGGAGCGCGTCTCGATCCGCGCCTCGCTCGCGAACCTGCGCACCTTCCCCTACATCGCCAAGAATGAGGCCGAGGGGCGCCTGACGCTTCACGGCGCCTGGTTCGACATCTCGACGGGCGAGCTCTGGGCGATGGATCAGGACACCGGCGACTTCCACCGGCCGTTCGAAGGGCGCGACTTCGCGGCCGAGGCCGGGCAGGGGGCTGCCGGGTCGGGCGAAACACTCGCGGGCATGCTGCCGGCGACGAAGCCCGAGGATGCGGCGGGCCCCTGAACCGGGTGCGCCGTTTCGGTTCGTAGCGACACAACAGCTGTTCATTGTGGCGCAATTGTTTCATTCCGGGCTTGCGGCCCGCGCCTCGCTCGTTTCAAAAGGTTGACAAAGCCTTCACGGCCGGTGGGCGACGAGCCCGTCCCGGGCCGGCGAAGCCGACCGATCTGACCTATCGAGCCGGGGGATGACTCTTCGATGTCGCGCAAGTTGATGATAGGTGCCGCGCTCGCGGCGCTGACGCTCGCCGCGGGATGCGTCGGCGGGGGAAGCACGTCCTCCCGCACGGCGACCGGTCCCGGCCCCCTGACCCCGGCGCCCGTCGCCTCCGTGACCGCGAACCGCCTGCCTCCGCCCCCGCCGCCCCCGCCGCCGGTGGAGGCGCCGGCCCCCGCGCCCGGCGCCCAGGTCGCGGCCCTGCCGCCCGGCTCCGCCGCGACGCCGCCCGCTCCCCCCGCCTCGTCGGCGCCCGTCACCCGCGAAAGCGTCACCGGCGCCTGGAAGGTGTCGGCGGGCGGCGGCAACTGCCAGATCTTCATGGCGCTCACCCAGTGGACCGGCGGCTACAAGGCCGCTTCGCGCGGATGCCCCGGGCAGGTCGCCGACGTCACCGCCTGGGACGTGTCGGGCAGCCAGGTCGTCCTGAAGGACGGCAGCGGCAACAGCGTCGCGAGCCTGTCGGCCTCCGGCAGCGGCGGCTACCAGGGCACCACGGCCGGCGGCCAGGCGATCAGCATCTACCGCTGACATCACGTTCGGGCGGGCGGCGGCTCACGGCCGCTGCCGCGAACCCGCGATCGCGCCCTCGTTCTCGAAGGTGGGGACGAGAAGCGGGAGCATGCCGGGCGTCCCCTTGTTTTTCGCCGCGGCGCAACATCATCTGGGCGGCATGATCCTGGCTCCGCGTTCCGCTCCATGACCGATCCCGCTTCCTCGAAGCCCGCCCGCTTCGGACCCGTGCGCGGCGCCCTGGAGCGCCTGATCGCGCAGGGGAAGATCGAGGCGGATCCCGCCCAGCGCCGGCTCGCCGACCGCCTGGATGAACTGGATGCGAGCCTCGGCCGCGCCTCCGTCGCCTCCAAGAAGAGCGCGCTCGGCTGGCTCTTCGGGACGCGGCGCGAAGCGCCCGAACCCGTGAAGGGCGTCTACGTCCACGGCGCGGTCGGGCGCGGCAAGACCATGCTGATGGACATGTTCTTCCGCGAAAGCTCCGTCGCCGCCAAGCGCCGCGTCCATTTCCACGCCTTCATGGGCGAGATCCACGAGCGCATCGCCGCGCACCGCGCCGCGGTGAAGGCGGGCGAGACGAGCGACGGCGACCCGATCGGGCCGGTGGCCGCCCAGGTCGCGGCCCAGACGCGGCTCCTGTGCTTCGACGAGTTCGCCGTCACCGACATCGCGGACGCGATGATCCTCGCGCGCCTGTTCAAGGCGCTGTTCGCGGAAGGCATCGTGCTCGTCGCGACCTCCAACGTCGCCCCCGACGACCTCTACAAGGACGGGCTGAACCGCGGTCTGTTCCTGCCCTTCGTCGAGCTTCTCAAGGCGCACGTCACCGTGTTCCGCCTGGAAGCGGCAACCGACTACCGCATGACCGACATCGGCCGCGACGACCTCTACGTGACGCCGCTCGGGCCGGATGCGAGCGCCCGCATGGACGCGACCTGGAGCGCGCTTCTCGACGGCGCGCGCGAGCGCCCGGCCTCCTTGTCGGTGCTCGGGCGCCTCGTGGCGGTGCCGCGGGCGGGCAACGGCGCGGCGCGCTTCACCTTCGACGAGCTTCTCGCCAGGCCGCTCGGCGCGCAGGACTACCTCGCGCTCGCCGCCCGCTTCCACACGGTGATGGTGGAGGACGTGCCGGTGATGGACCTGTCGCGGCGCAACGAGGCCAAGCGCCTCATCAACCTCGTCGACGCCTTCTACGACGCCGACCGGCGGCTGGTGCTCTCGGCCGCCGCGCCCGCGGCGGAGCTCTACACCGGACCGACCGGGACGGAGGCCTTCGAGTTCGCCCGCGCGGTGTCGCGCCTCAACGAGATGGGCACCGAAACCTATCTCGCGCGCAGCGCTCCCGCGCCCGGCGGCTCCGGACAAGCGGTCGCGACCGGCTCGTGAGCCGATCGCCTTCCGGTCGCATCAAATATTTCGGACAGGGCGCAGCGCCGCTGAGATTTTGATCGCGCCAAGCTTTTCATGTGACGTTTACGTAAGTGCCGAGCGTTCTAACCGGTTGAAACCGTTGGAGGCGCCGCGGCGCGGTTGCGAAATGGCGCGGTGCGATATATCCCCTCGCCGCGACGGGCCCCGTTGAAGCCACGCCGTTCGCGCGAACTCCGCTCGCGGGCGACCCTTCCCGGCGCGCCGGTCGAGACGCTCGGATCGCAACGGGCCGGATGCGCGGGACGCGTCCGGCGACAGGGAGTACCGCCCGGCATGGCCCGCAACAAAATCGCACTCATCGGCTCCGGCATGATCGGCGGCACGCTCGCCCACCTCGCCGGCCTCAAGGAGCTCGGCGACATCGTGCTCTTCGACATCGCCGAGGGCACGCCCCAGGGCAAGGCGCTCGACATCGCCCAGTCCGGGCCGGTGGAGGGCTTCGACGCCCGCCTGTCGGGCGCCAACGATTATTCCGCGATCGAAGGCGCTGATGTCTGCATCGTCACCGCCGGCGTGCCGCGCAAGCCCGGCATGAGCCGCGACGATCTCCTCGGCATCAACCTCAAGGTGATGGAAGCCGTCGGCGCGGGCATCAAGCAGTACGCCCCGAACGCCTT
>CANJKV010000115.1 GCA_947474855.1 Aurantimonadaceae bacterium | reverse complement strand
TCATGCTTCACGCCAATGACGCCGCTGTCCGTGATGAACAAGCAGAAGGGCCGAAACTCCGGAGCGAGCGGTGCCGCTCGCCGGCGGCGCCCTCGCCGTCGATGACCGGCTTATAGAACCACCCGACCGCAAAGGTCAACAGGGGTGTTTTGAAAAACTCGAAAGCGTCCCGATTTTTCCGAAGCCGATGCCTAAGTAGCTGAAGCGCAACCGCTTTCGCTGTCAGGCCGTCGTCATGTCGTGGTTCGGGACTGAATTTTCGAGGGACCTTCCTCTCGCGCGACGCGCGTTGGAAGACGTGGGGCGCTCGCAGCGATCCCGTGGAAGAACGGGCAGGGGGCGTCGATCGGTGCTTGATGTCCGGCTCCGGTCTGACTATAGAGGGCGCGTCGGAGTGTAGCGCAGCCTGGTAGCGCACCTGAATGGGGTGCGGTGGTGCTAGACAAAGCACTCATCCCGATTTCCTCTTCGTTTCCAGCACTATAGCACGACCTTCGCCGCCCTGTGTTTGTTCGGATGCGGGACTTTGCGTGGGACTTTTCTTCGCCGCTGAATGCGAGGCCGTCATCGCGGCTCTCAGGTCATCGTCGGTGACGTGCGCGTACTTCAGCGTCGTTTCGATCTTCTCGTGGCCGAGGAGGTTCTGCGCGAGCCGCAGATTTCCCGAGGCGCGCACCAGCCGGCTTGCCGTCGTGTGACGGGTGTCGTGGAAACGGAAGTTCTCCACGGTTCCGCGACCCCTCCGGCGCCACTCGGTCTTGAACCCCTCCTTCGACCTCGACCGCGAGGCGGGCGAGCCGGTCATCACGGGCGCGATGGCGAAGACGCTGGGCTTCGAGCTTCTGCCGATGGTGCCGGCCGAGGTGTCGGGCGTCCCCTGGGAGACCAAGCTCTGCTGGCTCGGCCAAGTCCGCGGCGAGCTCTACGGCGTCATGGGCGAGGCACTTGCCGACGGGCGCTTCGATGCTGAGGAAGCGGGCCGAGCCAACGCGAAGATCGAAGAAGAGATCGCGCAGCTCCGAAAGATCCAGGCGCGCATCAACGCCGAGGGCGGGGCCGGCGGCCAGATCGTCCGCATGACCGGGGAGGCGCGTCGATGACCGCTTCTCGTCAAACGTTTCACTCCCATGTTGCATCTCCGGCGCGCCGCCCGGTGTCCTTTCCGGGCGTGAGCGCCGGCGGGGCGAGTGCTGAAGGGACGGACTCGCCCCGCTACCCGGACAATGACGATCTCGGCACCTTCGTCTCGTTCGGCGAGGCTTGCGACGCCATCGTCGGCGGCTTGTGCACCGGCCGCGACCTTGAAGCTCAGGATGCGGTCGAGCGCGGCGCCCTCCGCCCGCAGGTGGCGCGAGGCGCCCGCTGATGCCGTGCCGCTGGACACCCGAAGCGATCGAGCGCCTGCGCCAGCTCGACCAGACCGACATGGCGGACGCGGAGATCGCCGCGGCCCTCGGCACCACGCCCGGCTCTCTCCGGGTGATGCGCATCAAAGCCGACGCCCGCGCGCCGCACCGGATGGCCCACCGAGCCGAGCGCATTGGCCGGCAGGCGCGCGGCGTCATCGTCCCGGCCGATCGCTGGCCCGACTACCGCACGCTCCTCTCCAACAAGTTCACCGCGCGCGAGGCCTGCGCAGTCCTTGGCCTCATCCCCGAAGCCTAGGCCGTCCTGGAGCCGACGCAGGCCTATAGTCACGGCTGGCACATCGACGCTATCTGCGCGCACCTCGAGGCGATCACCTCCGGCGCCTTCCTGGCGCTGGGGCTGAGCAATCGCCTGCTGATCAACATCCCGCCGGGCACGATGAAGTCGCTCATCGTCTCACCGTGAACAGATGCAGGGCTCAGTCGCCACCGCCGCCGCCGTCTCCGCCACCATCGGACCCGCTGTCGCAGTTGTGGGAGAAGCCGCCTGCAGAGCCGTCGTCACCGGATCCGCCGGAGTCGCTGTCGCGCCGGCGCCTGTCCGGCCGCCGCTGCGACAGCATCCAGAACGCCAACAGAGGCACGGCGATGAGGAAGGCCCAGCCGAGCAGGGGAACGGAGTTCATTCGCAGATGATGTAGCTCGCGGGCCCGCGGAACTGCAGATAAACCGTCGGATCGCGACAGACCTCTCGGCCGCGGCCATCCTGCACGATATAGCCCTTCATCACGCCCTGGCCGGTGGCCTCGACATAGACCTGGGCGAGGGCGCTGGCGGCCCCGGTGATGAGCGATCCGGCAAGGATGCCTAGCGCGAACTTCTTCATGGCGAACTTCCTACTCGTACCGATCCAAGACGGATTGCGGGATGCTCATTCCGCATTCCCGCGCGGTCTTGATGGCGACGATCATATTGCCCATCACAGGAGAGCGACCGGTCGCTGCAATGTTGACTTCGCCGATGGCGTTGGAACATCGGCGCTCTGCCGCGTCACGCTCCTGTTCCTCCAAAAGGCGTTGAGCTTCCAGCCGAGCTGCTTCAGGGTCAAGCGTCGGTAGGATGTTCGGGTGGCGACGGTCGGCTTCGGTCAACTCGTAGCCACACTCCTGGACGCGCCTGATGCTCGCGCGCACCTCATCCTCCGACGGACTAGCGAACCTAGCCTTGAGGGCGGAAAAATCGTCGGCTGCGCCCAAACAAAGTTCTGCCTGTCGTGCGTCTTCTGCTGCTCGTATCGCCTGCTGGCGGTCCCATAAGTAGACGCTTACCCCCAGGATCAGGGCTACCGCGGCCACTCCAACAACCGTCTTGAAAATTATCCGCACCTTCCTCCGGTTGGCGCGCACCATGCCACAGGCGCTTCCTTGCGGGGCGCCTTTTTCGTGAGGCCAACGATGGCTGATCTCGCAGCGCTCGGCTTTTCCGTCGACAGCTCGCCCGTAAGGCGCGCGTCCTCGGACCTCGACCAGCTCTCCACGGCTGCCGCGAAGGCGGAGACCGCCGCCGACGGCGTGGGCCGTGGCGTGGAGCAGGCCGGCAAGCGCATGTCGGGCATGTCGAGCTACAGCGAGCGCATGGCCCGCGATCTCCAGAAGATCCAGAAGGAGATGGCGACCATTCAGGCGGCGCTGGCGCCTCTGGGCAATGGCTTCGACCGCGTCGTGAATGCCATTGAGAAGCTCGACCGAGCATCCACGTCCGGCGCGTCGGGTCTGCGGCGCCTCGCGAAGGAGGCCGAGGCAGCGAACGACAACGTGCAGCTCGTTTCGCACCAGATCGCGAACCTTCGCGCTCAGGCGATCGACGTCGGGACCATGCTCGCTAGCGGATCGTCGTTCATGATGGTCCTCGCGACGCAGAGCGGCCAGATCTATCAGGCTCTGGCTGATGGCCCTGGAGGCTCCGTGGCAGCATCAATGGCATCAAGGACTCTCTGATCGATGCCGGGAAGTCGGCGCTGGCATTCGCCTCGGCATTAGGCCCGCTGAAGCTCGCGGCCCTTGCCGCTGGCGCTGCGGTTGCAGGCTATGCCGCGATCGCCTGGCTGAAGCTACAGCCGATCGACGAACTGGTCGATGAGCAGGCCAAGCGCATCAAGGCACTCAAGGAGGCTTATGGCGTCGCGGCCGACGCGGCTGACGACGACGGCCGGCGCTCGGCGGCTGCACTTGCTCGGCAGAGCGAGCGTGAGGTGAAGAGCGATAGGCAGCGCCTGATGAGCGAGGCACCCAACGTCCTCGGCCCGTTCATGGAGTGGGAGCGCGCAAGCGCAAAGGGGATCGCGCAATTCGACGCCCTCGCCAAGGCCGCGCAGGACTTCCGCACCTCGGCCGAGGCCGGCAATCCGAACTACGTCGCGCTGGAGCGCGCGCTGGAAGCGATCGCGAAGAGCGATGCGCCGAAGGCTTTTCGCGATATGGCGGCCGCGCAATCCGACAACATCGCTCCCATGGTCGCATTGCAGCGAGGCATGGAAGCCGAGGCCAAGGCAATCGACAAAGCTGCCGTCGCCGCGGCGCGCCTGAAGCAGTCCTTCGCCGAGGTCCGCGCCGAACTCGCCGGTATGATCCCCGACCTTCGATCCGAGGTCGAGAAGATCAACGACGCCGTCAACGAGGCAATGTACTACGCCCGCAGCCCGGCCGAGGCCGAAGGCATCCGCCGCATGGGCGAGGCGGCGAAGCAGCCGCTGCGCGACGCTGCCGACGCGGCTCTGCGTGAGGAGGCAGCCAAGCGCGCCGCCGTCGGTCTCTCGGAAGAGGCCGCGGCCATCGCCGAGGTGACCGCTCGCTATGCCGAGTTGATCAAGACCCATCAGGCCGACACCGTCGCGGTCGAGAAGTACACCGCGGCGCGCGAGGCGGCGATCGACACCATTCGCGAGCAGACCCGCTACGACGCCGGACAGAAGGCCGCTGAGGAAGCCGAGCCTACGCCGAAGCCACTCGCTCGCGCATCGCCGGCATCGACCAGACCGTCGCTGCCCTGCGCGAGGAGGCGCAGTATCTAGGCGAGAGCGAGGGCGCGTCCGCTGCGGCCCGGTTCCAGTTCCAGGCTCTCGCTGCAGCCAAACAGGCCGCAGCCGCTGCCGGCGAGGTGGTGACGCCCGAGGAGATCGCGGCCATCCAGGCGGCGGCCGGCGAGATCGGTGCGCTGACGAACCAGATCACCCGCATGCGCGAGGCGCAGGCGCAGGCCGAGCGTCTCGGCACGTTCATGGCCGACCTCGACTTTGACGTGTCAATCGCCCGGCTGCCGGAGGTCGAGCAGGAGATCCAGCGCCTATCGCGACCTCGGCGTCACGGCCGAGAGCGTTGACGGCCAGCGCATCGCGTCGAACATCCGCTACCTAGACTCGCTCGAGCAGACGAAGAACTCGCTGGTCGACGTCGGCGACGTAGGCCGCGACGCTTTCGAGGGCATGGCCGACGCGCTGATGAACGGCGAGGATGCCCGGCGGCTACAACACCGCCCCGGGCGACGATCCGGCGGACGCGCGCTATGCCCCGCGCATCGTCCAGCCGGGGAACTACCGCCGCACGCTGTTCGGCGCCGGCGGGCGCACCAGCGGCGTCGCCGACGTCGATCGTGGCTTCGCCGAGCTCGCGAACGGCGACGGCGCGCTCGACGAGATGCGGAACTATGCCTTCGACGGCTACGATCTGGTCATCTCGTCGATCGCATCGAGGCGCGCGCCCTTCGCCTCGCGCAAGCCCGTCCTGCGCGGCACGATGGAGCAGATCGAGGTCACCTGGGACGAGGTCCGCCTGCGCCTGCGCTCGCGCCTCGCGATCCTGGACGTCCCGATCCAGACCGGCACCTATGCCGGCACAACGACCGACGGCACGAAGGTCGAGGCCGAGGGCGGGGAGGATCTGAAGAAGGCGCCCAAGCCCCTGATCTACGGCGCGCCGCTGAACGTGCCGGCGGTCCTCGTGAACCGGTGGTCGCAGATCTACCAGGTGGGGCAGCGCTTCGACGCCATCGTGCGCGTGCGCGACAAGGGCGCGGTGCTGACCTTCTCCGGGCAAGACTTCACGACGCTGGCGGCGCTGCGCTCGGCGACAATCCCCGGCGGCCAGTATGCCACCGCCAAGAACCTCGGCCTGGTCCGCGTAGGCGGCAAGGCGCTCGTGAAGCCGGAAGAGGTCGAAGCCGTGCTCGACGAGCTGCTGGCGATCGGCGGCGCCATGCCGGCACCCGTGGCCGTGCCGGAGCCGCGGCCGGAGATTTCCGCCGAGCTGCCGGCGCCGATCGGCCACAACGGCGGCCCGCCGATCGCCCCGCCTGTGCCCATCGGCGGCCCGACGAGCAAGGCGACTGGCGGCGCGCTCGGCGCCGGCCTTCCGAACGTGCTTCTTCTGCTTGCCGTGAAGCTGGGCGCGATACCCGCGTCGGTGGCATCTGACCCGGAAACGATCCTGCTGCTGACAACGGTGCTGACCGTGGCAGGTGGCTGGATCGGCAGCTACCTCGCACCGCGTAATGCAACCGCAGCCTAGAGACTAAAGCAGGAACAGACATTACAGGTAGAGCGTTGAAAGTGCAGGAAGAACCGAGCCATCATGGATGAGGGGCAGGGCATGAACTCGCGAGAGAACAGCGAGATCGAGGTTCGGTTCGCCGGTCTCTCGCAGCGTGTCACCGGCATGGAGACGGCGATCAAGCAGATCTCGTCTCAGATCTCCGGCCTGGCCAACTCCTTCAACGAGCGGTCGCGGACACCCTGGGGCGTGCTCTTCGCGGGGGTGGGCGTCCTGGTGACGGTCATGCTGGCGGTGGGCGGCCTCGCCTACTCGCCCATCCTCAACGGCCTGACGCGCGCCGACGCGGATATCCAGGGCCTGCGGGCCAACGGATTGAGCGTCGCCGCATTCGAGCAGTTCAAGTCGACCTACGAGAACAACCGCATCGCCAACCGAACGGACACGGACGCGAAGTTCGGCATCCTGCGCGACGAGATCGCCGGTGACGTCGCCCGCATCGACAAGATGCTCGACCAGCAGGTTCCGCGGGCCGAACATGAGCGGGTGTGGGACAACTACAGCCAGCAGGACGTGGCGATCCGCGATCAGCTCACCACCGCCGTCGCCGGCCTCCAGCGGCAGATTGACGAGCTGAACCGGGCGAACTCCTCGGTCTACGGGACGCGCGACATCATCCGCGACCTTCAGGCCGAGATCGGATCGCTGCGGGATCGGATCCAGACGATCCCGGCGCCGACCAGCTAGTCGCCGCCTCATCTCGCCTCGGAAATGTTATCGCGCCCCGCTTGGCTCCGACCGACTGCCGACGCTCATGATGTATGGCCCCATTCCGGCGAACGCGATCGACCGCAAGCCGGCCGACTACGGGGACCTCCTGGCGGAGATCGCCGCGGGCGAGTTCGCCAAGGTGCTTCTCCAACAAGTCGGCTATCTCCTCGACAAGCTCGATTGAAAGGTGCCGTTATCCCTGTGACGAGCTGCAACCTGAGGCGGGCGCCCGAGGGAGGATCCGTCACCAGCGCAAACGATCAAAGAGGGCATACCTCTGCCAAGCTTAGTGCGGCAGACGGCAGATCTCAAAGAGAGCGATGATTTGCTCTTCGGTGAACACGTCACCCTCGATCGTGCGGATTGACACTTCCTCGGCCAGTGGGCGGTGGTGCACGATCGCTCGAATGGCCAGCTTCACGTGCACCGGGCCCGTCCGCCGAGGCGGGTTGCTCGTGATGATCTCGCCGTAAGTGTCTAGCCGAGCTTCGATGTTCATACCGCGTCACCTCCATGAAGCTCCGATAACACATAGGATGTGCGACAGCGCGTCGCGCTATCAAATTTTATGAATAAGCAATCAACCATCGAGGTCTTTGCACAGCGAGCAATCTATAGTCGCGACATAGGTGCGCGCATATAAAGCTCCCACTCTCAGCCAGTCCGATCTCGCGCCAAGCTCGATCATGAGCCAGTGGCGTCGAGGCCCTCGGTGAACTGCTTAGGCAAGGGAACTTTTGCGTAGTTATCACGCCACATGGTTGCCGCTGAGCTGTCAGTTTCTCACATGATCCTTGGGACACAGAACCCTAAGAGGACATGAGATGACGCTCCATCTGGAGCCAGTAGGATTGGGCGGGAAGCGCATCCTGATCGTCGAGGACGATTACATCCTCGCCATGAGCATGTCTCAAGCGATCCAGGAGTATGGCGGCCATGTCGTCGGGCCTGTTCCTAGTATCGAAGCTGCTCTCAGGTTCATTGAAGAGGAGGGGCAGCCTGACGCGGCCGTTCTCGACATCCGCTTGGGAGAGGACACGTCGTTCCCGCTCGCAGCGGCCTTGCGGGAGAAGGGCGTGCCCCTCTTCTTCGTCACTGGTTTTGACGACTGGTTTCTGCCGCAGGAGCTGGACGACGTGCCGGTCTACCAGAAGCCGACGGACCCGGAGAATGTCGTCCGGCTGCTGATGGAGGCCCTGCCGAAGAACAGCTCTGGATAGCGTCTGCGGGGTCTAGCTAAAGGTTCTGTAGGAGAGCAGCGGTCGACGTTCGGTGCGCCGTCACCAATCAGCGGTCTATCAGCCGCTCAGCCTACGATCATGAAGCGGGATCAGCGGTTGCCTGTGGAGGCATCCATGCAGAACCATCCTCGAACACTGTCGGTCGCTGCGTCTGCTCAGGCAATGACGCTCACACCGTTGTTGATATCACTGTCGCGCTCGACGCGGCAGATGTTGCAGCTGAAACTCGCCGAAATCGGGCTTGCGGTCGGGCAGGACCAGTTTCTCGATCTGCTGACGGTGGAGGAAAGCATTCCCGTCAGCGTATTTGCACAGAAGCTCAACGTTCGGCCTTCAACGACCTCGAAGATGACCGACAGATTGGCTGTTCATGGGTGGGTCGTTCGTGAGGGCGACGGTGAGGACTCTCGTCGAACTCTTTTACGACTGACCCCTGCCGGTTTGGAGATGCAGGCGAAGATTCGGGAGGTCTGGGCGCAGCTGGACCGCGAGTTGTCATCGAGCCTGGCAGACCCAAACAAACATGAGGCAGTGGCCGCGACTCTCGAGCAGATAACAAACGTTCTAGGCGGACGCTTGTCGCGGCTGCGATAGCCTGATCATCCCCGACGTCGCCCGCCTATCGGGTGGGTGACGGCAGTGCGGATCAGGGCTGCCCGCAGTAACCCTCGTGCTCCCCAACAGGAGACATTTCGCCCCGCGCGGTTCGCCGCGGTGGGGCTTTTCTGGTTGGCTGATCGCAAGCATAAAGGGAATGCCTAACGATAACGTCATCCAGAGTAGGAGAGGCTTCACGAACTCGGCAGACTTGAAGCCTTTTGACGCCGCATCCGTATCTCCGCCGTTCGCACAACGACCAAGGGAGATGTCATGCGCCTGCTACTCGGAACCGTCCTCATTCTCGCCACCACAGCTGCGGCATCGGCGCAGTCTGGATCCGGCCTCAAGGTCGTGGCCTCAGATCAGGCAGTCTCAAACGGCATCGTCAGCGCCGACCGTGTCATGGCCGAGAAGAACGGTTGGCTCGTCATCCATAGAACAGATGCAGAGATGAAGCCGGGGCCTGTCGTCGGTCATGCACCTATCCGCGCTGGCGAGACGAGCGACGTGGCTGCTATCCTTACCGAGGACGTTGCTGCTGGCGACATGCTCATGCTGATGGTCCACTCCGAGGATGGCGGCACGCAGCGCGGCGTATTCGAATACACGCTCGGCGCCAAGGAAGACGGACCGGTTCGCGTGAACGACAAGCTCGTAATGACGACGATCACCGCGCAATGATCTAACCGCGTTAGAAGACGCATCGCTTTCGGAAGCTCCGCCTGGCGCCGCCAGTGCGGGGCTTTTTCGCGATGAGCATGGCTCCTTCCCTACATCATCTGCGTTCATGTGGTCTGCCACCCGAAGTTGGGCAGCTCTCGGAGGTGCAATGTCCAGCGATCCTGAACGCGATGCGATCGAAACAGCTTACGAGGCGGGCCGACAGGCCGGCGCAGATCTCGGGAAGTCCGCACGCGACAGCCCGTACATGCACGACCAGCTTGCTCTGCGGAGTGAGTGGCTGAAGGGATTTGGAACAGGGCGATCCGTCACTTTAGGGTTGCTCCCGGGCGCTACTGGCGGCTGAGCCCCGACAGGAGCCCAGGCCGGTTCTCACCGGTGCGATGCTGCGATGTCTCGCGCTGGAAAGCTGCGACGGCTGAGTTGTCGCACCGCCGGATTGTCGCTGGACCTTGCTGCTGTTTGGCTGGCTCTACATCCGCCCTTCGAACCCGGAGGCGCGATGTCGTCGATCATCCAAGCAGAGGACGATTTCGACGAGGATGTCGTTTTGCAGGCGTTGGGCGCTGTTCAGGAGGCGACGCTCGATTGGATGTTTGAGCATGGGGCGATCGCCACGTCGGACATGCCCACGGTTCTCGCTCGGGCGAAGCAGATCTGCTGGGATGACGAAGACTGCGATGCCGAGGCGGCGAGTGCGTTCATCGATGCCGCATACCCGATCCTGAGCAGCTAGGCAGGCGCGCCCGCCGGATCATCCCAATGTGGGAACAGGATCATCCACTCCACGGTCCGATCCGGAAGATGGCTGATGATGAGCGCCACGAGCATCCGGTGCGCGTCCAGGCGGGCGTCCATCTCGTCGATGATGTCTTCGTCTTCTTCCATGGCGCCCACCTCACTGCGATCTGCATCACCAGATCCTTCGGCAGATGTGCGCGATGAACATGGCTGCCGCAACGAGGATGACCACCACGATCGCGGGCGCCCATAGCAGAGTGGCGGACGCGATGCTGAGGAGCGGCATAAGCCGGGTGGCGGCCGTTCGGGGTGCTGGTGCGCCGGAGGGGATGGTGGCCACCACAGCGATGCCGATCGCTGCTCCGATGGCGAGGTAGAGGATGGCGATCGTGCTCCACCCAGCTATCTCGCTCATCCCGTCCTCCATTCTCTCATCCTGCTATACCCCAGCCTTTCCGGCTCTCGCGATCAAGGTCATGTGTCGTCGGCGGCGAGAGCGCCAGCGCCAGCAGGGGTGATCTCGACGTTCATTGTTCCCCAGGCTGCTGGCGTGATCGAGGCGAGACCTTTGTCTCTGAGGGCAAGGGCTGGCTTATAATCCCTCATCACGGCTTGAGGCTTTTCAGCGAGATCAGCGAGAAAGCGTTTCTGTTCCTTGGTCAATCTAGCGGCCATACCCGTCCCTCACGGGCAGGAAGTGCTAGAGTTCGTGGCGTTTCCCTGCATCCCCCGAATGGGGGAGGTGCTCTGATCTCAATCGATCCACACCCCCGCCTTTCCGGCTATAAGAGGTGGGGAAGATCAGGCTGCCGCGATGCCCTTGGTCTCGGGCAGAGGGTCAGGGCGGACGGTCATCGCCAGCCTGACCCGAGGTAGATGGAAGCGTGCCATCTGATGGCCAGTCGTCATCCGCAGGCAGGGCTCACCGGCGGGGCTGCTGCAATGCGGGCAAGCCACATCCATCGGGTTGCCTCTGTTCGGCATCGCGGCAGCCTTCGTCTTCTCACCCATTCCGTTCTTCCTTGGCTTAGAGAGAGCGGAGGAGGGCGGAGCCTGCTGGCGTCCGGCGCCAGATCGTCGGCCGACCAGACATGACCCTCTTAACCAGCCCTCTGCGCTCCATCGCCTTGAGCGAGTGGTATGCCAGCTCCGTCCAGCACTTTGCTTCCGAAGCGATCTGCTCGGTTTGAAGGGCCTCGTTATCGGGCGTCTTCTCTAGGACTTGCCGACCGCGCGATCCAAAGCCGCGCTCCGGGCGTTCGGAAGCCACGTTATGCACGGGACGTCTCCTGAAGAGAGCGTAGCAGGGCGGCAGTCAGTGCCAGGGCGGGTGTCGGGCCATCGGCCTGCGCGAAGACGTGCCCTTACGCCGATCTCGCTGTTGTTGCTGACGGTTGCCTCGAAGCGCGGCTTGCGCTTGCGACCTGACCAGTTCGCCGGCACGCTGATGGACCAGAGGACGGTCTTAGGGTGCGCCTTCTCGATGAGGCTGACCGCCGCGTCGATGGAGCCGGTCGGACTGAACGAAAGCCGGCGCCACTCGTCAGGAATGGGCTTGAACAACGTGTTGAGGATGGCGGCCTTAAGGTTCAGGTCCGGCCCCGTCGCAGCCTCCACCCGCTCGATAAGCGTCCCGATGTCGGTGGCCTCGTGCATCGCGGCAGCCTTCTCCTTCTGTGTTTCACGCATCGCGGCAGCCTCCTTCATCCCTCTGCCCGATCCCGAGGTCTTCGCGGCAGCCTTTTTCCTTCCTCCCGCTAGCGGAACGAGCCGCGAGGGAGGAGGGGTCTCGGCTGCGACGCTTCATGATGGCTTCGGCGGCTTCGGCATAGGCGCGAACTAGCACGGCCTCTCTGCCGGCTGCTGTCGGCTCCCAGCAGTTCGGAAGTGCATCGGTGCGGACGGCTAGGCCGAGGCGCCCGAGAGGGGAAGCGATCGACATTTCGGATCGCGCCAGCCACCCAGCAATGCAGCCTTCCGTGACCATCTCCAGAAGCAGCGCGAACTGCGCCTTGGTGAGCTTCGGCGCGTCCATCAGGCGGTCCTCCGCGACCCTGAACGGGCCGGGAACATCGCGTGGGAATATGCGTGGGACCTTGCTCCCACGCTGCGTCCTCTCGGCCTTCCTGTGCCGACTTTGTTCCTGATGGCTCGTTTTCCGGCTTGCGCCCGAAACCCTATGTCGCTAAGGCTCCGAACCAGTCGGAGTGTAGCGCAGCCTGGTAGCGCACCTGAATGGGGTTCAGGGGGTCGAAGGTTCGAATCCTTTCACTCCGACCACTTCCCTTCAAACTTGATCCTGATCGATCCCGGCGCCGCGCGCGTAGCGGCGCACGAAGAGGACGTCGATCCATCGCTTCCATTGCCAGACCCATCCTCCTTCCAGGCTGAGCGGCCCTCGGTCGGCGACCGCGTGGCGCTCGCCGGTCGAGATCAGGTTGAGCCATCGGGCCTGCGGTCGATAAGAGCGAAGCGCTTGCCCGCCCGCCTCGCGCCTCAGGTTCTGCGCGAGAACGGGGCCCGCGCGCACCGCGAAGACGCCGGCCTTCGGGCGCGGGGTCGCGAGGGCGGCAATGTCGCCGGCGGCGAAGACGCTCGGATGCGAGCGCGAGCGCAGGGTTTCGTCGACGAGCACGAAGCCGCCGGCGTCGCAGGCGAGACCGCTCGCCGCGAGCCAGCCGGGCGCGGCGCTGCCGGTCGCCCAGATCACCGCATCCGCCGCCACCGCCCGTCCGTCGGCGGCGCGCAGCCCGTCGCCGCGACAGGTGACGGCATCGAAGCCTGGAAGATGGCGGATGCCGCGGCGGGCGAGTCGGCGCTCGATGCGCCGGCGCGTGTCGGCGTTGCAGCCGGGCAGGAGAATCGGGGAGCGGCCCGCGAGCACGATGCGCATCGGCGGGCCTCGACGATGGCCCGCCGCGAAGCGGTGGTCGAGCGAGAAGGCGAGCTCGACGCCCGCCGGGCCGCTTCCGACGACCGCGATCGTGGCCGGCGCCTCGCGACCTCGCATCGCCGCGGAAAGAGCCTCGATGCGGGCGAGGAGCCCGTCGATCGGCTTGGCCGGGATGACCGCCGCCGCGTCCCTGCCAAGGGCGGCCATGTCCGGCATCGAGCCGATGTCGAGCGACATCTGGTCGAAACGCAGGCGGGTGCCGTCGTCGAGATGCAGGGTCCGCGCGCTCGCGTCGAGGCCGATCGCGGAAGCGAGGATCAGGCGGGCGGAAGCGCGCGCCGCGAGACCGGCGGCGTCGATCAGGGCAGCCTCGGGCGGAAGGTGCCCGGCGATCACCAGCGGCACCGCGCCGGAATAGGGTGTTCGCGCCGCGCGGGTGACAAGAACGAGGTCGGTTCCGGCAAGCGGCCGGTGGGCGAAGCGGCGCAGAACCTCGACATGGGCATGGCCGGCGCCGACGAGGATGAGGACGGGGCGGCGGGAAGGGGCGGAGCGCATCCACCGCAGGAACCAGGAGGCGGCGTCCGGCGCAAGCCGCCCTTGAAGCGTCGGCCAAGGGCGCGCATCCTCGCGCCGCCCAGATGCAGCCGCGAGAGCCCCCGTGACGCAGACCCTCTCCGCCCTCCGCAACGACATGCCCGATCTCGTGGCGCTGCGCCACGACCTTCATCGCCATCCGGAGCTAGGCCTGGAGGAGGTCCGCACCTCCGCGATCGTCGCCGCGCGGCTGGAAGCGCTGGGCTACCGCGTGACGCGCGGCCTCGCCGGCACCGGCGTTGTCGGCTCGCTGACGGTCGGCACGTCGGAGCGCTCGGTCGGCATCCGCGCCGACATGGACGCCCTGCCGATCGAGGAACGGACGGGCGCGGACCATGCCAGCCTCATTCCCGGCAAGATGCACGCCTGCGGCCATGACGGGCACACGGCCATGCTGCTCGGCGCGGCCAAGGCCATCGCCGAGCGCCGCAACTTCGACGGCACGGTGCACCTCATCTTCCAGCCGGCCGAGGAGAACGTCGGCGGCGCGCGGCTCATGGTGGAGGAGGGGCTCTTCGACCTTTGCCCCTGCGACGCGGTCTTCGCGCTCCACAACGATCCCGACATCCCCTTCGGTCGCTTCGCCCTGCGCTCCGGGCCGATAATGGCCGCCGTCGACGAGGCCCGAATCGTGGTGCGCGGCTATGGCGGCCACGGTGCGCAGCCGCAGGACGCGCGCGACCCGATCGTCGCGGGCGCGGCGATCGTCCTCGCCCTCCAGACCATCGTGTCCCGCAACGTCCACCCGATCGAGCCGGCGGTGGTGACGGTCGGCGCCTTCCATTCGGGCACGGTCAGCAACGTCATTCCGGAGACGGCCGAGATCGTCGTCGGCATCCGGTCCTTCGATCCCGACACCCGCGACTTCCTGGAGCGGCGCATCCGCGAAATCGCCGAGCTCCAGGCCAAGAGCCTCGGCTGCGAGGCGGAGGTCCTCTACGAGCGCTCCTACGATGCCACGATCAACCATCCGGCCGAGACCGAGTACCTCCGCCGCCTCGCCACGCGCTTCGCCGGGGCGGAGAACGTCGAGGAGATGGCGCGCCCCTCCATGGGCAGCGAGGACTTCGCCTACATGCTGAAGGCCCGCCCCGGCAGCTACTT
>CANJKV010000114.1 GCA_947474855.1 Aurantimonadaceae bacterium | reverse complement strand
GGCGCCGGTGCCCGCGACGAGTCCGGCAAGGTCGTTCCCCTCGAGGTGAAGGCCGGCGACCGCGTGCTGTTCGGCAAGTGGTCCGGCACCGAGGTGAAGCTGAACGGCGAGGATCTCCTCATCATGAAGGAGTCCGACATCATGGGCATCGTCGGCTGAGCGACCCGCTCGCCTGATCATCCCGATCGAACCCATTCATTGAAACTCGAACGGCGCGGCTCCCTTTCGCGAGCGCGCCAGGAGACAGGAACATGGCAGCCAAGGACGTAAAGTTCGGCCGTGACGCCCGCGAGCGCATGCTGCGCGGCGTCGACATCCTCGCGGACGCCGTCAAGGTGACGCTTGGCCCCAAGGGCCGCAACGTCGTCATCGACAAGTCGTTCGGCGCTCCCCGCATCACCAAGGACGGCGTTTCCGTCGCCAAGGAGATCGAGCTCGAGGACAAGTTCGAGAACATGGGCGCGCAGATGCTGCGCGAAGTGGCCTCGAAGACCAACGACAAGGCCGGCGACGGCACCACCACCGCGACCGTTCTCGCCCAGGCGATCGTCCGCGAGGGCGCCAAGGCCGTCGCGGCCGGCATGAACCCGATGGACGTCAAGCGCGGCATCGACTCGGCCGTCGCCAAGGTCGTCGAGACGCTCGTCGCCTCGGCCCGCAAGATCGAGACCTCCGACGAGGTCGCCCAGGTCGGCACCATCTCCGCCAACGGCGAGAAGGAAATCGGCCAGATGATCGCCTCTGCGATGCAGAAGGTCGGCAACGAGGGCGTCATCACGGTCGAGGAAGCCAAGACCGCCGAGACCGAGCTCGAAGTCGTCGAGGGCATGCAGTTCGACCGCGGCTACCTGTCGCCGTACTTCGTGACCAATGCCGAGAAGATGGTGGCCGACCTCGAGGACGCCTACATCCTTCTCCACGAGAAGAAGCTCTCGAACCTCCAGGCCATGCTGCCGGTGCTCGAGGCCGTCGTCCAGTCCTCGCGCCCGCTCCTCATCATCGCCGAGGACGTTGAGGGCGAGGCTCTCGCGACCCTCGTCGTCAACAAGCTGCGCGGCGGCCTGCGCATCGCCGCCGTCAAGGCGCCGGGCTTCGGCGACCGTCGCAAGGCCATGCTCGAGGACATCGCCACCCTCACGGGCGGCCAGGTGATCTCCGAGGATCTCGGCATCAAGCTCGAGAACGTCACGCTCGACATGCTCGGCCGTGCCAAGAAGGTCTCCATCACCAAGGAGAACACGACGATCGTCGACGGTGCCGGCGAGTCGGCTCAGATCCAGGCCCGCGTCGGCCAGATCAAGGCGCAGATCGAGGAGACCACCTCGGACTACGACCGCGAGAAGCTCCAGGAGCGCCTGGCCAAGCTGGCGGGCGGCGTCGCGGTGATCCGCGTCGGCGGCTCGACCGAGGTCGAGGTCAAGGAGAAGAAGGACCGCGTCGACGACGCCCTCAACGCGACCCGCGCGGCCGTCGAGGAAGGCATCGTGGCCGGCGGCGGCGTGGCGCTGCTGCGCGCCTCGAACGCCCTCACCATCAAGGGCGAGAACGCCGATCAGGACGCCGGCATCGCGATCGTCCGCAAGGCGCTCCAGGCTCCGGTGCGCCAGATCGTGTCGAACGCCGGCGGCGAAGGCTCGATCGTCGTGGGCAAGCTCCTCGACAACACCTCGACCACCTACGGCTACAACGCCCAGTCGGGCGAGTACGGCGACATGATCCAGTTCGGCATCGTCGACCCGGTCAAGGTCGTGCGCTCGGCCCTGCAGGACGCGGCCTCGGTCGCCGGTCTCCTCGTCACCACCGAAGCCATGATCTCCGAGGCCCCGAAGAAGGACTCGGGCGCCCCGGCCATGCCCGGCGGCGGCATGGGCGGCATGGGCGGCATGGACTTCTAAGTCCAGCCGAACCGTTGACATGAACGAGGCCCGGCGGAGCGATCCGCCGGGCCTTTTCGCGTCGCGGGGACGATACGTCACTCCGGCTGGAAATCCGGATCGAGCAGTTCGGCCGGCGTCCAGGGGCAGTCGGCGGGGAAGGACGCGCTCGCACGATCCGTTTGCGCGGCAGCCTGGCGACGCGCCGTGCGACAGGCTTGAGCGACGATCCGGTTCGCCACCGCCTCGAGCGAGGGATCGTCGCGCTCACGATCCTCTGTATTCCGGCGCTCGCGGGCGGTGCTGCTCTTCCAGGAGCGCGACCGGCGGCTCGGCTGGAACCGCCGCTTCAACAGGGGGCTGATCAGGACGCGGCAGCTCAACAGGGGAGCGTGGCGCTGCTCTCTGCCCATGCTTTCCACGTCCCCGACGAGATCGGCGAGCTCGAGTTCGGAGACGCGTTTCAGGCACAGGAGCTCGGTCTGTTCGAAGGCCCGGGCGGCGGCGTCGTCTTCGTAGTCGGTGGGGTAGGCGAACAGGGATTCGGACCTGGCGAGACCCATGGGGCGCGATCCTCATGGCAAATGCGACCAGCCGGGAAACAGCAGCGCGCCCCTGCCGGGCCGCACGTGCCGGTTTCAGGCGTGGCCGGCGCAAATCCTTCCGCCGGGCGCGCCGAGGAGGGAAAACTCGCCCTCGCCCTCGCTGCCCCCGCGGGCTATGTCCCCCCTCACCCCGCCCTTCCCGCGGCCGCATCGCCCTCTCGCGCCAAGGACGTCATGGACGACTTCTTCCTGTTCCTTCTCGTCGGCGTGCTGGCCCAGCTCGTCGACGGCGCCCTCGGCATGGCCTACGGCGTCATCTCGTCCACGGTGCTCCTGTCCTTCGGCGTCGCGCCGGCGACGGCATCGGCCTCCGTCCACGCCGCCGAGCTTTTCACCACCGCCGCCTCCGGCACGGCGCACCTCGCCAACCGCAACATCGACTGGAACCTGTTCTGGCGCCTCGCGCCCTTCGGCATCGTCGGCGGGGTGCTGGGCACCTACGTCCTCACCGGCTTTCCCGCCGATTCGATCCGCCCCTTCGTCGCGGCCTATCTCGGCATCATCGGCGTCTACCTCCTGTTCCGCTCCTTCCGCCGCGTGCCCTCCCAGCCGGTCAAGCCGGGCGTGGTGCCGCCGCTCGCGGTGGCCGGCGGCTTCCTCGACTCGGTCGGCGGCGGCGGCTGGGGACCGATCGTCACCACGGGGCTCCTCGGCTTCGGCGGCCAGCCGCGCTACGTCATCGGCACCGTAAACTCGGCCGAGTTCCTGATCACGCTCTCGGTGTCGCTGACCTTCCTGTTCGCGCTCCTGACCGGCCACTGGGAGGAGGCGGGGGACCTGACCAGCCACGGCCTCGCCGTTCTCGGCCTCATCACGGGCGGCCTGATCGCGGCGCCCCTCGCCGGCATCATCGTGCGCCGCCTGCCCGAGACGACCCTTCTGCGCATCGTCGGCGGGCTCATCTGCATCCTGTCGATCACGCAGATCGTGGGACTTCTTCAAGGATGAAGGATTTTTAACGGAACTTGGCTGGCAACAGATCGTTATACACCCGAAGCAGTCGACGGCACTGCACAACGGAGATGACGACGATGGTCGACAAGAATCAGGTTTCGGGCGGCGCCAAGGAACTGGGCGGCAAGATCAAGGAAGCCGCGGGCAAGGTGGTCGGCAACGATCGTCTCGTGGTCGAAGGCAAGGCCGACCAGCTCGAGGGCAAGACCGAGAAGAACGTCGGCAAGGTCAAGGACGCCGTGCGCGACCAGATCCACTAAGCCATTCCGATCGGAGGCGGGCGACCCCCGCTGACGACCAGGCCGCTCCGGTTCCGCCGGAGCGGCCTTTTCGCGTCGCCCGCAGGGTTCTCAAACCGATTTTACGCCGCGCCCTCCCCTTTCGGTCCGGCCTCGCGGCGCTTAAGGGTTCGCCCCAGATCCGCATCCCAACGACAGGGCGAGAAACGAGATGAGCACGCGGCGCGAAACCGACACCTTCGGCCCCATCGAGGTGGCGAGCGACAAGTATTGGGGCGCGCAGGCGCAGCGCTCGCTTGGCAACTTCAAGATCGGCTGGGAAAAGCAGCCCCTGCCGATCGTGCGGGCGCTCGGCATCGTCAAGCGCGCGGCCGCCGAGACCAACATGGCGCTCGGCCGGCTCGACGAGAACCTCGGCCGCGCGATCGTCGCCGCCGCTCAGGAGGTGATCGAAGGCAAGCTGAACGACCACTTCCCGCTGGTCGTCTGGCAGACCGGCTCGGGCACCCAGTCCAACATGAACGCCAACGAGGTGATCTCGAACCGGGCGATCGAGATGCTGGGCGGCGAGATGGGCTCCAAGAAGCCCGTCCACCCGAACGACCACGTCAACATGAGCCAGTCGTCCAACGACACCTATCCGACCGCCATGCACATCGCCTGCGCCGAGGAGCTGGTGCACCGGCTGGTGCCAGCGCTGCAGCAGCTGCGCAACGCGCTGAACGACAAGGCGCAGGCCTTCGACCACATCATCAAGATCGGACGCACCCACACCCAGGACGCGACGCCGCTGACGCTCGGCCAGGAATTCTCCGGCTACACGACCCAGGTCGAGAACGGCATCGCCCGCATCGAGCAGACGCTTCCCGCACTGATGCAGCTCGCGCAGGGCGGCACGGCGGTCGGCACCGGCCTCAACGCGCCGGTGGGCTTCGCGGAAGGCGTCGCCGAGCGCATCGCCGCCATCACGCACCTGCCCTTCACCTCCGCACCGAACAAGTTCGAGGCGCTCGCCGCCCACGACGCGATGGTGTTCTCCCACGGCGCGATCAACACGGTCGCGGCCTCGCTCTTCAAGATCGCCAACGACATCCGCTTTCTCGGTTCCGGCCCGCGCTCGGGTCTGGGCGAACTGCAGCTTCCGGAGAACGAGCCGGGCTCCTCGATCATGCCGGGCAAGGTCAACCCGACGCAGTGCGAGGCGATGACCCAGGTCTGCGTCCAGGTCTTCGGCAACCATGCCGCCCTGACCTTCGCCGGCAGCCAGGGGCATTTCGAGCTGAACGTCTTCAACCCGGTGATGGCCTACAACTTCCTCCAGTCGGTGCGACTCCTCGCCGACGCGGCGGTCTCCTTCACCGAGAACTGCGTCGTCGGGATCGAGGCGCGCGAGGACAACATCAGGGAAGCGCTGAACCGCTCGCTGATGCTGGTGACCGCGCTCGCCCCGACCATCGGCTACGACAACGCCGCCAAGATCGCCAAGACGGCGCACAAGAACGGCACCACGCTGAAGGAGGAGGCCCTCGCCACCGGCCTCGTCACGTCGGAGGACTACGACCGGATCGTCGACCCCGCCTCGATGACGCGGCCGGGCTGACGCGCTCCGGGCCCTCGCGCCGGCGGCGCCCGCACTTCGTGCCGGGCGTCGCCCCTTCGGGCTGGATTGTGGCTGGATCGGTGAACGCCGCGTCGCGCCCGTCCCTGGCTGCGGGGACGGAACGGGCCATGTATGGGAGGCGGCGCGTCACCCCCTTCTTCCGCAAAGGCCAACCATGAACGCCAACGTCCTGATCCTGATCGGCCGGATCCTCCTGTCGATCGACTTCATCTATGCCGGCTTCGGCAAGCTCTCCAACGTGGCGGGCACCGGCGGATACTTCGCCAGCCTCGGCCTGCCGGCTCCCGAGATCCTGCCCTGGCTGGTGGGCGGCTTCGAGCTTCTCGCCGGTATCGCGATCCTGGTCGGCTTCCAGACGCGCATCGCCGCCATCCTCCTCGCGGCCTTCTGCATCGCCACCGCCTTCATCGGCCATGCCGGCGACGTCACCGCGATCCTGAAGAACTTCGCCCTGGCCGGCGGCTTCGTGGTGCTGGCCGGCGCCGGCGCCGGCGCCTACGGTCTCGACCGTCAGACTCGCGAGCGCCGCTACTGAGACGCGGCCGACCGCCGAGAACATGACGAGCGGCCCGCCACCCGGCGGGCCGTTTTCGTTCGTGCCGGCTCAGCGCCGATGGTCGAGCCGAGCGACGAGGGCGTCGCCGCCCTTCTGGAGAATGGTCACAAGGAGGATCAGGACAACGACCACGGCCAGCATGACTTCGGTCTGGAAGCGCTGATAGCCGTAGCGGATGGCGAGGTCGCCGAGCCCGCCCGCGCCGATCGCGCCGGCGATGGCGGTGGCGCCGATCAGCGTGATCAGCGTCACCACGAAGCCGGCAACCAGGCTCGGCAAGGCTTCGGGTACCAGCACCTCGCGCACCAGCGCCCAGCGGCTGCCGCCCATGGCGCGCACCGCCTCGACGAGGCCCGAATCGACCTCGCGCAGGGAAACCTCGGCGATGCGGGCATAATAGGGGATCGCCGCGATCGAGAGCGGCACGATCGCGGCTGAGGTCCCGATCGAGGTGCCGACAACGAGGCGCGTGAAGGGGATCAGCGCGACGAGAAGGATGATGAAGGGCACCGAGCGGAAGGCGTCGACCAGCGTGCCGAGGACGCGGTTGGTCCAGGGCGCCGGCCAGACGCCGCCGGGCGAGGTGACGACGAGGAGAAGCCCGATCGGCAGGCCGAAGACGAGCGAGGCGAGGCCGGACGCCGCCGTCATCAGGAGCGTCTCGCCCGTGGCCTTCAGGAGGAGGTCAAGGAGATGAGCTGACATGGCCGAGAAGGTCCGAACGGGTGGCGCGGGAAGCGAAGAAGGCGGCGATCGCGGCGAGATCCACGGCGGGCGACGGGCTCACGGCGACGAAGAGCCGTGCGACCGGCCGCCCCTGGATCGTCTCGATGCCGCCGTGGAGAAGCCGCGCCTCGATGCCGAACCGGCCGGCGAGTTCGGCAAGAAGCGGTGCGCGGGCCGCGTCGCCGATGAGGTCGAGGCGGAACACGGCTTCGCCTCCAAGCGTGTTTGTCAGACGGGCGGCGAGGTCAGCGGGCAATTCGGGACGCAGGCTGCGCAGCAGCGTCGCGGTGATCGGCGCCTGCGGGTCGGCGAAGACGCGCCAGACCTCGCCTTCTTCCGCGACGCGTCCGTTTTCGAGCACCACGACGCGCGAGGCGATCTCGCGCACCACCTCCATCTCGTGTGTGACGAGGGCGACGGTGAGGCCGAGCCGGCGGTTGATGTCGCGCAGGAGCTCCAGGATCTGGCCCGTGGTTTCCGGATCCAGCGCCGATGTCGCCTCGTCCGACAGGAGCAGCGCCGGCTCGGCGGCGAGGGCGCGGGCGATGCCGACGCGCTGCTTCTGGCCGCCGGAAAGCTGCGCCGGATAGGCTCCGCCACGATCGCTCAACCCGACGAGGTCGAGGAGCTCGCCGGCGCGGCGCATCCGCTCCGCCTTCGCGATCCCGGCGATCTTCAGCGGCAGGGCGACGTTCTCGGACGCCGTCGAATTGGCGAGAAGGTTGAAGTGCTGGAAGATCATGCCGATCCGCCGGCGCATCGGCTGCAGCTCGCGCTCGGACAGGCGCGAGATCGCCCGTCCCTCGATGCGCACCTCGCCGGCATCCGGCCGCTCCAGCCCGTTGAGGCAGCGGATCAGGGTCGACTTGCCCGCGCCCGAGCGGCCGATGATGCCGAGAACTTCGCCGCGGCGAACCGTCAGCGTCACATCGTCCAAGGCCGCGCGCGCGCCGAAGCGCTTGGAGACGCCGGCGAGTTCCACCACCGGCGGACCGGCGGCGGCGGCCGGTTCGGATCCGGCGGTGCCGATGTGGAGGGGCTGCACGTTCATGATGTCTCGTTCAAAAACGCGTCGTCCGGCCGCTGGGGCCGGACGACGGGATCGGTCGACGGTTTCGCCGGATCGCGCAGGCGATCACCAGGCCGGCAGGATCGAGCCCTTGTAGACCGTCTCGAAGGCGGCGCGCACCGGCTCGGACTGATAGGCCGAAACGAGGGTCTTCACCCAGG
The DNA here is from genome assembly GCA_947474855.1 of Aurantimonadaceae bacterium. GTDB lineage: Bacteria > Pseudomonadota > Alphaproteobacteria > Rhizobiales > Rhizobiaceae > Antarcticirhabdus. The sequence goes on along the minus strand of CANJKV010000114.1, from coordinate 6,802 downwards.
GCTTGTCCTTGTCCTCGGTGCGCACGGCGATGAAGTTGCGGTAGGGATTGTTCTCCAGCCCTTCCTGCGCGATCCGCTCCTTCTGCGGATCGAGGCCGCTCTTCAGCGCCCAGTCGGTGTTGACGACGCCCGCGTCGAGGTCGTCGATCGAGCGGCCGACGATGCCCGCGTCGAGTTCCTGGATCTGGACGTTCTTCGGGTTCTCCGACACGTCGAGCGCGGTGGCGAGGATGCCGGCCCCCTCGCGCAGCTTGATGATGCCCTGATCCGCCAGCAGGTTCAGCGCCCGCCCGCCGTTGGACGGATCGTTCGGAATGCCGATCGTCGCGCCCTCGGGCAGCTCGGCGAGCGAGGCGTGCTTGCGCGAGTAAAGGCCGATCGGCGCGATCAGCGTGTAGCCGGCGGGCACGATCTCGTAGCCGTGCTGCTGGATCTGGGCCTGAAGGTAGGGCTCGTGCTGGAAGGCGTTGGCCTGGATCTCGTTGTTCGCCAGCGCCTCGTTCGGCTGGACATAGTCGGAGAACACCACGGGCTCGACGGTGAGGCCGGACTTCGCGGCCTCGCTCGCGACCACCTTCCAGATCTCCTCGTCCTCGCCGGCCATGATGCCGACGCGCACCGTCTGCGGCTCCTGCGCCATGGCCATGCCCGAGGCGAGAAGGGCGACGCCCATGGCAAGGCCGGCGAACAGGATATGGCGGCGGCTCGGGTCGGCGGAGATGGGGAAGGTCATCATCGGGTCCGTTCGGTTCGTTCTCGGCGCGAAGCGCCCATGAACGGGATAGCGTCCCGCTCGGGCGCCGGCCAGGAACCAAGTTCCAAGTCTAGCGCTTCGATTGACATATCATTGCGCCGGTCGTTGCGCACGCCGTCAACGCCCCGTCGGTGCCTCCGCCTTGTCGGGCAGCGGGAAGCAGGCGGCAAAGGCGGCGGCGAACGCCGGATCGCCTTCGATGCGCAGCAGGCCCTCGCCCGCCAGAACCTCGGCCGGCACGCCGCCGTAGATGAACGCGGCAACGCCCCGGGCGTTGCCATCGAAGGCGAGATCGACCGTATCGGGAATCTCGCCCGGGGCGATCGAGAGATGCGCGCCCGAGACCTGTCCGACAAGATCGGCTTCCGGCAGGCGGATGCCGAGCGCGAGATCGAGTCCCGCGGCGCGCGAGGGATCGAACATGGTGCGCAGCGACAGGAGGAGCGAGGCGGCGGAGAAGGGCAGCGTCGGATCGTGGGCGGGCGAGCGCGCCGCCCAGCGGCCGAGCGCGACGAAGATCGGTTCCGCTTCCAGGCCCCAGGCCGTCAGCTCGTAGACCTGGGCGGCGGCCGGCGGCGGCAGGCGGCGGCGACGAACGATGCCCGCGCTCTCCAACCTCTCCAGCCGCTGCGTCAGGACGTTGGCACTGAGGCCGGGCAGGCGCGCGCGCAGATCCGTGAAGCGCAGCGGGCCGAGCATCAGTTCGCGCATCACGAACAAGGCCCAGCGCTCGCCGACGAGATCCATGGCGTGGGCGGCGGCGCAGGCATCCTCGTAGCGGCGCCGGACCGGGCCATGGGCCTGTTCGGTTATTTTTTCTGACTTCATAGTTGTAAAAAATAACTTCTTTGGTCTAGCCTGTCAACGTGCGGCGGATCGGAGGGGTCCGCCGGCGAAGAAGAGGAACCCGCCGGATGTCCAAGCTGATCTTCGTCAACCTGCCCGTTGCCGACCTGCCCCGCTCGATCGCCTTCTACGAGGGCGTCGGCGCGACCAAAAACCCGCAATTCTCCGACGACACGGCGGCCTGCATGGTGGTGTCCGAGACCATCCACGTCATGCTGCTCACGCACGCGAAGTACCGGCAGTTCACCGCCAAAGCGATCGCCGACGCCCGCACCACGAGCGAGGTACTGATCTGCGTGTCGGAGGACAGCCGCGAGAGCGTCGACGCGCGCGTTTCGGCGGCCGTATCCGCCGGCGGCACGGCCGACCCGACCCCGACGCAGGACTTCGGCTTCATGTACGGCCGCTCCTACGAGGACCCGGACGGCCATATCTGGGAGGTCATGTGGATGGACATGGCGGCCGCCAACGAGGCCATGGCCTGCGAGGGTGCGGGACAGGCGGCGTGAGCATCGCCGGTTGCGGCGCGAGCTGAGAACCGCGCCGCCTCTTCTCCCCGCCCGGCGGGGCGCCATCTCCGGGAGCCTGCCCGCGCCCGGAGACGCCCGCACCGATGAAGCCTTTCCGCAACCCCTACCATGCCGGCCCGGCCGGCGACCACTTCGACGGGCGGCGCTTCTTCAATCCGGGCGGCGAGCTTCCGGCGCCGCTCTCGGCCATCTGGCGCTGGCAGCGCGAGCGGTCCCGCAACCGCGTGCCCTGGCCGGCGGTGTTCCCGAGCCCCTATCCCAAGGACGTGCCGCCCGAGCGCGTAAGCGGCGAGGCGCTGCGCCTCGTCCATGTCGGGCACGCCTCGTTCCTGCTCCAGACGGCGGGCCTCAACGTCCTTCTCGACCCCGTCTGGTCGCAGCGCTGCTCGCCGCTCCCCTTCGGCGAGCCTTTGCGCCGCCAGGCGACCGGCATCGACTTCGAGGCGCTTCCGCCCATCGACGCGGTCTGCGTCAGCCATTCGCACTACGACCACATGGACCGTCCGACCCTCGTGCGACTCCAGCGCGAGCACGCGCCGCGCTTCCTCGTACCGCTCGGGCTCGACCGGATCATCCGGGGCTGGTGCCCCCGCGCCGACGTCGAGGGGTTCGACTGGCACGAACGCGTGCGGCTCGGCGAAGGGCTGGGGCTCACCTTCGAGCCGACGCACCATTGGGGAGCGCGCGGCGTTCTCGACCGGCGGATGACGCTCTGGGCCTCCTTCGCCTTCGACACGCCGGCCGGCTTCGTCTTCTATGTCGGCGATACGGGTTTCGGCGGCGGCGACGTCTATCGTGCCGTGCGCGAGCGCCACGGTCCCGCGCGACTCGCGGTGCTGCCGATCGGCGCCTACAATCCGCGCGCGGTCATGCGCCCGCAGCACCAGGACCCCGACGAGGCGGTGCGCGGCGCCCGCTTCCTCGAATCCGAGATGACGCTGGGAAGCCATTGGGGCTGCTTTCCGCTCACCGACGAGGCAATCGCCGACCCGCCGCGCCGCCTCCTGGAGGCCTGCCGGCGCTGGGACCTGCCACCCGAGCGCTTCCGCGCCGCCCAGCCCGGCCTCGTCCACGCCCTGCCCCACAGGATAAACGCGCCGCTCCCGCGCGCCCTGACGCCCACCACGGAAACGACGGCTCCGACCCCGGACGATTTGCACGGCACGTCGCAAGCCTGACATAGAATTGAGTGAGATGATGAGCCGGCCGCGCGCGGCCGGAGTGGAGGACGAGGGGAATGACGGCGCACTGGGTCATCGCGGCGGGCACGCTCATGCTTCTGGCCGCGACGATCGTGTCCTTCCTGCACGTTCCGCACGGCTTCGTGCGCTCCTTCGCCTTTCCGCGCCTGCAGATCCTGGTGCTCGCGCTGCTTCTCATCGGCGCGACGCTTCTCGTGATCCGCGAGCCGCACTGGTTCTGGCCGCTCCTCGCGGCCCAGGCGGGAACGATCCTCGTCCAGGCCGTGTCGATCGCGCAGTTCACGCCGCTGCGCCCGCGCCAGTCCCAGGGGTGGAAGGGCGATCCGGACGGGCCGAACACGGTCTCGGTCCTGTCCGCCAACGTGAAGATGTCGAACCGCGACTACGGCCGAGCAATCGAGGCGACGCGCCGGCTCGACCCCGACATCGCCGTGTTCATGGAAACCGACTCGGCCTGGGTCGACGCGCTGCGGCAGCTCGAGGACGGCCATCCCCACGTCGTCGCCCATCCGCTCGACAACGCCTACGGCCTCGTCCTCTTCTCGCGCCTGCCCTTGTCCGAGACGAGCGTCCAGGACCTCGTGATGGAGGAGGTGCCCTCCATCATCACCGCCGTCACGCTGCGGGACGGGCGGCGCTTCCGCCTCTATGTCGTCCATCCCGAGCCGCCGGTCCCTTACGAGGACTCGCTCGGACGCGACGGCGAGCTTCTCAAGGTCGCCGACCTCGTCGACCGCGATCCGCTGCCCGCGATCGTCTGCGGCGACCTCAACGACGTCGCCTGGTCGAACACGACGCGCATGTTCCAGCGCTTGTCGCGCCTGCTCGATCCGCGGATCGGCCGCGGCTTCTACAACACCTTCGACGCCCGCTTCGTCTTCCTGCGCTGGCCGCTCGACCATCTCTTCCACGACGCGCGCTTCCAGCTCGTGTCCATGAAGCGCGTTTCCAACATCGGCTCCGACCATTTCCCGATGTTCTTCAAGCTTGCCCTTTCCGACGACGCGCCCGAGGCCAACCCGCCGCCGGAGGACGACGCGGCGGACCGCGCCGAATCGCGCGAGATCCAGCAAGAGGCCGAGAAGCTCGACCGCGAGGCGATCGGCGTCGACTGGGAGAAGTGACGCCGCCCCGACCGCGACTGGCATTCGGCCGGCGTTTCCGCCATATGGGGGCCATGACAGAACAGCCGACGCCGCAAGAAACGGGGCCGGTCGTCCCCTTCGCGCGGATGAACGGCCTCGGCAACAAGATCATCGTCGCCGACATGCGCGGCCGGCGCTCGCGCATCGCGGCCGAGGCCGCGCGCGTGCTCGCCGCGCGGGCCGAGACGAGCTTCGACCAGATCATGGCCGTCCACGACCCGCGCACGCCCGGCACCGACGCCCTCGTGCTCATCCTCAACGCCGACGGCTCGGAGGCCGGCGCCTGCGGCAACGGCACGCGCTGCGTCGCGCAGGCGCTGGCCGCCGAAACGGGTCGGCGCGACTTCACCTTCGAGACGCGGGCCGGCCTCGTGCTGGCGGCCGAGCGCGAGGACGGCCTCCTCACCGTCGACATGGGCGCGCCGCGCTTCGGCTGGCGCGACGTGCCGCTCGCGGAGGAGTTCGCCGACACGCGAGCGATCGAGCTGCAGATCGGCCCGATCGACGCGCCGATCCTCCACTCGCCCTCCGTCGCCTCCATGGGCAACCCGCACGCCGTGTTCTGGGTGGAGGAGGACGTCCGGTCCTACGCCCTCGACCGCTTCGGGCCGGTGCTGGAGAACCACCCGCTGTTTCCCGAGCGCGCCAACATCACCATCGCCCGCGTCACCGGGCCGGACGCCATGACCATCCGAACCTGGGAGCGCGGCGTCGGGCTGACGCTCGCCTGCGGCTCGGCGGCCTGCGCGGCGGCGGTCTCGGGCGCGCGCACCCGGCGCACCGGCCGCACAGTCACGGTGACGCTTCCAGGCGGCGACCTCCTGATCGACTGGCGGACAAGCGACGACCACGTCCTGATGACCGGCCCGGCCGAGTGGGAATGGTCCGGCCGCCTCGACCCGGACACCGGAGCCTTCACCCGCGACGACGAGACCGTCGCGGCATGAGCGTCGAGGTCGTCAACTTCGGCTGCCGCCTCAACACCTACGAAGGCGAGGTGATGAAGCGCGAGGCCGAGGCCGCGGGGCTGGGGGGCGACGGGCGCCCGGTGATCCTCTTCAACACCTGCGCCGTCACCGCCGAGGCCGTGCGTCAGGCGCGCCAGGCCGTGCGCCGCGCCCGGCGCGAAAGCCCGGACGCCCGCATCCTCGTCACCGGCTGCGCCGCGCAGACCGCGCCGCAAGACTTCGCCGGCATGGCCGAGGTCGACGCGGTGCTGGGCAACGAGGAGAAGCTGAAGGCGGAGACCTACCGCGCTCTGCCCGACTTCGGCGTCGCGGCCGCCGAGAAGGTGCGCGTCAACGACATCATGAGCGTGCGCGAAACCGCGAGCCACATGGTGGACGCGATCGAGGGGCGGGCGCGCGCCATCGTCCAGGTGCAGAACGGCTGCGACCACCGCTGCACCTTCTGCATCATCCCCTTCGGCCGCGGCAATTCGCGCTCCGTGCCCATGGGCGCGGCTGTGACCCAAGTGAAGCGCCTTGTCGGGAGCGGCTACGGCGAGGTGGTGCTGTCGGGCGTCGACATGACGAGCTGGGGCGCCGACCTTCCAGGCACACCCCGCCTCGGCGCGCTCGTCCAGGCGATCCTGCGCCACGTGCCGGACCTCAAGCGCCTGCGCCTCTCCTCGATCGATTCCGTCGAAGCCGACGAGGCGCTGGTGGAGGCTTTGACGGGCGAGGCGCGCGTCATGCCGCACCTCCACCTCTCGCTCCAGGCCGGCGACGACATGATCCTGAAGCGCATGAAGCGCCGGCATTCGCGCGCCGACGCGATCGAGTTCTGCGCCCGCCTGCGCGCCGCCCGGCCGGAGATCGTCTTCGGCGCCGACATCATCGCCGGCTTTCCGACCGAAACCGAGGATATGTTCGAGAACTCGATGCGCCTCGTCGAGGAATGCGGACTGACCTTCCTCCACGTCTTCCCCTTTTCTCCGCGCGAGGGAACGCCCGCCGCGCGCATGCCCCAACTCGACAAGGCGACGATCAAGGCCCGCGCCGCGCGGCTGCGCGCGCTCGGCGAGGCGCGCCATGGGAGCCACCTGAAGCGCCTCGCGGGCACGCATCAGCGCGTCCTGATCGAGCGCGAGGGGCTGGGGCGCACCGAGGACTTCACGCTCGCCCGCATCGATGCCGGCCTCCCCGGCACGATCCTCGACGCTATCATCGAGGGCGACAACGGCCGCGAGCTCCTCGCCCGCACCGCCGCCGCTCCGGCCACCGTGCCGCCGAACAGGGAACCGCGTTTCGCGCATGGCTGAGTCCAAGGGCTTCTTCCGCCGCATCTTCTCCTTCGCGCGACCGCCCGAGCCGGAGCCCGAGC
>CANJKV010000113.1 GCA_947474855.1 Aurantimonadaceae bacterium | reverse complement strand
GCGCTCGAAATAGGGGGTCATGCGCTGGTCGAAGAGCTCGCCCACGAAGCGCACGAGAACGGCGTTGCCGAGAATGCCGGCAACGGCCACGTGAAAGGCGCGGTCGAAGCCGATCGTCTCGGCCGACGGGTGCGGGCCGTTCTCCATGCGAGCCAGAACCGCGTCGAGCGCGTCGATCTCGGCGGCGCCGGCGAGGCTTGCGGCCTCGCGGGCCACCGCGCTCTCGACGATCTCGCGCGCGCCCAGCACCTCGAAGGGCCCTTCCATGCCGGCGGGCACGCAGGCCTCGGCCTGCGAGGGCTTCGCCACGTAGATGCCGGATCCGACGCGGATGCGGATGCGTCCTTCCACCTCCAGCGCGATCAGCGCCTCGCGCACCGTCGGGCGCGAGATGCCGAGCTGCTCGGACAGCTCGCGCTCGGTCGGCAGGCGGTCGCCCACGGCGTATTCGCCGCTCTCAATCACCGAGCGGAGTTCGTCCGCGACCTGGCGGTAGAGGCGACGCGGCTCGATGGCTTTCAGGGACATGGTCTCGTGAGCCCCTCCCAAGGCGCCGCGACCGGCCAATTGATCTGACCAATTGACCGGCACTCTTCCCGAAGCCGTGATCGGCGTCAAGACGTCAGCGAGCCGAACCTTTCGAAAACCGCGTCCGCTCCTCAGCCCAGCCGCAGAAAGGCGGCCGTGTCCGGGTCGATGGGAATGCCATCGGCCCGGCGCTGGGCCTCCACCGCCCATTCGCGATCGCCGGGCGCGAGGATCGGGCCCGCGCCCTCGGCCGCGGGGCTTGCCCGCAGCGCGTCGAGATAGGCGCGCATGCCGGCTTCGAAGATCGCCGTGCCGCCGAAGCGCGCCGGATCGATGGCGAGGACGAAGTGGCCCATGCCGCGCGGCGTCGCGATATCCTGCGAGCCGACCATCGGGATGAAGGCGTGGTCGAGCGTCGCGCCCGTCAGGATCGCCGAGAACAGCGTCGCCACCCCTGCCAGGGCGGCGCCCTTGAAACCGTACTCCGCTCCGCCGAGGGGCAGGAGCATCTCCGCGGCCTGGGCGTCGCGGGTCGGCACGCCGGCCGCGTCCGCCGCGACGTTTTCCGGCAGCTCGCGCCCGAGCGAGCGGTAGAGGAGGACGCGGTTCTGCGGGATCGATGAGGTCGCCATGTCGAGGAGCCAGGGGCGGGGAGCTCCCACGACGGGGGCGGCGAAGGCGAGCGGATTGGTGCCGTGAAAGGCCTTGGCGCTGCCGAAGAGCGCGACGATCGAGTCGGCATTGGTGGTGGCGAAGCCCACCATGCCGGCCTCGGCGACGGCGCGGGCATAGGCGCCGGCCGCGCCGAAATGCGAGGAGCGGGTCGCGCCGACCGCCCCGACGCCGCTCTCTCGGGCGATCTCGACCGCGGCCTGCGCCGCGCGATAGGCCGTGAGGTGGCCGAGCCCGTCGTCGCCGTCGAGCATCGCCGCAGCCGGACCCGTGCGGCTGAGCTTCACGGCGGGCCGCGGATTGACGCGCCCACCCTTCAGGACCCGGCAATAATGGACGACGAGGCGGGCGCCGTGGCTGTCGACGCCCAGAAGAGAGGCGTGCATCAGCGCCCTGACGCACGCCTCGACGGATTCGTCCGACGCGCCGGCTTCGCGCAACGCCTCTTCCAGGGCGCGGGCGAGAACGCCCGCCTCGACGATGATTGGGTCCATGCCTTCATTCCTCGCATCGCGCCCGGCCGCGAGAAGGGCCGGGCGGCGAAGAGCCTTCTACTCCTTCACGGCGCCCGTCATCGAGGAAACGTAGTAGTCGACGAAGAACGAGTAGAGGATCACTACCGGCAGCGAGCCGATGAGGGCGCCGGCCATCAGCGAGCCCCACTCGTAGACGTCGCCGCGCACCAGCTCGGTGAGGACGCCCACCGGCACCGTCTTGTTCTCCGAGGACTGGATGAAGGTCAGCGCGTAGATGAACTCGTTCCAGGCGAGGGTGAAGGCGAAGATGCCGGCCGAGATCAGGCCGGGGACGGCGAGCGGCAGGATCACCCGCGTCAGGATCTGCCAGCGCGTCGCTCCGTCGACGAGGGCCGACTCCTCCAGTTCGAAGGGGATCGAGCGGAAGTAGCCCATCAGCAGCCAGGTGCAGAAGGGGATGAGGAAGGTCGGGTAGGTCAGGATCAGCGCGAGGCGACTGTCGAAGATGCCGACCTGGAAGACGATGAAGGCGAGCGGAATGAAGAGGATCGAGGGCGGGATGAGATAAGCGAGGAACACGAGGAGCCCCGTCACCCGCGCGCCGGTGAAGCGGATGCGCTCGATGGCGTAGGCCGCGAAGACGGACGCGGCGAGGGCGATCACCGTCGAGCAGACCGAGACGATCACCGTGTTCCAGAGCCAGCCGGGATAGGAGGTCTCGAAGAGGAGGTACTTGATGTGGTCGAGCGTCGGGTCGACCACCCAAAAGGGAGAATGGGCGGCGTAGTTCGTCAACTGGTCGTTCGGCTTCACCGCGGTGATCGCCATCCAGTAGAACGGGAACAGGAGCACGAACATGAAGCAGGCGAGCGGCAGCCAGACGACGAGGATGCGCCGGGCCGTCGTGTCGTGGTGCGACATGCCGACGACGTCGTCGGTGAGGTGCCCGCCGGCGGGCTCGGAAGCGGTCTTGGACATGGGATGATGCTCCGTCAGTCGTTGCCGCCCTGCTGCCATTTGCGGCGTTGCAGGCCGAAGAAGCTGAAGAGGATGGCGGCGAGCAGGAAGGGCACCATGGCCACCGCGATGGCCGCGCCCTCGCCGAGGGCGCCGCCGGGAATGCCGCGCTGGAAGGACAAGGTCGCCATGAGGTGCGTGGCGTTGACCGGCCCGCCCTTGGTGAGGACGTAGATCAGCTGGAAGTCGGTGAAGGTGAACAGCACCGAGAAGGTCATGACGACCGCGATGATCGGGGTCAGCAGCGGCAGGGTGATGCGGCGGAATCGCTGCCAGGAGGTCGCTCCGTCGAGGGCGGCGGCCTCGTGCAGCGAGGCGGGGATGGTCTGGAGGCCGGCCAGCAGCGAGATCGCGACGAAGGGGATGCCGCGCCAGACGTTGGCCGCGATGACCGAGAAGCGCGCGTTCCAGGGATCGCCGAGGAAATTGATCGGGGCATCGATGAAGCCGAGCTGCATCAGCACCCAGGAGATGATCGAGAACTGCGAATCGTAGATCCACCAGAAGGCCAGCGCCGACAGCACCGTCGGCACGACCCAGGGCAGAAGGATCACCGCGCGGAAGAAGGTCTTGAAGGGCAGGTTCTCGTTCAGGATGATCGCGAGCCAGAGGCCCAGCGCGAACTTCAGGATGGACGCGATCGCGGTATAGAACAGGGTGTTGAACACCGAGAGCCAGAAGACCCGGTCGCGGAAGAGGTATTCGTAGTTCTCCAGCCCGACGAAGATGCCGGGCCGCCCGATCATCGTGTCGGTGAAGCCGAGCCACGCCCCGAGGCCGAGCGGGTAGGTGAGAAAGCACAGCAGGAACACGGCCGCGGGCAGCATGAACAGGAGGCCGAGCCCGTTCCGGCTCTGCGACAAGCGCTCGAAGAAGGAGCCGCGCGACGCGCGAGAAGCGCGGGGCGGGGGAGCGGCGGACACGGACATGGGCGATCCTCTCGCGGCAGTCTTTGCAGAGGCGGGACGGTGACGCTGCTGCCTTCTCCCGTTTCGGGAGAAGGTCTCGGCAGGGGGATGAGGGGCTCCCGGAAGCGCGAGCTTGCGGTGAGCGGACGCGCTTGCGTCTCATGAGACCCTCACCCGACCCTTCGGGCCACCCTCTCCCGGAACGGGAGAGGGGAGGGCGCCCTTTTCGGACGCCTCAAGTGCTCGTCAGACCCGGTAGTACCGATTCGCCCGGCGCTCGGCATTGGCGATGGCGTCCTCCGGCGAGGACTGGCCCGTCACCGCTTCCGCGTACATGTCGACCAGCACGTAGTCCGCCATGACGCCCGCGGACGCCGCGCCCAGCGGGCCGGCATAACCGTTCGGCCGAAGGCTCGCCGAGGCCTTGGCATAGGCGGCGTGGATCGGGTTCGAGGTCCAGACCGGGTTCGACTCGAAGGCCTTCAAGGGCTGGCAGCAATAGGCGCTCGCTCCTTCAATCCAGGCGTTCATGTTGTCCGGCTGGAAGATGAACTGGAGATAGGCCTTGGCGGCTTCCGGATACTGCGTGTGCTTGAAGATCGAGATGGTCGAGGTCTGGTGCAGCTCGACCGACTCGCCGACAGGGCCGATCGGAAGGTTCGTCGAGCGCATGTCGTCGGCGATCTCCTTCATCGCCGGGTCCTTCAGCGCGGCGTAGTAGACCGAGACGCCGTTCGCCGTCAGCGACACCTGGCCGGCCAGGAAGGCGCGGTTGTTGTTGACGTCCTGCCAGCTCTCGGTGCCGGGGATGAAGGTCTTGTAGAGCTCCATCGCGTATTTGACGGATTCCAGCGTTTCCGGGCTGTTGATGACGACGGCGCCGTTCTCGTCGACCATGCGGCCGCCATGGCTCCAGAGCAGCCAATGGGCGTAGTTGTTGCCGTCGCCGACCGCCTTGCCGTGCGGGAAGCCGGCGGGCGTGCCCTTGGCCTGGAGGCCCTTGCACAGCTCCAGGAAGCCGGCCGTGTCCTTCGGGAACTCGTTGAAGCCGGCGGCCTTCATGTGGCTGTCGCGGTAGACCACCGCGTTGCCGATGGCGCAGAGCGGCAGGGCGATGAAGCTGTCGCCGCGCCGCGCATAGGACTCGATGCCGGGATACCAGCCGCCGTTCGCCGCGCCGATCGACGTGCCGAGGTCGGTCACGTCGACGAGCTTGTCCGGATACTGCTGGGGATCGTCGAACCAGCTCATCACCATGTCCGGCCCTGAGCCGACATTGGCTGCGACGGCGGCCTTCGGACGCACGTCCTCCCAGCTTTCCTTGTCGATGCGGACAGCCACGCCGGTCTGATCTGTGAACTTCTGCGTGATGGCGAGGAAGGCTTCTTCTTCCGCCGGCACGAAGGGCACCCAGCGCAGCAGCCGCAGCGAGGCGCCCGATTCCGGCGTGAAGGTCGGCGCGGACCCTTGCGCGAAGGCGCGCGCCGCGAAGGGCAGGGTCAGGCCGAGGCCGGCGGTGCCGGCGAGAAAGCGTCTGCGGTCGATCATGATGGTGGTCTCCTCCCAGAGGCGGAATGGTTCGATTCCGAGTTGCCGGACGGGATTCCGCGACCCGCCGGCTTGTTCTCATGGGTTCGGCTCAGAGCCGGACGCCGGTTCCCGCGTCGAAGAGGTGGACGGCGGCGGGGTCGATCGAGACGTCGATGCGCTCGCCCGGCTTCACGCTCAGTCGCTCCCGGAAGACGCAGGTGACGTTGGACGCCCCGATGCGCCCGAGCACCTGGCTCTCGAAGCCGGTCGGCTCGATGACGATCACCTCCATCGGAATCGCGCCGCCGAGGTGGATCGCCTCGGGCCGTGCGCCGTAGACGAGGTCCGTTCCCGGCGTGCCGCGGTGGCCGGGGGCGAGCGGCAGGGCGATGCCGTCGCCCGTGACGAAGCGCTGCGGATCGGCCGGGTCGAGCCGGCCGTGCAGCATGTTCATGGCGGGCGAGCCGATGAAGCCGGCGACGAAGAGGTTGTTCGGCCGGTCGTAGAGTTCGAGCGGCGCGCCGATCTGCTCGATCCGCCCGTCCTGCATGACGACGATCTTGTCGGCCATGGTCATGGCCTCGATCTGGTCGTGGGTGACGTAGACGGTCGTCGTCGTCAGGCGCTGGTGGAGGTTCTTGATCTCGGTGCGCATCGAGACGCGCAGCTTGGCGTCGAGGTTCGACAAGGGCTCGTCGAAGAGAAACACCTGCGGGTCGCGCACGATCGCCCGGCCCATCGCGACGCGCTGGCGCTGGCCGCCGGAGAGCTGACGCGGATAGCGGTCGAGGAGGTGGCTGAGGCCGAGGATCTCGGCCGCCGGCTTCACCTTGGTCTCGATCTCGCTCTTCGACGCGCCCTTCAGCGTCAGCGAGAAGGCCATGTTGTCGGCGACGCTCATGTGCGGATAGAGCGCGTAGTTCTGGAACACCATGGCGATGTCCCGGTCCTTGGGCGGCACGTCGTTGACCGCCCGCTCGCCGATGCGGATCTCGCCCCCCGAGATGTGCTCGAGCCCGGCGAGCATCCGCAGCAGCGTCGACTTCCCGCAGCCGGACGGGCCGACGAGGATGACGAACTCGCCGTCGTCGATGTGGACGTTGACGCCCTTGATGACGGCGTGGGCGCCGAAGCTCTTCCTGACGTCGACGAAATCGACTGAAGCCATGCCCGGTCATTCCTCCCGAATGTTGCTGTGCGTCCGTATCGTCCCCGGCGACGGCTCTCCCGTTCCGCCGCCGGGCCTGTGCTTCGGCCTATCCCCGGCCGACGAAGGGCATCTTGGTCGCCATGATGGTCATCGTCAGGATGTTGGCCTCCGGCGGCAGAGAGGCCATGTGGGCGACCGCCCGTCCGACATCGGCCGGGTCCATGGTCGGCTCGGGCGCGATCCGTCCGTCCGCCTGGAGGACGCCGGAGGACATCTTCGCCGTCATGTCGCTCGCGGCGTTGCCGATGTCGATCTGGCCGCAGGCGATGTCGAAGGGGCGCCCGTCGAGCGCGGTCGCCTTGGTCAGCCCGGCGATGGCGTGCTTCGTCGCCGTATAGGGCGCCGAGTTCGGCCGCGGGGTGGAGGCCGAGATCGAGCCGTTGTTGATGATCCGCCCGCCGCGCGGCGATTGCCGCTTCATCAGCCGGAACGCTCCCTGCGTGCACAGGAACGCGCCGGTGAGGTTGGCGGCGAGGATCGTTTGCCACTGGTCGAAGGTGACCTCCTCGATCGGCACGGGCGGCACGTTGGTGCCGGCATTGTTGACGAGAAGGTCGAGCCGCCCGAAGCGGCGCTCGACATCGGCGAACAGCGCCTCGACGGCCGCGGGATCGCCGATGTCGGCGGGGATCGCCGCCACCCGCTCGCCCCCGAGCGCCGCGGCGACCTCCTCCAGGACACCCGCCCGCCGGCCGGTGATCGCCACCGTCCAGCCGGCGCCGTGAAGCGCGGTCGCGATGGCCCGGCCGACGCCGGTGCCGCCGCCCGTGACGAGCGCGATGCGGGAAGGGGAGGCGTCGGTCATGCGGAACTCTTGGCTGGCTTGGATGGGGGAAGCGTCGCCCCCGAGAGATTGGCGTAGACGCGGGCGAGCGAGGCGTCGTCGTCGCGCCCCATGCCCGCGCCGCTGGCGGCGAGGAACATCTGCAGCGCGGCGGCCGACAGCGGCACGGGGAAGCGGGCGCTGCGGGCCATGTCCTGGACGATGCCGAGGTCCTTGACGAAGATCTCGACCGCGCTCTTCGGCGCGTAGTCGCCCTCGATGACGTGCGGCACGCGGTTCTCGAACATCCAGGAATTGCCGGCCGAGGCGGTGATCACCTCGTAGACGCGGGCGAGATCGAGGTTCTGGCGCGCGGCGAAGGCGATCGCCTCGCAGGCCGCGGCGATATGGACGCCGGCGAGCAACTGGTTGATCATCTTGAAGGCCGCGCCTTGGCCGGCGGCCTCGCCCAGTTCGTAGACCTTGGCCGCGATGGCGTCGAGCGCCGGGCGCGCGCGAGCGAAGGCGGCCGGGCTGCCCGAGGCCATGACGGTGAGCGCCCCTTCGGCCGCGCGCACCGGCCCGCCGCTCATCGGCGCGTCGAGGTAATGGCGTCCGCTCGCCTCAAGCCGGGCCGCCAGGCGCCGCGCGATCTCGGGATCCATGGTGGCGCAGGAGACGAAGACGGCGTCCGGCGCCATGGCCTCGGCAATGCCATCCGGGCCGAAGAGCAGCGCCTCGGTCTGCGCGGCGTTGACGACGACGCAGAGGACGATGCTTGCACCGGCAGCCGCCTCGCGGGCGCTCGCTTCCGTGGCGCCGCCATCGGCCGCAAAGGCTTCGGCCGCGGCGGGCGCGGGATCGAAGCCGACGACGTCGAGGCCCGCGCGCGAAGCCGAACGCGCCATGCCGAGCCCCATGGACCCGAGGCCCAAGACGGCGACGCGCCCGACTGATGGCGCTGATGTCTGCGCGCTCTGCATTCCACCTCCCAGCCGGACCGGCCACCGTTCCCCCCGGTGATGCTGCCGCCCGTCCTCGCCTCCCAAGGACAGGATGAACTTTAGATCGGTTTCCGCGAGCTTTTCAACCAGCCAAGCGGCATTATCGAAGTATTATTTTCGGCGACAACCTTGTTGCCTATCCACGCGTCGCCGCATCCTCCCATCTGCAAGGAAGGTTATATGGAGTATTTATTTTTCGGCCGTCCGGCCTAATCTTTGAGCATCGTCATCCATTCCAGACCTTCGTCGGTGGTTCGGCGCGGGCGGTACTCCGCGCCGAAGAAGCCGTCATAACCACTCTCGGCGAGGTCGCGCAGCAGCCGGTCGTAGGCGATCTCGCCCTCATCGGGCTCTGCGCGCGAGGGGACGGCGGCGAACTGGACGTGGCCGACGATGTCCCGATGCGCTTCGAAGCGCCTGAGAAGGTCGCCGCCCATGATCTGCAGGTGGTAGCAGTCGAACATCGCCTTGACGCACGGCCGGCCGAGTTCGGCGATGATCCCCGCCGCCGCCTCGATCGTGCCGAGCGCGTAGTTCGGCGCGTCGCGCTGGTTCAGCGGCTCGATCAGGACGCTCATGCCGGCGGCATCCGCTTTGTCGGCGGCAAAGGCGAGGTTGGCAAGAAAGGTCTCACGCGAGCCGGTCGCGTTCTTGGCCGCTCCCGCCATCACGTGCACCGCCCGCGCGCCGATCGCGCGGCCGTAGTCGAAGGCCTGGTCGATGGCGGCCCGTGCTTCCGCCTCGCGGCCGGGAAGGGCGGCGAGGCCGTTCTCGCCGGGCCTGCCGCGCACCGTGTTGAGTCCGAGCATCGGCAGGCCGGTTTCCTCCAGCGCCGCGCGCACGAGCCTCGCGTCGACGTCGTAGGGCCAATGGCACTCGACGGCGGCGAAGCCGGCGGCCTTCGCGCGGCGGATGGCGTCGGGCAGCGGCAGCTCGGTCCACAGGAAGCCGAGATTGGCGGACAGGCGGATCATGCGGACCACTCCACGTCGAAGCGCTCGACGATGCGGCTGACCTCCTCGCCCGACAGGAGCCGGGCGCCGGCGCCGCGCGTGAGGAGCGCGAGCTTGGCGGTCGCTTCCAGCTCCTCGGCCGCGTTGACGGCGGCCTCGAGGTCGCGGCCCGCGACGACGGGCCCGTGATGGGCGAGCATCACGGCCGAGCGCTTGCCGGCAAGGCCCCGGATGGCGCCGGCCATGGCCGGGTCGCCGGGAACGAAGAAGGGCAGGAGCTTCACCCGCCCGAGCTGCATCACCGAATAGGCGGTCAGGTGCGGCAGGAGGTCGTCGGGGTCGAGGTCCGGCATCAGCGACCACGCGACTGAGTGGCAGGAATGAAGGTGGACAACCGCCCCGGCCGCACCGCGGGTCTCGTAGAAGGCCTGGTGCAGCGGCATTTCCTTCGTCGGCTTATCGCCGGAGACAAATGCGCCGTCCGGGGCGAAGCGGCTGAGCCGCGCGGGATCGAGCCGGCCGAAGGAGGACCCCGTCGGCGTGACGAGAAGCCCGCCGTCCTCGGTGCGAACCGAAATGTTGCCGGTGCTCCCATGCGTCAGGCCGCGCTCGAAAAGCGAGCGGGCGTGAGCGCAGATCGCCTCGCGAAGGGCGCCTTCCGCGCTCACGTCGCCTCTCCCTCGAGGACGGCCAGAGCTTTGGCGAAGAAGTCCGGCCCTCCGAAATTGCCGCTCTTCAGCGCGAGGCGCAGCGGCCGGTCCGCGGCCCGCAGGGCGGGAACGCCCGGCGCGATCTCCGGACCGATGGCCAGCGCCGAGAGGCCGAGGCCTTCCACGACGGCGCCCGAGGTCTCGCCGCCCGCGACGACGAGGCGGGCCACGCCACCCGCCTCCAGACGCCGCGCCAGATCGGCGAAGAAGGTCTCGATTGCCGTCGCCGCGCGCTCGCGTCCGTGGCGCGCCTGCGCCTCGGCGACGAGCGCCGGGTCGGCCGAGGAGACGGCGAGGGGGACCGCGCCCTCGCCGATCCTCTGGAGCGCCCAGGTCGCGGCGGTCTCCGCCGTCATCTCGCCCGACAGGAGCGCGTCCGGGGTCACGTCGAGCACCGGCGCCGATTCGCGGTAGCGCCGCACCTGCTCGCGCGTCGCGCCCGAGCAAGAGCCGGACAGGATGGCCGCCGGTCCCGCGGCGCCCTCCCAGTCGGCGGCGGCGCCCGAGAGGAGCCCGTCGGCACGGAAGTTCTCCGGGAGGCCGAGGGCGATGCCCGAGCCGCCGACGAGGAGCGGCATCCCGGCCGCCGCGCGCCCGATGCTCAGGAGATCGGCGTCGCGGACGGCGTCGGCGATCACGAGGCGGCCGCCGCCCGCCGCTTCGGCCTCGACGGCGCCGCGCAGCGCGTCCGGCCCGGCCGCCACCGTCGCGAAGGGCACGTGGCCGACGCCGGCGATGGTTTGCGGCGCCAGCCAGCGGCGGATGTCGGCATCGCGCATGGGGGTGAGCGGATGGTTCTCCATGCCGCTCTCGCTGAGCAGTCGGTCGCCCACGAAGAGGTGGCCCTGGTAGAGCGTGCGGCCGGTCGCGGGGAAGGCCGGACAGACGATGGCGTAAGGTGCGCCCAGCCGCGCCATCAGCGCGTCGGCGACGGGGCCGATGTTGCCCTCCGGCGTCGAATCGAAGGTCGAGCAGATCTTGAACAGGATCTGCCGGCAACCCTGCGCGAGAAGCCAGTCGAGCGCCCGCAGCGACTGCACGACGGCCGCGTCGGGGGCGATCGTCCGGCTCTTCAGCGCGACGATGCCCGCTTCGACGCCGGGCTCGGCCGGCGCCTCGGGCACGCCGCAGTACTGCACCGTCCGCATGCCGCCCTTGGCGAGCGTGTTGGCGAGGTCCGAGGAGCCGGTGAAGTCGTCGCCGATGCAGCCGAGAAGCATGATCGTCAGACCCTCGCCGTTCCGCCGAGCTCGTCCTCGAGGTGGGCGCGCACGATCTCCTCGAAGCTCGACTCCGCCCGGAAGCCGAGTTCCCGCGCCCGCGTCGCGGCGATGTCGGGCGCCCACCCCGAAACGATGCGCATGATCGTCTCGTCGGGCTCGCGGCGGATGAGTTGCACAGCCTTCTCGCCGACGATCCGACGCAACGCTTCGATCTCCTCGCCGACGGTGGCGGACAGGCCGGGCATGGACAGGTTGCGCCGCGGCCCGACCGCGGCGGTGTCGATCCGCGCGGCGTGGAGGAAGAACTCGATCGCCGCGCGCGGGCTCGCGAAGAAGTGGCGCACCGTTTCCGGCACGGGGAGCACGGCCTCCTCGCCGTTCATCGGCTCGCGCAGGATGTTGGAGAAGAAGCCGGAGGCCGCCTTGTTCGGGCGGCCCGGCCGCACGCAGATCGTCGGCAGGCGAAGGCCGATGCCGTCGAGGATGCCGCGGCGGGAGTAGTCGGCCAGGAGCAGTTCGCCGATCGCCTTCTGCGTGCCGTAGCTCGTCAGCGGCGTCAGCGCGAAGTCGTCGGGGATGACGGCCGGGAAGGGCGCGCCGAAGACGGCGATCGACGAGGCGAAGACGAGGCGGGGCGTGTAGCCGTCCTCGTCGTGCGCTGCGCGCACCGCGTCAAAGAGGCCGCGCGTGCCGTCGAGATTGATCCGGTAGCCCTTGTCGAAGTCGGCCTCGGCCTCGCCGGACACGATCGCTGCGAGGTGGAAGATCACGTCCGGCCGGTTCGCGATCAGCGGCGAGGCGGCACCGGGGGCCGAGATGTCGAGCGCCCGCGTCTCGACCCGGTCGAGCGTGCCGAAGGGCCTCTGCGGCTCGACGACGTCGGCGAGATCGAGTTCGGACACGTCGCGCTCGCCGATCCGCCCGTCCGCCGCGATGCGGGCGGCGAGCCGCGCCCCGATCATGCCCGCGGCGCCGATGATCAGAACCTTCATGAGTTCGTTCCCCTCCCTGATGCGTATCGCGCCGCGCCCTCCCGAGGCGCGCCGCCCTTATGATGCCGAAGCGGCGGCCCGCGGCGACGTCGCGCGCGCCAGGATCCGCTGGGTCGAGTCGAAGATGTGCCGGATGTGGACGTCGAAGGCGCGCTCGGTCGCCGCGCGGTCGCCGGCTTCCAGCGCCGCGAGGATCGTCGCGTGGTCCTCGATCGAGCGCGCGATCGCGCCGGGCTCGGAGACGGCGAGGCGCCGCGCCTCGATCATGTAGCCGTAGAGATCGGCCACGAAGTCGGCGAGAACGGCGTTGCCGCAGGCATCGTAGACGGCGAGGTGGAACTCGCGGTCGCTGATGAGGAAGCGCATCGGGTCGGTCGCAGCGGCCTCCTGCGCGGCGAGGCAGTCGCGCAGGAAGCCGAGCGTCGCCTCGTCCATGCGCTCGGCCGCGTCGCCGACGACCGGCCGCTCGGCGATCAGCCGCGCGGCATGGATGTCGTCGAGCCTATAGGCGTCGAGGAGCCGCGGTTCTCGCGCGCGGGTGAACTCCGCGCCGACGGTCTCCGACAGAACCCGGGTGCGCGCCCCGTGGACGACGGCGACGAGGCCCTTGGCCGCCAGGATCTGGATGCCGCCGCGCACCGACTCGCGGCTGACCTGGAGCGCAGTCGCGAGGTCGCGCTCGCTCGGCAGGTCGTCCCCGACCTTGAGAAGTCCGCCGGCGATGAGGTTGGCGATCTTGCCCGCGACCACGTCGCGCAGGTTCCGCCGCACGATCCGCTCGCGCAGGTCTGAGGATCGGTCGAGAAGGAGGCTCGGCGAGGCCATGCGCGTTCCCTGGCCACTGGTCGGTTCAGCAGACCACGGGACGGGACAGTACGAGCGCCGCCCTGTCAAGAGCCGCAGGTGGCGTCTCGGCCATTTGCATCCGCCGCGCCGCGTCTCTAAGCTCGTGCCTCGATCCCCCGAGAAGGAGTGGCACCGTGAAGCACCGGATGAACAGCGCGAACCGCCTTGTTCCATTCGATCGCCCGGTGCCCCATGCCTGCCTTCCTGTCCCTGGACTCCGTTTCCGCCGCAACGCCTGACGGTCGCCCGCTCTTCGAGGGGCTGACCCTCACCCTCGGTGCCGAGCGCGTCGGCCTCGTCGGGCGCAACGGCTCCGGCAAGTCGACCCTCATCGACATCGCCGCCGGTCTCGCCGAGCCGGCTTCCGGCTCGATCGCGCGCGCTGGACGGGTCGGGCGCCTGGCGCAGGACCTACCAGGGCACGTCCCGATCGACGAAGCGCTCGGCATCGCGCAGGAGCGCCGCCGTCTCGCCCGCGTCCTTGCGGGAACCGGCAGCGCCGAGGATTTCGACGCTGCCGACTGGAGCCTCGACGGACGGGTCGAGGCGGCGCTCGGCGAGGTCGGGCTCGCCGGGATCGGATTCGACCGCCCGGTCGGCACGCTGTCGGGCGGCGAGCGCGCGCGCCTCGCCATCGCCCGCCTCGGCATCGAGGCGCCGGACCTCCTGCTTCTCGACGAACCGACGAACAATCTCGACGAAGCCGGCCGCGCGGCCGTGCGCCGGCTCGTCGCCGGCTGGCGCGGCGGCGTGCTCCTCGCCAGCCACGACCGCGACCTCCTGGAAGCGATGGACCGGATCGTCGAACTGACGCCGGTCGGCATCCGCATCGTCGGGGGCGGCTGGTCGGCCTTCGCCGCCGCCCGCGAGGCGATGCGCGAGCGCGCCGCGGCCGAGCGCGACCGGACGGATGCGGCTTTGCTTCAGGCGCGTCAGGCGGCGCAGCGGCAGCGCGAGGCCAAGGAGCGGCGCGACAAGCGCGGGCGCGCCGCCGCGGCCGGAAGCTCGGACCCGAAGATCCTCCTCGACCGGCGCGCCGAACGGGCGGAAAACACCGGCGGCCGCATCCGCCGGATCGGTGAGCGGCTCGTTTCGGATGCGGTGGGCGAGGCGGAGGCGGCGCGGGCCCGCGTCGAGGTCTTGACGCCGCTCGCGATCGACCTGCCGCCGAGCGGCCTGCCGTCCGGCGCCGCCGTTCTGTCGGTGGAGGGGGCCGTCGCGGAACTCGGCGGCCGCCGGCTCGGGCCCTTCTCGCTGCACGTGCGCGGGCCGGAGCGCATCGCTCTCGTCGGACCGAACGGCTCGGGCAAGACGACGCTGCTGCGCTTGTCATCCGGCCGCCTCGCGCCGAGCGTGGGAACCGTGCTCGGCGCCGCGGGGCGCATCGCCATGCTCGACCAGCACGTCGGCGAGCTCGATCCCGAAGCGAGCGTCGTCGAGAACCTCAGGCGGCTCAATCCGGCGCTCGACGCAGAAGGGGCCCACGCCGCCTGCGCCCGCTTCGCCTTCCGCAACCACGACGCCCGCAAGCCCGTCGCGGCGCTGTCGGGCGGCGAGCGCCTGCGTGCCGGGCTCGCGGCCGTACTGGCGGGCGGCGAGCCGCCCTGGCTCCTGATCCTCGACGAGCCGACCAACCATCTCGATCTCGAAGCGATCGAGGTGCTGGAGCGCGCGCTCGCCGGCTTCGACGGTGCGCTGCTCGTGGTCAGCCACGATCCCGCCTTCCTCGGCGCGATCGGCATCGAGCGTTGGGTGCGGCTCGGAGGCTGAGCGCCCCTTAATCGAACGGTGTCCAGGTGTTTGCGTTGTTGGAGGAGCGGATGGCGGTTTCGATGAAGCGCATGCCGGCGAGGCCGTCGGCGAGCGTGGGGAAGGTCGCGGCCGGGTCGGGGGCGCGGCCCGCG
>CANJKV010000112.1 GCA_947474855.1 Aurantimonadaceae bacterium | reverse complement strand
GGCGCTCGCGGAGCGCTTCGGCGAACTGCTTCTGCCGGGCGCCGTAGCGCTCGATGCCGCGGATGATGCGGCCGCGCTCGGCGTTGAGCCGGCCGAGAAGATCGGTGAAGACGGCCGAGACCTTGGGCGCGCGCTCCTCAACCGGCAGGGCGTCCGCGAAGGCGCGCGCGGCTGCTTCGGCGTCGGGCAGGGGCGTGCGGCGCGAGGCGATGGTGTCGACGAGAACCGCCATGTCGGCGTCGCGCGGCGCCTGGGCGGCGGCGCCGAGGTCCGGCCCGCTCCAGATCGCCGCGGCGGCGATCTCGCCGACCTTGCGCTGGACGCAGGGCCAGTCGGTGGTCGCGGGCGGGGGCGCTGCGGCGAGCGCTTCCGGCCGCACGGCGCCCGGCGCCGGCGTGGCGGGCGGGGCCGGGCGGGCGGGGACCGCTTCACTGCCGGGCGATGCGTTGGTCGGCGTGGGGCCCGGTACGACGAAGCCTTCGGGGATCTCGCGCGGCGCCGTTCCGTCCTGCGCCATGGCCGGCGCGGCCATGGTGGCGGCGAGGGCGGCCGGGGCGAGAAGCGCGAGGGCCGCGCGGGGATGTCGGAGCATGGTTCCTCCCGGTCGATGACGGATCGAGGTGCCCACCTCGCGAAGCGTTCCGGCGCCCTCAGCCTGCGCCCGGAGCCCGGCGCGCCATGATTCCGCGGCCCGGATCATAGGCGAGGATGGCAAGGCCGAGAAA
Organism: Aurantimonadaceae bacterium; assembly: GCA_947474855.1. Classification (GTDB taxonomy): domain Bacteria; phylum Pseudomonadota; class Alphaproteobacteria; order Rhizobiales; family Rhizobiaceae; genus Antarcticirhabdus. The sequence continues at coordinate 14,016 of CANJKV010000112.1, read as the reverse complement.
GACGGTGGTGCAGCCCAGAACGATGCCGAGCGCCGGCCAGTTCATCTGCCCGTAGAGCGCGAAGCGCATGAGCTCGACGGCGTGGGTGAAGGGGTTGAGCTGGCAGAGCCGGTAGAGGAGCGGGCTTGCCTCCTGGACGCGCCAGAGCGGGTAGAGGGCGGAGGAGGCGAAGTACATGGGGAAGATGACGAAGTTCATCACTCCGGCGAAGTTCTCCAGCTGCTTGACCAGCGAGGACAGGAGCATGCCGAGCGAGCCGAGCATGAAGCCCGACAGGATCACGGCGGGCGCCACGAAGAGATAGCCGGTCCAGGGCGGGCGAACGTCCCAGAACCAGGCGATCGCGAAGAAGACGTAGGTCTGGAGGACCCCGACGGCGACGCCTGCCGCGAGCTTGGAGGAAAGCAGGAACCAGCGCGGCAGCGGCGAAATAAGCAGCGTCTTCATCGAGCCGGTCTCGCGGTCGTAAACCATCGAGAGCGAGGACTGCATGCCGTTGAAGAGGAGGATCATGCCGACGAGGCCCGGCGTGATGTAGACCTCGTAGAGGATGTAGGTCTTGTAGGGGGCGACGATCGAGACGCCGAGCACCTGCCGGAAGCCGGCGGCGAAGATGAAGAGCCACAGGAGCGGGCGCACGAGCGCCGAAACGAAGCGCTCGCGCTGATGAAGGAAGCGCAGCGCCTCGCGCCAGACGATGCCCTTGAGGCAGATCATCCAGGCGACGAGCGGGAAGCCGGGCCGCTCCTCGGCGAGTCCGGGAACGCCGGCGCGGGTGTCGCGCGGCAGGTCGCGGGTGGGGAGCGTCGCGCTCACGGAACCCGGGCTCCGTCGCCGCGGCGCTCGGCCCCGAGCTCCGTCAGCCGCGCGAAGGCGGCCTGAAGCGTGTCGGCGCTCTCGGCGTCCGCCACTTCGGCGACGGGTCCGTCCGCGAGGACGCGGCCGTGATGGAGAACCACCACCCGGTCGCTCGCGTCGATCTCGTCGATGAGGTGCGTCGCCCAGAGGACGCTGACGCCCTCGTCGGCGACGAGCCGGCGCACCTCGCGCACGATCTCGGCGCGGGCGCGGATGTCCAACCCGACGGTCGGCTCGTCCAGGAGGATCAGGCGGGGGCGATGGAGGAGGGCGCGCGCGATCTCGACGCGGCGGAGCTGTCCGCCGGACAGGTGGCGCGCCTTGTCCGACAAGCGCTCGAAGAGTTCGGAGCCGGACAGGAGCTCGGCGATCCGGGCTTCGGCCGTGCGCTTGGCGATGCCGTGGAGGCTCGCATGGTAGAGGAGGTTCTGGCGGATCGAGAGGTCGAGGTCGAGGGTGCGGGCCTGGAACACGACGCCGAGCCGGCGCAGCGCTTCGCTCGGCCGCTTCGAAAGCTCGTGGCCGAGAATGCGGATCGCGCCGGCGCGGGTGTTGAAGAGGCGGGTGACGAGCGCGAAGAGCGTCGACTTGCCGGCGCCGTTCGGGCCGAGGAGCGCGGTGAAGGTTCCCTGCGGCACGCGGAAGGACACCGCGTCCAGCGCCCGGCGCGCGCCATAGGCGTGGCTGACGCCCGCGACCTCCAGGGCCGGCACGGCGCCGGCATCGGACAGGCGGGGAGCGGCCGGCACGTCGGGGGCGAGGATGCTCATGCGCGTGATCTGGGGCGGGTGGACGCGGCGGCCATGGGATCGGGCCGGGGCATCGACTTGGCCGGCCGGGGCGCGGATCCCCGCGCCCGCTCACGCGAGAGGGTGGCGCGAGGCGCCGGGCGAGGGTGTCGGCCGCGCAAGCGGCCGAGCGATGACCCTCCGAGGCCGTAGCCTTCACGGGCCACCCTCGTTCCCCTGCCCGAGCCTTCTCCCGCCGGCGGGAGAAGCGAGAAGCGTCGATGCCGCATCGCATGCAGCCCTTACGGCACCACGGTGACCGTCCCGCGCATCTCCCGGTCGCCTTCCAGACCTTCCACGTACCAGTCGTAGCGGCCCGGGCGGATGGTCTGGAACTGGACGGTGATCGGCCCCTTGGCGTCGTATTCGAGCCAGGCGGGCGGGCCGGCCATGTGGATCTCGCGGTCGGAGATCACGATCTGGTTCATCCAGACGTTGCGGAAGAAGTCGGGGGCGTGGAGCTTGTACTCGACGTTGCCCTCCGAGACCATGTCCCAGCGATAGGCCTGGCCGGCGCGCAGATAGAAGTCCTTCGCCGAGACGGCGTAGGGGTCGTCGTCGGAGCCGATCACCAGGGGCGTCACGATCTGTGAGGAGAGCGAGACCGGCGGCAGGCCGATCTGGTCGCCGTTGAGGGCGCTCGCCGGCATCAGCTCGGAGCCCGGCGGGACCGTCAAACCGCTCGCCGGCGGCACCATCGCGCCGCGATGCGAGGCGGCACCCGCATCGTCATCGTCGTCGCCGTCATCGTCATCGTCATCCGCTGCCGGGGCGGCGGCGTCCCCGTCGTCGTCGTCCGCGGCCTGCGCGGCCGGCGCCGCGGTCTGCGCCCAGGCGGCCTGTGCCGGGGCAAAGGCCAAGAGTGCAGCCAGAGCCGAGAGCCAGAGCTCCTTCGCCATGTCGTTCGTCCTCCCTCGTCGAAACCATCTTGAATGGCGCGGCGGCTCTCCCGGGCCGGCCGCGTCCAGGCTCGTCAGTTGGTCGTCGCCGGCACGTCGGCGACCGCGACGCCCCAGGGCTGCTGGCCGACCTGCACCGACTGCGTGACCTCGTCGTTCTCCACGTCGATCACCGAGATGTCGTTGGAGATGCCGTTGGTGGTGAAGAGGTGCTTGCCGTCCGGCGAGAAGGCGAGCTGCCAGACGCGCTGGCCGACGAGGAGGTAGTCGAGCACCTCGTAGGTCGTGCCGTCGACGACGGCGACGCGGTTGGCGGGGCCGAGCGCGACGTAGGCCTTCGAGCCGTCCTCGGTGATGCGCACGCCGACCGGCTGGATCGATTCGGACCGCAGGCCCGGCACCTCGAAGGTGACGGTGTGCTTGATCGCCTTCGAAGCCGCGTCGATCACGGCCACCGTACCGCCGATCTCGGCCGAGACCCAGACTTCCGAGCCGTCGGCCTTGTACTGGGCGAAACGGGGGCGCGAATCGACGAGGACGTTGGCGACGATCTGCTTGCTGTCGCGGTCGATGAAGTGGGCCATGTTCGTCGTTTCCGACGTGTTCACGATGGTTTGTCCGTCCGGCGAGATGCCCATGCCCTCGGGCTCGACGCCGACCGGGATCTCGACGACGCGCGCGCCCGTCGTCAGGTCGATCACGGTGACGAGGTTGTCGTCCTCGTTGGCGGCGTAGAGGCGCGTGCCGTCCGGCGAGACGACGAGGAGCTCGGGATCGGGGCCGGAGGGAAGGGTGCCGAGGAACTTGTAGTCGGCGGTCGAATAGACCTGGATCGTGTCGTCGTCGCTGGCGCAGACGAAGAGCTTGGCGCCGTCCGGGCTGACCGCGATGCCGCGCGGGCGCTGGCCGACGGCGAAGGTGTCGACCACCTCGAAGCTCGTGCCGTCGAGAACGGTGATGTCGTTGCCGCGCTCGTTGGATACGAAAATCTTGTAGGCGTGGGCGGGTCCGGCCCCCGACAGGCCGAGCGCGGCGACGAGCGCACCGAGCGTCCAGTTCCTCATTCGTCCTCCCCGCGCGGCGCGTGTTCGCCGCGTCCTTTGCCTCGTCCGGGCACCGCTCCTCCTCGAGCGATGCCGGAGCCGGTCCGATCTCCCATCGGGGCCGGCGGGCCGATACGAACGCTAACTTGGCTTATCCGCGGCGCGCCATGGGATTAGTTCCCGTCCTCGGCGCCCGCGGTCCCCTCCGCCCCGCCGAGAAGCCGCCCGCCCCGGGTTTCCAGGGCGAAGCGCACGAGGTCGGCGGTGCGCTCCAGGCCGAGCTTCTCCTTCATCCGCGTCGAGGTGTTGGCCACCGTCTTGTAGGCGACGCCGAGCCCGTCGGCGATGTCGCTGAGGCTCCGTCCCTCGCCGAGCATGTGGAGGATCTGCAGCTCGCGCCGCGACAGCTCGCCGGCCGCCGCGGGCGCCGCGTCGGGATGGGCGGCGATCAGCGCCGCCGTTTCGGCATCGACGTAAGGCTCGCCCGCCAGCGCCTTCTCGATCGCCGTCAGGAGTTCGTCGGAGGGCGCGCTCTTCGACACGTAGCCGAGCGCGCCGCCGCGCCGGGCGGAGGTGGCGTAGACGACGTCGGAATACATGGAGAAGACGACGATGCGCGCCTTCGGATCGTCGGCGCGCAGCCGCTTCAGGACTTCGAGCCCGCTGCCGTTCTTGAGGTTGATGTCGAGGACGGTGACGTCGGGCCTCATGGTTCGGAAGGCGGCGAGGGCCGTCGACGGGCTGTCCGCCTCGCCGATCTCGGTAGGGCCGAGCGCCTCGACGAGGCGGCGCACACCGTCGCGCACCACGGTATGATCGTCGACGACGAGAAGCCTCACGCGGCGCGCTCCTCGGGCTCGGTCGCGTCGGATCGCCGGGCCAGGGGCAGGACGCCCTCGACCCGCAGGCCGGCGGGCAGCGGCACCTGCGACACGGAGAGCGTGCCGCCGGCTGCTTCGACGCGCTCGCGCATGCCGATGAGCCCGAAGCCGCCTGCGGCTCCCGTCTCCGGCAGGCCGCCGCCGTCGTCGACGACGCAGAAGCGCAGCGCGCCGTCGTCGCGGGCGATCCGCACGGTGATCCGGGTCGGCCGGCCATGGCGCACGGCGTTGTTCACCGCCTCGCGCGCGGCCTTGGCGACGAGGCGCTCCACGGCCTCGCCCCATTCCCCGTCCTCGGCCTCCAGGCGGAAGTCGATCTCGGGATGGCGGCGGGCATAGCCGTCGATCGTTTCGCGCAGCGTTCCGGCAAGGCCGAGTCCGGGCAGGAGGCCCGGCCGGAGCTGGCCGAGGATGCGGCGCACGGCGAGCTTGGCGCCGGCGGCCGAGTGGCGGATCGCGCCCGCGCGCGCGGCGAGAGCGGCACGGTCGGTGCCGTCGCCGGCGCGGGCGAGGCGCTCGATGCCGCCGGCATCCACGTCGATCGCGAAGAGCGCCGGCCCGATCTCGTCGTGGAGGTCGCGGGCGAGTTCGGCCCGCTCCTCCTCGGCGAGGCGCGCGACCTGGTCGGCAAGGCGCCGGTTGGCCGCGTCCATCTCGGCGAGGCGATCGGCCATGTCGTTGAACCCGCGGGCGAGGGCGGCCATCTCCTGCGGCCCGCGGACCGGCACCCGCGCCGCCGCCTCGCCCCGGCCGATCGCCGCGACCCCGGCGCGCACGGCATCGAGCGGGCGCAGCGCGCGGCCGGCGACGACGAGAAGCAGCACGGTGGCGAGCGCCAGGAACAGCCCGAGGACGAGGAGATTGGCGCGCAGGCCCGACCAGATCTCGCCGAGCTCGGCGGCCGGGTCGATGACGATCGCCGCGGCCGCGACGGGCAGTGCGGCAGCCGACAGGGGCGTGACGATGGTGCGCGGCCGCGCGCCGAACAGGGCGCCGAACCAGGCGGGGGCCGCCTGGCGCGCCGGGTCGGGCGTGGAGGCGGCGCGCACCTGGCCATTCGGGTCGATCAGGAGCATCCGGACGTGACGGTCGCCGTTGAAGGAGCGGGCGAAGCCCGCCAGCTCGCCCTGGACGTCGTGCGCGGCGGGCAGGGCGGCGATGAGCCCGGCGACGCGGTTCGTCGCCACCGTGCGGGCCGCGGCGAGCTCCGCCTGGAGCCGGCGCTCCGCTTCCAGCCCCAGGAGCGCACCGCCGAGGACGAGGATCGCCGCGAAGGCGGAGGCGAGCGAGGCGGCGAGGCGGAGACGCAGGGACAAGGGAGCACGGCCTTCGGAGCGGATCGGCATCAGTCTAGGACGGATGCGCGGCGATTCCCAAGCCGGACCTCATCCGGGAAAGGCGCAGGTGCTTTCCGGCTGGTCGATCCCCAGCGTGTCGAGCTCCGACACCTGGTGGAGGAAGCCTTCCTGGGGCGAGGCCGAGACGACGGCGGCCTGCGTGCCCAGAAGGATCGGCTGGCGCATCTGCCAATTCCAGGGCCGGAAGGTCAGGCGCTGGCCGCGAAAGGCGGCGAGGGTGAAGTCCGGACCCTTCACGAAGGCGTCGATCATTGCGGGATCGGCGGACTGGGTGCGCGAGGCGGCCTCGCCGACGACGCGCACCGCGGCCCAGGCGTTCATGTCCTTCGATTGCATGCGCCGGCCGGCGGCTTCCTCGAAGCGGTTCTGGATCTGGGCGCCGCCCCACTGCTCGCTCGCCGGATGCCACGAGCCGGCCGTCAGCCCGGCCGTGCCCGCGACGAGGCGCGGCACCCAGTTGTTGTAGGGGATGTAGGTCCCGAAGACCTCGCTCTCGTCGGCGACGAGGACGACGTCGTGCTCGGGCAGGTCCTGCAGGAACACCGGGATCTGGCGCTGCACCTGGGCCTGGCCGGAATCGGTGGCGCGGGCGCCGCCGGCATCGGCGAAGACCTTCTCCGCGACGATCGCGCCGCCGAATTTTTCCGCCGACTTCTTCATCGCCTCGGCGAAGAGGCGGTCGTTCTCGTGCTCGCCGGAGATCAGCGCCCAGTCGCGCCACTGCTTCCACATCAGGAACTGGGCGATGGCGTCGGTCAGCATGGAGCGCGAGGGCGCGGTGTGGAGGAGGTTGGCGCGGCAGTCGACCTCGCGCAGGCGGTCGTCGGACGCGCCGGCGTTGAGGACGAGTGCGCCGGCGGGCGCGGCGAGGTCGGCGACGGTCAGCGTGTCGGCGGCCGACAGATCCGTAACGATGTAGTGGACGCCCGCCTCGATCATCGCCCGCGCTGGAGCGGACACGTCGTCGCCGGGCTTCAGCGTCACCGCTTCCAGCTCGAAGCGCTGGTTCATGAAGGCGCCGGTGGTGTTGTTGTCGGCGATCGCGACCTGTGCCCCCGCGAGACCGATGGATTCGGGCGCGATGTCGAGCGCGGAGAGCGCGAGTCGGCGCTCGTAGCTGCGCAGGAAGCCGATTCGGATCAACTGCGCGGCCGGGGCGCCCGGGGCGGGAGCCGCGGCCTGCGGCGCCGGGGTAGCGGGCGCGGTGCCGTTCTGGGCGAGAGCGCCGGTGCCCAGGAGAAGCAGCGCCGCGCCGGCCAGCCAGCCGGCTCGGCCGCGCGAAGACGCGGTCGCGGATCGTGTCACGCCAGGTTCCTCCCCGAGCCTCCGCGCGGCGAACGCGCCGGACCTTTGCATCGCCGCGCGCGGACGGGCCGCGCGCTTCTCCCAATCCCGACGATAAGGCACCCGTCCCGAGCGACGAACCGGACTTTTTCCCGTTTTCGCGTCGAGGCCCGCGCGCTAGAGCCTGTTATGGACCATGGATAGATGTTGTGTCGGGTCAGCGAGGTTCAGCCCGGTAGGAGGTTGGTCGAGCCAAGACTATCCGTCTTGGCTCGACTAGCCGACGCCCCGGATGACCTCGCTCACCCGACCCTTCGGGCTGGCCGTGCCGAGCCGCCGGAGTGCGTCGCCGACCTTGCCGATAGCCCCGGCTCACGGCGGCCTTCGGCTCCTACCCGGCGGCTCGGCACAGCCAGCACAACACCTATCCATGGTCCATAACAGGCTCTAGACAGGACGTCCTGCCGATTTGCCAGCCGGAGCCGACGCCGTGCCCAGCCCCCAGCTTCTCGCGAGCGTCACGGGACCTCTCGAAGCCGCGACCGTCATCCGAGGCGGCGCCGACATCGTCGACCTCAAGAATCCCGCCGACGGGGCGCTGGGCGCCGTCGAGCCCGACATGCTGCTGCAGACGATCCTCGCCGTGATGGGGCGCCGACAGGTCTCGGCCGTGGCGGGCAACGTGCCGCTGGAAGCGATCGATGCCTTGGTCGCGGCCGTCGCCGCGCGGGCGAGCGCCGACTTCGTCAAGGTCGGCCTGTTTCCGGCGAGCCGCGCGGTGAGCCTTGCCGCGATCGAGGCGCTGGGCGGGCTCGCCAACAAGCCGGACCTCGTCGCCGTCTTCTTCGCCGACGCCGATCCCGACCTGTCGCTCCTGCCGGCGCTCGCGGCCGCCGGCTTCCGCGGCGCCATGCTGGACACGATGACCAAGGGCGCCGGCCGCCTCCTCGACCATCGCCCGGTGCACGCGCTCGGCGCCTTCGTGGCCGAGTGCCGAGGCCTCGGCCTCCTGTCGGGGCTCGCCGGCTCGCTGGAGCCGCCGGACGTGCCGCGCCTCGCGGTGCTCGGGCCGAACTACCTCGGCTTTCGCGGCGCGCTGACGGGCGGCGGGCGCGCCGACGAGGTGGACGAGCGCGCCGTTCGCCGCATCCGCGGCCTGATCGACGCGACGGCGGGCGCGGCCTCCGCAACCGGGGGCGAGGCGGGAGAGCACGACCTCATCCGCGTCACCGACCTCACGCTGCCGCTCGCGATCGGCGCCTACGCGCACGAGCGCGGCCGCGAGCAGCGGGTGCGCTTCGACGTCGAAGCCGCGATCGACCGGATCCGGCCCGACGCGGAGGGCGTCGAGGACGTTTATTCCTACGACCTCATCCTCGACGCGATCCGGGGCCTCGCCGCCCGCGGCCACACCGATCTCGTCGAGCGCCTCGCGCTCGACCTCGCCGAGATGGTTCTGGCCGACCGGCGGGTCCACGAGGTGCGGGTGCGCGTCGAGAAGCTCGATCTCGGGCCGGACGCGGTCGGGATCGAGATTCGCCGCCGCCGAACATCGTGAGCCGCGACCGGATGCAACCCATTTCCCCGCCCGCTGGTTGTCCGAGAAGGAATGTGACAAGACGATGACGGCGGCGGCGCCTCGGGAGGAGGCGCCCGGCCGCTCGGGAGGCAAGATGAAGGACATTCTCGTCGTGAAGATCGGCGGCAGCTCGGCCGCCTCGCCGGACCTGTCGCGCTGGATCGCGGCGGTCGAAGCCTCCTCGCGCCCGACGGTGATCGTGCCGGGCGGCGGCCCCTTCGCCAATGCCGTGCGGCGCCACCAGGCGACGATCGGCTACGACGACGCGGCGGCGCACGAGATGGCGATCCTCGCCATGGCGCAGTTCGCCTGCGCGCTGGAAAGCCTCGGGGACCGCCTGGAGCGTGCCGCGGACGAGGCCGCGATCGACGCCGTTCTGGAGCGCGGCCGGATCGCGGTCTGGACCGCGCGCGGCGCGGTTCTCGACGATCCGAGCATCGAGAAGAGCTGGTCGGTGACCTCGGACACCCTCGCCGCCTGGCTCGCGCAGCGCCTGGGCGCGCGCGACCTCCTCCTCGTCAAGCGCATCGGCGTGTCCGGCTCGACGGCGATCGACGCGCTGGTCGGGGCCGACATCGTGGACCCGTCCTTCCCGCGGCACCTCGGTGCCGAGACCCGCGCCTTTATCGCGGGGCCGGGCGATCTCGCCTCGGCGCCGCTGCTTCTGTCCGAGGGGACCACGCCCGGCCGGCCGGTGGAGCGGCGGCGCGAAACGTTGGTCGCCGCCGAATAGAGCGGCGCTTCCGCGCGCCCGCGCGGCGCGCTATGCCGATCGGCGCATGACCGATAGCCCCGCCGCTCCCGAGCGCCTCCTTTTTCTCACCGGCCACCTCGCGCGGCCGCGGCTGGAGCGCGTTCTGGCGAGCCTCGGCGACGTGGCCCTGTCCTGGTCGATCGCCGATATCGGCGTGAAGGTCGCCGCGCTTGCGACGGGCGAGATCATCGAGCGGCGTCTTAAGGGGCCGCTGGACGCCACCCGCGTGATCCTGCCCGGCCGCTGCCGCGCCGACCTCGACCGATTGTCCGCCGTGTTCGGGGTGCCCTTCGAGCGGGGGCCGGACGAACTCGCCGACCTGCCGGCTTGGCTCGGCCGCGCCGGCGGGCCGCCGGACCTCTCGCGCCACGACATGCGCATCTTCGCCGAGATCGTCGACGCCTCGGCGCTGGGCGTCGAGGCGATCCTCGCCAAGGCGCTGGCGATGCGCGGCGAGGGCGCCGACGTGATCGACCTCGGCTGCCTGCCGGACACGCCGTTCCCGCACCTCGAGGACGCGATCGCCGCCTTGAAGGAGGCGGGGCTCCGCGTCTCCGTCGATTCCGCCAGCCGCGAGGAGCTGGCCCGCGCGACGCGCGCCGGCGCCGACTTCCTGCTCAGCCTGACCGAGGACACGCTCGACGTCGCGAGCGAAGGAGACGCGGTGCCGGTGCTGGTGCCCGCCCGCCCGCACGACATGGCCTCGCTGGAACGGGTGATGGCCGAGGCGGAGCGACGCGGGATCGCGGCGGTCGCCGACCCGATCCTCGACCCCATCCACTTCGGCTTCGCCGCCTCGCTCGCGCGCTACCACGCCCTTCGCGAGCGGCACCCGCAGGCCGAGATCATGATGGGCACGGGCAACCTCACCGAGCTCACCGACGCCGACACCTCGGGCGTCACCGCCATGCTGCTCGGCATCTGCTCGGAGCTTTCGATCCGCAACCTTCTCGTCGTCCACGTCAGCCCGCACACGCGGCGCACCATCGCCGAGCACGACATGGCCCGGCGCCTGATGTACGCCGCGCGCGCCGACGGGTCCCTGCCGCGCGGCTACGGCCACGGTCTCCTGCAGGTCCACGACGTCAGGCCCTTCGCCACGACGCCGGAGGAGATCGCCGCGCAGGCGCGGGCCGTGCGCGACCGCAACTACCGCATCGAAACGGCCGAGGACGGGGTCCACCTGTACAATCGCGAGATCCACGCGGTGGAGCGCGACGCCTTCGCCTTCTTTCCCCGCATCGAGGTGGAGGGCGACCCGGCGCACGCCTTTTATCTCGGCGCCGAGCTGCAGAAGGCCGAGATCGCCTGGCGGCTCGCCAAGCGCTACGCGCAGGACGAGCCGATCGACTGGGGCGTCGCCGCCCCGGCGCCGGTCGAAGCGGACCGCACGCGCCTGCGGGAGGCCGGGCACACGCTGAAGGGCCGAGGCAGCGGCGGCGTGGACCGCGAGCCGGACTGAGCGTCAGGGCGCGGGAGCGCTTGCCGCGAGCGGGCCCAGGGCAACCTGCGGTGCGGGCCAGGCGCCGGTGATCTCGACGCGGCGGGGGCCGTCCGGCGCCCAGATGCCGGCCCCGCTCGCATCGACCGAGGCGGCAGGATCGAAGCGGCCGCGAAGCCCGAGATCGCCCGTTTCCGCGATCGTTCCGCCGAGCTCCAGCCGCCCGCCCGGCGCGTCGAGCACCATGTCCTTCAGGATCGCCCGTGGGCCGGACAGGACGAGGTCCGCCGAGAGCGTGGAATAAGGAAGTGCTGCGAGCCCGGGCGCGAGCAGGGGCGGGGCCGCGGCATCGGCGGCCGGCAGCGCGGCGAGGTCGAGGGTGCCGTTGCGCCCGTTCAGTCGTGCTTCCATGCGGGACCGGGAGGCGAGGTCCGCCCAGCTCGACAAGGGCGCGTCGAGCGTGCCGTCGAGTGCCGCCTTGCCGGCAAAGCTCGGCGCGGGAATGTCCAGCGCTTGGCCAAGGTCGGCGAGATCCGCCTCGCGCAGCCCGAAGCTGCCGGTGATGCGGGGAACGGCGCGCGTCGAATCGAGAACGAGCCGCGCCCGCGCCCGGCCCCCCAGCAGCGCCGCGTCGCCGAGGTCGAGCGTCGCCACGCCCCGCTCGAGATGGAGCGTCGCGGCGATGTCGGACACGGGCGCGGGGCCGAGATCCGCGTCCTGCGCCGAAACGCGCAGGTCGAGGTCAGCGAGGCCGAGAAAGCCGACCGCGATCGGCCGATCGAGGCCGGCCGGACCGGCGGGGGGCGGCGCCAGCGCGCCGACGAGCGTCCTCAGGTCGAGGTCGGCGAAGGCGAGCGAGCCGTCGAGGCGCGGCCGGCCGGGCACGCCGGCCGGACCGTCGCGCACGAGAACGAGGGCGCCGTGTCCGCGGCTGCCGGCCAAGAGCAGCTTGGCGTCGGGCAGGCTGGCGCTCGCCGCGTCGAGGCGCAGCGAGGCGTCGAGGGAAACCGGGCCGACTTCGGGAAAAGGCGGGCCGGCATGGCCGACCCAGGCCGCGACGCGCTTCAGCGAGGGCGCCGCCAGGCTCACCGCGCCTTCGAAGCGCAGGTCGGGTCCCGCCAGGGTCCGGCCGGTCAGGGAAGCGGTCAGAGCGGCGGATTCGAGCCGGCCTTCCAGGATCACGGCGCCGTCATGGGCGCGCTCGATCGACGCTTCGAGGCTCGTGCGCTCGCCGTTCCAAAGAAAGCTTCCCTCGATGTCGGCGGCGGTGGAGAAGCGGCCGCCGGACAAGGTGAGGTCGGCCTGCGCGATGCCGCCCCGTCCGGCCGGCAGCGAGCCGTTGAGGATCTCGATCTCGCCGACGTCGTCGAGCACGGTCAGCGCGGCCGCTGCGGCCTCGAGCCCTTCCAGCGGCCGGTCGAGAAGCGCGGGTCCAGCTCCGGCGGGCGGCTCGAAGCGGGGCGTGTCGAGGCGCAGGTGCTCGATCGCGGCGGAGCCGAACAGCGCCTTGACCGGATCGAGCTCGGCGACGAGCCGGCGCACCGCGACCGTGCCCCCGTCGCCCGGCTCCAGCCAGACCTCGTCGGCGATCAGCCGCGTCTTGGGCAGGAGAGACAGGCTCACCGGCCCTTCGATCCGGACGGCCCCGCGCACGCCTTGCGAGAGCGCCGCCACGAGATCGCGCTTGGCGGCCTCGATGCCGAGGCCGAGGCGCATGCCGACGAGGCCGAGCGCCCCCGCGAGCACCAGCAAGGCGAGCCCGAGCGCCGCCCACCGCCGGACGGCACGGCGCGGCGCCGGCGTCCCTGCGCGTGCCGGAGCGGGAAGGGACGGCAGGCCCGGTGAGGTCATCGGCAAGCGGCTCGGATTGGGCGAGAAGGGGCGCCATCCAACGGGGGAAGCAGCGCCGTGACGCCCTTTGCCGCCTCCTCGTGGCGCGAGCAAGGCGGTGCGGCGGGCGCCGCGATGATTATCGGCCGCGGGCGGGCGGTGAAACTACTCAGCCGCGACGCGTTCGGCGGGAAAGGCGATCTCCACCACTGTGCCCTCGCCGGGCGTCGAGGCGATCGAGAAGCGCGCGCCGTTCGCCTCCGCGATGGCCTTCGACAGCGGCAAGCCGAGCCCGGAGCCTTCCGAGCCTGCCCGCCGCTCGCCGGGACGCTCGGCCGGGCGCACCTGGCCGAAGGGCGAGAGCGCCACTTCGATCTCCTCGCGGGACATGCCGATGCCCGTGTCGCGCACGCGCAGGATCACCTCGCCGCTGACCGAATGGCTGGTCGACACGACGATCTGGCCGCCGGCCGGCGTGAAGCGCACGGCGTTGGCGAGGAGGTTCAGCGCGATCTGGCGGATCGAGCGCCCGTCCGCCGTCACCGCCGGCACCGAGCGCGGCAGGTTCGTGCGGACGATCACGCGGGCGCGCTGCGCCTCGGTCTGCATCAGGCCGACCGTTTCGGCGACGAGGTCGTTGATCTCGATCGCCTGCATGTCGAGGTCGAGCTTGCCGGCCTCGATCTTGGAGATGTCGAGGAGGTCGTTGACGAGGTCGAGGAGATGGTGGCCGGAGCGCTTGATGTCGGCGAGATATTCCAGGTAGCGCTCGTTGCCGATCGGCCCGAAGGCCTCGGCCGCCATGACGTCGGCGAAGCCGATGATGGCGTTGAGGGGCGTCCTCAGCTCGTGGCTGACATTGGCGAGGAAGCGGCTCTTCTGGATGTTGGCGGCCTCGGCGCGGCGCTGTGCGACGAGGAGGTCGCGCTCGATCCGGTCGCGCTCGCCGTCCTCGCGCATGACGGCGCACCAGCCGCGCGTTCCCGACACGCGGCCGAGCCGCACCATCAGCGGCTGGAAGCCGCCCTTGGCCGTGCGTCCGACGACCTCGCGCGCCTCGACGAAGCCCGTCGCCGGCGCCTGAACCGACCACAGGCCCGACAGCGTGCCGATCAGCGGCTTCTGGCTTTCCAGCGCGAAGAGCGAGGAGAAGGGGCGGCCCGCCGCGTCGCCCGGCGCGATGCCGAAGAGCGCGTGCGCCGCCTCGTCCATGGCCTCGATGCGGTTGGCGGTGTCGAAGACGACGAGGCCGTCCACCGTCGAATCGAGGATGGCGAGGCGGTGGGCCGCGTCGAGGACGC
>CANJKV010000111.1 GCA_947474855.1 Aurantimonadaceae bacterium | reverse complement strand
TTCCACGGCAAACATTCCCCGCCGTCCCCCGCAAAAGAGAACAGCCTAACCACTGGCCGGATTTTACTCCGCCGCGCTCGCCATCATGACGGCGCTCCTGTGGCCTGGTTTGTCACCGCCGTGCACAAAAGGTCGTGACGCCGTCTGCCCCGAGGCTCTGCGAGGCGCGGATCAGGCTCTGGTCGAAGTTCGACAGCGCCGCGGTCACCGTGATCACCACGAAGGGCGCGCCGAGAACGACGTGCGACATGATGATGGCGAAGAACGAGTTGCCGAGCTGGAAGCGCGCGTAGAACGAGAACAGCGCCGCCGCGGTGATGATCAGCGGCACGATCATCGGCGAGATCAGGATCGCGGTGATGAGCCCCCGTGCCGGCATCTGCGGACGCGACAGGCCGAGCGCCGCGAGCGTTCCCAGAAACGTCGCGATGAGCGAGGAGGAGGTCGCGATGAACAGCGAGTTGCGGATGGACGACATCCACTCCTCGCTTCCGAGGAGCGCGTTGTACCAGCGCAGCGAGTAGCCGGCCGGATCCAGCGAGAGCATCGCCTCGGTGAAGGTGAAGTAGGGCAGCGCGTTGAACGACAGCGGCACGATCACGACGATCGGGAAGATCAGAAACAGGAAGATCAGCGCGCAGATGAAGCGGAAGCCGTAGTGCCAGGCGCGTTCGCCGGGGCCGGCATAGGCGGGCAGCGACATGAGGTCCGTCTCCCTCGGCTCAGCCGAACTTCAGCCGGTCGACGCCGACGATCTTGTTGAACAGCCAGTAGAACAGGAGCACACCGACGAGCAGCAGGGTCGAAAGGGCCGCCGCGAGGCGCACCTGCGCGCCGGTGCCGCGCATGTTCTCGGCGATCAGGTTGGAGATGAAGATGCCGCTGTCGCCGCCGACCAGGGCGGGCGTGATGTAGTAGCCGACCGCCAGGATGAAGACGAGAAGCGTGCCGGCCGCGATGCCGGGGATCGTCATCGGCAGGTAGACCGTCACGAAGGCGCGGAAGTTGCTCGCCCCCAGCGATCGTGCGGCCCGCATGTAGGACGGCGAGATCGTCTTCATCACGGAGTATAGCGGCAGGATCATGAAGGGCAGGAGGACGTGCGTCATCGCAACGATCGTGCCGGTCTGGTTGTAGATCATCCTCAGGCGCGAGCCGTCGCCGAGGAGCCCGGAGAAGACGAGGAGGTCGTTGATCACGCCCTGCTGCTGGAGGAGCACGATCCAGGCCGACGTTCGAACCAGGAGCGAGGTCCAGAAGGGCAGCAGTACCAGGATCATCAGGAGGTTGGATGTGCGCAGCGGCAGGCTCGCCAGGAGATAGGCGACGGGATAGCCGAGAAGGATGGTGAGGCCGGTGATGACGAGGCTCATCCAGGCCGTGCGCAGGAACAGCGGCTGATAGACCTGGTAGTTCTCCGGCCGCTTCACGATCGCGCCGTTGGAGTCGTACTCGTAGTCGAGCGCGAGAAGGTAGTAGGCCGGCGTGATCGACCGGGTCTCGCGCTTGAGGAGGCGCCAGTAGCGCTCGTTGCCCCAGCCCTTGTTGGCCGCCAGCATGGCTTCCTTGTAGGGCGGCTGCAGCGTCGCCGCCTCGCGCGCTGTGCCCAGCATGAAGCCGCGCGCGCCCGGGATCTCCCGGTTGATGCGGGCGGTGACGCGCCCGACGGTGTTGTTCTCCTGCCCCGTCGCGAGGTCGCGCGCCATGGCCGCGTAGACCTCCTCGCCGGGCAGGCCCTCGCCGTCCCAGTCGTCGATCACGGCCGCCGTTTCGGGCAGGAACTCGGACACTTCCGGGTTCTGCACGGAGCGCGACATCATCATGGCGATGGGGATCGCGAAGGTGACGAAGATGAAGAGAAGCAGCGGCAGGACGAGAAGCACCGCCTGGAGGCGCAGCCGTCGCTGAGAGCGCCGCAGGGCCGCCTTCAGCGGCAGGCCGTCGGCCGTGGTCAGCGGCGCGGCGCCCGGATCCCGGGTGCGGCCGGCGTCGGCGAAGGAAGCGGGGCCGCTCATGGCCGTATCGGTCATCAGCCGATCCTCAAGTCGTCACGGACGAAGGCGGACCGGGGCGGCGAGCCGCCCCGGTCCGGTCAACGGAAGGTCAGGAGTTGACCCAAGCGTTCCAGCGCTCCTCCAGGGCGTCGCCGTAGGTCGCCCAGAAGTCGGTGTCGAAGCGCACCGCCGTCTTGAAGTTGTCTTCCTGCGTCGGCATGTGCGGCAGCATCTCCTCGCCGGTCGCCTCGTGCTTGCCCACGAGCGGGATCGAGGATTTGCGGGCCGGCGCGTAGGCGATGTACTTGGACTGGTCGGCCAGGCGCTGCGTGTCGGTGGAGAAGCGGATGTACTCCTTAATCTCCTCCTCGTGCGGCGCGCCCTCGGGGATCGTCCAGCCGTCGACCTCGAACATCTGGCGGTCCCACATGATCTTGAAGGGCTGCTTCTCGTCGACCTGGGCCGAGAAGATGCGGCCGTTATAGGCGGTGGCGATCGCCGCCTCGCCGTCGGCGAGGAGCTGCGGCGGCTGCGCGCCCTGCGTCCACCAGATGATGTTGGGCTTCAGCTCGTCGAGCTTCTTGAAGGCGCGGTCCTGGCCCTCTTCGGTCGCGAGCACCGTATAGACCTCCTCGGCCGGCACGCCGTCGGCGATCAGCGCCCATTCGAGGTTCTTCTGCGGGATGTTTTCAAGCGCCCGCGTGCCCGGGAACTTCTCGACGTCCCAGATGTCCGCGATCGTCTGCGGGCCGCCGTTCGGGAAGTCGCGCGTGTCGTAGGCGAAGAGCGTGGCGTAGAGGATCTGCGGGATGAAGCACTCGCCGAGCGTGCCCTCGATGAAGTCCTGGCTGGCGGGCGTTCCGTCCGGCGCGGGCGCGAGCCACTCGTCCGGGTTGATCTTCTGGAGCAGCCCTTCCTCGCAGGCGCGCTGCGCGTCCGACTGCAGCATGTCGACGATGTCCCAGGTCACCTGACCCGCCTCGACCTGCGAGCGCACCCCGGCGAGAGCCTCGTTCGACTTGTCCTCGTTGAGGATCTTGATGCCCGTCTTGACGGTGAAGGGCTCGCTGTAGGCCTTCTGCTGCGACATGGAATAGGCGCCGCCCCAGGACACGATGGTCAACGGACCCTTGTCCTGCGCGATCGCGACGCCGGCGATGGCGACGACCGACGCGGCCGAGGCGAGAGCCAGACTCTTCAACAGTCTCATTTCGATGCGCTCCTTGGTCAAACCCGATGTTCGTTGATCAGGAGGCCCCCCTTGGCCCCTTGTCTCGCCCGCTCGGCCCGGCTTCGCGCCGCGCAGAGCGGGGACCTCAGCCCACGGGGTCGAGGGCGCGGCAGTCGCGCGTGCGCCAGCCGAGCCGGACGCGCGCGCCCCGCTCGAGCGGCCGCATCTCGGCCCCGTTGGGAATCTTCACGATGAACTCGTCGTTGCCGGCGACGTCCATCCGCACCCGGATGTGGTCGCCGAGATAGATCAGCTCGAGGATCACGCCGTCGAGGCCGTTGGGAACGTCGGGTCCCGGGTCCAGCACGACGCGCTCGGGCCGGATCGACAGGCTGGTGCGGGAGCCGATGCCCTGGACCGCGATCGGCACCGCGCCCACCGTTCCGCCGCCGTCGAGCTCGACCCGGCATGTGTCGCCCTCGATCGAGGCGATGCGGCCCGACAGGACATTGTTCTCGCCGATGAACTTGGCGACGAAGGAGCTCGTCGGCGCCTCGTAGAGCGCCTGCGGGCTCGACAGCTGCTGGATGCGCCCGTCGTTGAAAACGGCGACGCGGTCGGACATGGTCAGCGCCTCGGTCTGGTCGTGCGTCACGTAGACCACGGTGACGCCGAGGCGCTCCTGGATGTGCTTTACCTCGTACTGCATCTGCTCGCGAAGCTGCTTGTCGAGCGCGCCGAGCGGCTCGTCCATGAGAACGAGGTCGGGCTCGAACACGACGGCGCGGGCGACCGCCACGCGCTGCTGCTGGCCGCCGGACAGCTGCGCCGGGCGCCGTCCCGCCATGCGCGGCAGCTCCACCATGTCGAGCGCGCGCTTCACCCGCGTCTCGATCTCGGCCTTGCTCATGCCCCGCACCTTCAGCGGATAAGCGAGGTTCTCGGCCACCGTCATGTGCGGAAACAGCGCGTAGTTCTGGAACACCATGCCGATGCCGCGCTTGTGCGGCGGCAGGTTGTTGATCGGGTGGCCGTTCAGGAAGATCTCGCCGTGCGTCGCCGGCTCGAACCCCGCCAGCATCATCAGGCAGGTCGTCTTGCCCGAGCCGGAGGGTCCGAGCATCGTCAGGAACTCGCCGCGCGGGATGTCGAGGTTGAGGTCCTTCACCACGAGGCTCTCGCCGTCGTAGCTCTTCTGGACGTTCTCGAAGCGCACATAGGATGCATCGCCGGCCCCGACGTTGCCATTCTGGTGGCCGTTCGGCGATGCAATCATGCGTGCTTCCCCTTATTCGCCATTCGGATCCGCGACTTAGCCGATACTGCCGCTTTTCGTGGCCGTTTCAATGAAGCTCAGGGTATCGTCGAGGTCAACGCCGACACCGTTCCGATCACGACTTTTTTGCGCATGATCGCGTCACCGTGCCGCACTGCACAACGATCGGGCATCCCCGTGCCTGCCGTCCGGTCAGCCGGCGCATTGAGGTCGCTTCTCGATCCGTCGCCAAGGCCCCTCTTCGGTCGCAGCTAAAATCCAGGATCCCTTGGCGAATCATCCGCTTGCCGGCGCCCTGGGGCTGCCCGGCGCTTTGCAGCGCGCGCGCTTCGTCCTATGGAACATCGCCAACCGCCAGGAGCAGCGTCCATGTCGCGAACCGTCTATGTCAACGGCGCCTTCGTCCCCGAAGAGGAGGCGACCATCTCCGTCTTCGACCGCGGCTTCCTGTTCGCCGACGGCGTCTACGAGGTGACCACGGTTCTCGGCGGGCGCCTGATCGATTTCGCCGGCCACATGGCCCGGCTGCGCCGCTCGCTCGCGGAACTCGCCATGGACGTTCCCGCGGACGAGACCGAGATCCTCTCGATCCACCGCGAGCTCGTCGCCCGCAACGGGATCGAGGAGGGCATGGTCTACCTCCAGGTGACGCGCGGCGCCGCCGACCGCGACTTCGCCTTCCCGCCCGCCGGCACCAGGCCCTCGCTCGTTCTGTTCACGCAGGAAAAGGCCGTGTCGGACAATCCTGCCGCCGAGAAGGGCCTGAGCGTCGTCACCGTGCCCGACCAGCGCTGGGCGCGCCGCGACATCAAGACCGTGCAGCTGCTCTACCCCTCCCTCGCCAAGATGGAGGCGAAGGCGCGCGGCGCGGACGACGCCTGGATGGTCGAGGACGGCCTCGTCACCGAGGGCACCTCGAACAATGCCTGGATCATCCTCGGCGACGGGACGATCGTCACGCGTCCCCGCTCGGAAGCCATCCTCCACGGCATCACCCGCTCGGCGGTGCTGCGCCTCGCGGAGGAGGCCGGCCACAGCTTCGTCGAGCGCCCCTTCAGCGTCGAGGAAGCCCAAGGCGCGGCGGAAGC
This sequence comes from Aurantimonadaceae bacterium, assembly GCA_947474855.1. Lineage (GTDB taxonomy): Bacteria > Pseudomonadota > Alphaproteobacteria > Rhizobiales > Rhizobiaceae > Antarcticirhabdus. The sequence continues at coordinate 9,303 of CANJKV010000111.1, read as the reverse complement.
CTTCATCACCTCGGCTTCGGCTTTCGTGATGCCCGTGGTGCGCATCGACGGCGTGCCCGTCGGCGCGGGCGTCCCCGGGTCCCTTTCCCGGCGCCTGCGGCAGATCTACGTCGAGGAAGCCCGCCGCACCGCGATCTGAGCCACGCGGGCGGATCCGCGCGATCGCGTCGCTTCTCGCGACGCGGCGGGGTGACGGCGGCGCCCGGACGGCCTATCCTCGATTCGGGCACCTCGGGACGATTTCGGGAGGATCGTTTTGAAGAGTTTCGTCCTTGCGGCTCTCGGCGCCGCGGCGCTGGCGCTCGGCCTTGCCTCAGGCGCAGCAGCCGTCGAGCCGATCCGGGTCGGCGTCCTGCAATACGGCACGGTCAATTGGCAGCTCGACGCCATGGTGCGCAACGGGCTGGATGCCGCCAACGGCGTCGACGTCGAGATCGTGCCCTTCGCCGGCGAAGACGCCTCCAACATCGCCTTCCAGTCCGGAGACGTCGACATGATCGTGTCGGACTGGCTCTGGGTGTCGCGCGAGCGCGAGGCCGGCAGCGACTTCACCTTCGCACCCTATTCCACCTCCGTCGGCTCGGTGATGGTGCCGCAGGACAGCTCGATCAAAAGCCTAGCCGACCTGAAGAACAAGACGCTCGGCGTCGTCGGCGGACCGCTCGACAAGAACTGGCTCCTGATCCAGGCGCTGGCCAGGCGCGACCACGGGCTCGACCTTGCCGCGGACGCCACGATCGTCTACGGCGCGCCGCCCCTCCTGACCGAGAAGGCGCGCTCGGGCGAACTCGACGCCGTCCTCAACTACTGGCACTTCGCCGCGCGCCTCGAAGCCGCGGGCTTCCGCCCCTTGATCACCGGCGTCGAAGCCGAGACGGCGATGGGCACGAAGGGCGCGGTCGCGGCGCTCGGCTGGGTCTTCCGCGAATCGTGGGCCCGCGAGCATCCGGCCGCGATCGAGGGCTTCCTCAAGGCCGACGCCGCGGCGAAAGCGCTGCTGCGGGAGTCCGACGAGGAATGGACCCGGCTCGAGCCCTTGGTGAAGCCGGGCGACGAGGCGACGCTCCACGCCCTTCGCGACCGCTACCGCGAGGGCATTCCCAGTCGCGCGCCGGCAGAAGACCGGGCGGACGCCGCGAAGCTCTACGACATCCTGGCCGAGATCGGCGGCGACAAGCTGGTCGGGCCAGGCAAGGCCATGGCCGAGGGCACCTACTGGTCCGGCCTCGAGAATGGCACTTGAGGCGGCCGGCCTGAGCGGCGCGCCGGTCGTCCGGCCGCGCCGCCGCGCCGCCGGCACGGTTGTCCCGACGCTCCTGTCCCTCGCCGGCCTCGTCGCGCTCTGGGCGCTCGCCGCGGCCTTTGCCGACAGCCGCGTCCTGCCATCGCCCGCGGCCGTGCTCGCCGCGGGCTGGGCCGACACGGTGACGGGCGAACTGCCGTTCAACCTCGCCATGACGCTCGGGCGCGTCGCCGGCGCCTTCGTGATCGCCATGGCGGCCGGCACGGCCATCGGCCTCGCCATGGGCCTCAGGCCCCGTCTCAACCGCTTCTTCGACCCGTGGCTGATCCTGGTCCTCAACGTGCCGGCGCTCGTGGTGATCGTGCTCGCCTATATCTGGTTCGGCCTGAACGAGGCGGCCGCGATCGGGGCCATCGCCGTCAACAAGATCCCGAACGTCGTCGTCACCATGCGCGAGGGCGCTCGCGCGCTGGATCCGCAACTCGCCGAGATGGCGCGCGTCTACCGCTTCTCCGCCCTGGACCGGCTGCGCCACCTCATCCTGCCGCAGCTCCAGCCCTATCTCGCGGCGGCCTCGCGCTCGGGCCTCTCGCTCATCTGGAAGATCGCGCTCGTGGTCGAGCTTCTCGGCCGCTCGAACGGCGTCGGCTTCCAGATCCACCTCTACTTCCAGCTCTTCGACGTGGCCGCGATCCTCGCCTACACCCTCGCCTTCGTGGCCGTCATGCTCCTGATCGAGTTCCTGCTTGTCCAACCCCTCGAAGCCCGCGCCACCCGCTGGCGCCGGCGCCCCGCCTGAGCCGTCCGGCGCCCTCGCCGTCCGCATCCACGAGAAGCTCTTCCGCGCCGCCGACGGCGGCCTCGTGCGCGCGATCGAGAACCTCGCCTTCGAGGCGCCGAAGCACGGCTTCACGGCGCTGATCGGTCCGTCCGGCTGCGGCAAGACGACGACGCTGCGCATCCTTCTCGGCCTCGACGCCGACTACCGCGGCGAGGTCCGCCTACCCGAGCCCGAAGGCCGCGTCGCCGCGGTGTTCCAGGAGCCCCGCCTCCTGCCCTGGCGCGACGTCGAGACCAATGTCCGCCTCGCCCTTCCGCTCGAGCTGAAGGGGGCGAACCTCGACGCGCTCTTCGCCGAGCTCGGCCTCGACGCCATGCGCACGCGCTTTCCGGGCGAACTGTCCCTCGGCCTCGCGCGCCGGGCGGCGCTCGCGCGCGCCTTCGCCACCGAGCCCTCGCTGCTTCTCCTCGACGAGCCGTTCGTTTCGCTCGACGAGATGACCGCGAGCCGCCTGCGCGCCCTTCTCGTGTCCGTCTGGTCGGCCCGCCCCACCACGGCGCTGATGGTCACCCATAACCTCCGCGAGGCCGTGGAGCTCGCCGATCGCATCGTCTTCCTCACGCCGCGGCCGGGGCGCCTGCGCGGCGTCGTCGACCTCGACCGACCCCGCGAGAGCCGCGACGCCGTCTGGCGAGAAGCGACGCTTCGCACCATCGACGATGCCTATCCCGGCATCCTTTGAAGCGAGGCCCGCCCTCTTTCGCGCCGCACAACGCTTGACCCGGCCGCCCGCTCGGCCGAACTTCAGGCCCATGCGAACGATTCAATCCATCTGCGTGTACTGCGGCTCCTCACCGGGCGGCGATCCGATCTATCTCGACAGCGCCAAGGTTCTCGGCCGGGCCATCGCCGAGGCCGGCATCCGCCTCGTCTACGGCGGAGGCACGCGCGGCATCATGGGCGCGGTCTCCGACGCCGTGATCGAGGCCGGCGGCTCGGTCACCGGCATCATTCCGCGTTTCCTGATCGACATGGAGGCGACGGAAAGCGAGCTGAAACGCCTCGACGAGCTGGTGGTCACGAACGACATGCACGAGCGCAAGCACGCCATGTTCGAGCGCTCCGACGCCTTCGTGGCGCTGCCCGGCGGCATCGGCACGCTGGAGGAGCTGATCGAGATCATGACCTGGAGCCAGCTCGGCCGGCACGCCAAACCGATCGCCATCGCCAACGTCAACGGCTTCTGGGACCCGCTTTCAGCGCTCCTCGACCACATGCGCGGCGAGGGCTTCATCCACACGGCCCATCAGGTCCGCCCGCTCGTCGTCGGCGAGGTCGCCGACCTCGTCCCCGCCATTCTCGCCGCCGCCCCTCCTCCGGAGCGCGCGGAGGGCGAGGACGCGGTGATCGAGCGGCTCTGAGGACCTGCCGGCCCGCCACCGCCCCCCCATCGATCCCTTCTGCCCGAGACAGGCCGCTCCGATGACGCAGTCAGCCGCCGGGAGCGCCCGGCGCCGCTTCCGCAAGTCGCCCGTGATCCGTCGCTCGCGGTCGGTGTGGCGGTCGCGCCGGGTCTGGCGCATGCGGCTGGCGTTCTGGCTCGGCGCGGGCACGATCGGCCTGATCAGCGTCGGCTTCGCGGCCGGCGCCGATGCCGCCCAGCACGCCTTCTTCGCGCTGCGCGGCTCCGGCTCGGCCGGGGCGCTTCTCGCCCTGGCGCTGCCGCCGGCCGGCTTCGCCCTGTCGGCCTGGCTCGCCGCCGCCTACTTTCCCGCCTCGCAGGGCAGCGGCATTCCCCAGGCGATCGCCGCGCGCCAGTTCGAGGCGGATGCCGATCGCGGCTTCCTCCTTTCGCTGCGCATCGCCGCCGGCAAGATCCTCCTGACGCTGCTCGGACTTCTGTCGGGGGGCTCGATCGGCCGCGAAGGCCCGACCGTCCAGGTCGGCGCCGCGATCATGCTGGCCGCGGGGCGGTTCGCGGGAATGGCGCGCGCCCGCGGCCTGATCCTCGCCGGCTCGGCCGCCGGCATCGCCGCGGCCTTCAACACGCCGCTCGCCGGCATCGTCTTCGCCATCGAGGAGATGGGTCGCACCTACCAGGCCCGCACCAACGGCCTCGTGGTGACGACCGTGCTCCTCGCCGGCCTTGCCTCGCTCGGCCTCACCGGCGACTACACCTATTTCGGCACGAGCGAGGCCGCGCTGACCGGCCCGCGGGACTGGCTCGCCGTCGTCGTCTGCGGCGTGGGCGGGGGCGCGTTCGGCGCGCTGTTCAGCCTGTCCGCGCTGGGGCTGCTGCGCCGCGTCCGGCGCTGGGTCGCGCCCGCTCCCCGGTCGCGCGCGGTCGCCGCTGCGGCCGTCTGCGGCCTCGTCGTGTCTCTCGTCGGCTTCGTTTCCGACGGCGCCACCTTCGGCACCGGCTACGAGCAGGCGCGCCGAGCGGTCGAGGGCAGTCCTCTCGACCTCCTCTTCTTCGCCGAGAAGTTCGTGGCGAGCCTCGCCTCGATGGTGTCGGGCATTCCCGGCGGCATCTTCGCGCCGGCCCTGGCGATCGGCGCGGGCTTCGGCTCCACCGTCGGGGCGCTTCTGGGCGCAGGCGCGATCGCCGCCACGCTCGGCATGGCGGGCTACTTCGCCGGCGTCGTCCAGGCCCCGATGACCGCCTTCGTGATCATCCTCGAGATGACCGGCAACCACGGCGCCATCGTGCCGCTGATGCTGGCCTCGATGCTCGGCTACGGAACGGCGCGCCTCGTCTCGCCGCACCCGCTCTATCACACGCTCTCGCGCGACTTCGCCGCCGACGTCATCCGCCGCCGGCGGAGCCTCGATCGGCAAGCGGCGCCGCCATCGGCGCAGCCCGACTTCGCCGGCGGCGCGCGGCGATGAGGGTCGTCGTATAGAGGGCGAGCGCGGCCCAGATGAAGGCGAACGACACGAGCTGCGCGCCCGTGAACGGTTCGTCGAAGATGAAGACGGCGGTCAGGAACAGGAGCGTCGGAACCGCGTACTGCATGAGCCCGATGGTCGAGAAGTGCAGGAGGCGCGCTCCGGCCGCGAACAGGATCAGCGGGATCGCCGTCAGCGGCCCCGCCCCCACCAGGAGCGCGGTTTCCAGCGGGTCGCGCCCGAAGTGCGGGTCGGCCACGAAGAAGGCCAGCACCGCCAGCGCCGGCAGCGCCAGGATCACCACCTCCAGGAAGAAGCCCTCGCTCGCGCCCGCCGGCACCACCTTGCGGATCAGCCCGTAGGTGCCGAAGGTCAGCGCCAGGACGAGCGAGATCCAGGGCAGCGTGCCGACCGACAGGGTGAGGATCACGACGCCGGTCGTCGCCAGCGCGATCGCGCCGAGCTGCACGCGGGTCGGCCGCTCGCCGAGAAAGATCGCCGCGAGCGCCACGTTGACGAGCGGGTTGATGTAGTAGCCGAGCGCCGCCTCCACCGCGCGATGCTCCGCGATGGCGTAGACGTAGGTGCTCCAGTTCACCGAGATCAGCGTCGCGGTGATCGCCGCGAGCCCGAGCGTGCGGGGATCGGAGAGGAGCCTCGCCGCCCGGCGCAGCAGGCCCTGGTGCCAGAGCAGCGCCACGGCGAAGGGGATCGACCAGAGGATCCGGTGGGCCACCACCTCCAGCGGCGAAACATGCCCGAGCATCTTCAGATACATCGGCAGCACCAGCCCCCACAGGAGGTAGGCCCCGCCGGCGTAGAGAAAGCCGAGGCGAGGCTCCGGATCGCTGGACTGCATGGCATGGACCTTCGGGCGACGATTGCCAGCGCGGCTTACTGCATCGCGCGCGCCGCGCCCACCCGTTTCATCGTGGATGCCTCAGCCTTTACGCACCCAGCGCCGGTCCTCGCTCTGCTGCCAGTAGGCGAGGTCGTGCCCGGCCGCCTTGTCGATCGTCCAGCGGCGCCGCGCGCCGGCCAGCCGCTCCGGATCGTGCCCGTCGAACATGTAGATCGCCCGGACGTAGCGCGAGAGATCCCCCGCCGGCTCCGCCCCGTCGACCAGGAAGCGGACCTGCGGGTCGTTGGCGTCCTGCGCGCCCTCCGCCGTCAGGAGGATCGGCTGCAGCGCGCCGGAGGAGTCGGCATCCGTGCCGTGCGGCAGGAAGCTGTCGTCGCGATAGGTCCACAGGTGGTGGTCCAGCGCGTCGCGCCGCTCCGGGTCGCTGGTCTGCACCACCACCCGCCAGCCGCGCGCGAGGCACTTCTCGAGGAGGTCGGGCAGCGCCTCCTCGAGCCGGCTCTCGGTCAAGTGGTAGAACAGGACCTCGGCCACCTGGCGCCTCAGCGGGTTTCGTAGCTTTCGGCCACGAAGCGGTCGAGGAGCCGCACCCCGTAGCCCGAGCCCCAGGACTGATTGTACTCGCTCGCCGGCGAGCCCATCGCGGTCCCCGCCACGTCGAGATGCGCCCAGGGCAGGTCGTTGACGAAGCGCTGCAGGAACTGCGCGCCAACGATCGAGCCGGCCGCCCGGCCGCCGCCGATGTTCTTGATGTCGGCGAACTTGCCCTCGATCATCTTGTCGTATTCCGGCCCGATCGGCAGGCGCCAGAGCTTCTCGCCGGTGGCGAGGCCCGCCGCCAGAAGGCGCTCGGCCAGCTCGTCATTGTTGGAGAAGAGGCCGGCATGGTGGTTGCCGAGCGCGACGATGATCGCGCCGGTGAGCGTCGCGAGGTTCACCATCAGCCGCGGCTTGAAGCGGTCCTGCGTGTACCAGAGCGCGTCGGCGAGAACGAGCCGCCCTTCCGCGTCGGTGTTCAGCACCTCGATCGTCGTGCCGGACATCGCCTTGACGATGTCGCCCGGCCGCTGCGCGTTGCCGTCGACGGCGTTCTCCACGAGGCCGATGACGCCGATCGCGTCGACCTTGGCCTTGCGGCCGGCGAGCGCGCGCATGAGGCCGACCACGGCCGCGGCGCCGCCCATGTCGCCCTTCATCTCGTCCATGCCGGCCGCCGGCTTGATCGATACGCCGCCGGTGTCGAAGACGACGCCCTTGCCGACGAAGGCGAGCGGGGCCGCGTCTCCGTCCGCGCCCGACCAGCGCATGACCACGAGCCGGGGCGGGCGGGGCGAGCCCTGCGCGACGCCGAGCAGCGCGTGCATGCCGAGCTGGCGCATCTTCGCCTCGTCCAGCACCTCGACGTCGACGCCGACGGCCGAGAGCGCCTGCGCGGCCTCGGCGAATTCGACGGGCCCGAGGACGTTGGCCGGCTCGTTGACGAGGTCGCGGGCGAGGCACGTGCCTTCCGCGATGGCGCGGGCCGCCTCGATCAGCGTCGCGGCCTGCGCCCCGTCGGTCAGGATCCGCAGGGGCGCGGGCTTGTCGGCCTCGTCCTCCTCTTCGCCGTTCCGTTTGCCACCTTTGGTCTTGTAGCGGTCGAATTCGTAGCCGCGCAGCATCGCGCCGAGCGCGATCTCGGCGATCTGGCCGGCTTCGAACGGGGTACCGTCCGGCATCACGCTCCAGAAGGCCGCTTTCTCGGCGCCCTTGGTCTTGGCCGCGATCGTGCCCCCGAGCTTCAGGAGCGCGTCGGGCGGCGTCGTCTTGCCGGGCGCCGTGCCGACCAGCACGATGCGGTCGAGATCGAGGCCGGCCGGCGCGACGATGTCGAGCGTGGCGAAGGCCTTGCCCTTGAACTTGGCGATCCCCGCGGCCTTGCGGGCGAGCGTCGCCACCGCCTCCGGCAGCGTGTCCGCGACCTTGCCGTTCTCGCCGGTCGGGACGACCAGCACGCCCGATTCGGGCAGCGCGAGCGGCGAGACGTCGATGGTCGGTAGCGATGACATGGGAACTCCCGTCTGTCGCCGGCCCGCTTCGGGCCGGGTGCGTCCTCGGCCGTCCGGCCCGGTTGGGCCCGGCGGCGGCGCGTCCGCGCTATGATGCCGCCGCCGGGCCATCTGGCAAGGGGCGCGCTCATCCACCGCGGCGTTGCGCCGGCCCCGGCTTTTGCCCTTCTTTAGACAAGTTCGTACGAAGTTTGACGGCAGCGCGCGGCGCCCTTACACGGCGGCTCGGGAGCGACAGAGGGGCTGCCTGGTTGAAGGACTCATGACGCTTCTCGAACGCTACATCTTCCGGCGCGCGCTGCTCTACACCTTCGGCTCCCTGCTCTCGCTCGTGACGATCGTCTGGATCGTTCAGGCCCTGTCGCGCATCGACATCGTCAAGACCAGCGTCTCGACCGTCGGCAACATCTTCTGGATCGCCTTCATGCTCCTGCCGGACCTCGCGTCCGGCGTCGTGCCCTTCGCCGTCGTGATCGGCTGCGTCCAGGCGCTCAACGCGCTGAACGCGGGCTCCGAGCGCGCGGTCATCGCCGCCTCCGGCGCCAAGCGCACGGTGATCGTCAAGCCGATCCTCATTCTCGGCCTTCTCGCCGCCGCCCTCGTCTTTCTCGTCAGCCACGTGATCGGGCCGGCCTCCTCGCGCGAGTTCCAGAACGGCATGCGCACGATCAACGCCGACGCGCTGACGCTCTTCCTCCAGCCCGGCCGCTTCGAGGAGGTCCAGGACGGCCTCGTGGTCTCGATCGCCGACGCGCGCGGCACGGAGATCACCGGCCTCTTCATCGCCGACACCCGCGACGAGGCGACGGAGCTCACCTATTTCGCCAGCCGCGGCAACGTCGTGGAGGAAGGCGCGCGCTCCTACCTCCTCCTGTCGAACGGCCAGCTCCACCGCCGCGACGCGGCGAACGGCGCCGTCTCCGTGATCCAGTTCGGCACCTACGCCTTCGACCTCGCCGATCTCCGGCCGAGCAACAACAACGACTGGACGCGCACCTCCGAGCGCTCCACCGCCAATCTCTGGGACCCGCATCCCAACGACAAGAAGGCGCAGGACGAGCCCGAGGAGCTGACGGAGGAGCTGGTGCAGCGCTTCAGCGACTTCCTCTACCCGATCGCCTTCGCTCTCTGGGCGCTCGTCGTCGCGGCCCGTCCTAGGACGAATCGTTCGGGGCCGGGCCCTGCCATGGCCTTCGGCCTCGGCGGCGCGCTGGTGCTCAAGGCGCTCGGCTTCGTCTCCCTCTCGCTGGTCGACCGCGACCAGAGCTTCGCCGTCCTGCCGATCCTGCTTCCGGTGTCGGCCATCGTCCTCAACGCCTGGATGGTCCGGCGCGACGTCGACCTCATGGAAAGCGGACCCGTGCGCGCCCTCGTCGACGCCTTCAGCAGTCTCGGCGAGCGCATCGCCGCCCTCATGCCCACGGGCTCGGCCTATTCGGGAGGGCGCGGCGCATGATGATGATGCGGCGCCCCACCCTCG
>CANJKV010000110.1 GCA_947474855.1 Aurantimonadaceae bacterium | reverse complement strand
GCGCGAGGAGCGCGCCGGCGGCGAGACCGAGCAGGGCCGGACGAAAGATTGCCGCGCGGATCATGGCAGCCTTTATAGGAAGGGCGACGAGCGAGCGAAAGGCCCGAAGGCGAGCGGCATGGCAGGGAATGATCACGACGAGGCGACGAGCGAGGCGAAGCCCCGCCGAAGCGCGGACGACGCGCCGGAGCACCTGCGCTACCGCCCCTCGGAGCCCCGCATCCACCCGTCCGCCGAATGCAAGGAAACGCGGCTCGGGCGCCACTGCGACGTGGGCCCGCGCGTCGTGCTGCGCTCGGTCACGCTCGGCGACTATTCCTATTTCGAGCGCGGCGGCGAGGCGACCTACTGCGACGTCGGACGTTTCTGCTCGATCGCCGCCAACGTGCGCCTCAACGCCCTCGCCCACCCCATGGAGCGGCTGACGACGCACAAGATCACCTACCGGCCCAACGAGTTCTTCCGCTTCCTCGGCGTCGATGCCGGCTGGCGCGAAGCGCGCATGGCCGCGCGGGTCACGATCGGGAACGACGTCTGGATCGGTCACGGCGCCGTGGTGATGCCGGGCGTCAGCGTCGGCAACGGCGCGGTGATCGGCGCCAACGCCGTGGTGACCAGGAACGTCCCGTCCTACACCGTCGTCGCGGGCGTGCCGGCGCGACCGCTGCGCCGGCGCTTTTCCGAGGAGACCGCCGCCCGCATCGAGCGTCTCGGCTGGTGGAACTGGCCCCCGGAGGTGCTGTTCGAGGCGGTGCCCGACATGCAGGCACTCGCCATCGACGCGTTTCTCGACCGCTGGGAAGCGCGGGCGCCTCAGTCGTAGGCGTCGAACGCCGCGCGGATCGTCGTCTCGTCGGCACCCTGCGCGACGAGAACCGACAGGAGGAGGCGCGCCTTGTGCGGCGACAGGAGCCCCGCCGGCACGAGGCCGCGGCCGAGAAGATCGATCTCCGAGCCGGGCGCCCCGTAGGTGCGGCGGAACACCCGCCCCGCCGCGACGCGCGTCGCCAGCACCACGGGAATCCTTTTCGCCGCCTCGCCCAGAGCCTCGGCGAAGGCCGCGGGAACGTGGCCCGCGCCCATGCCTTCCACCACCAAGCCGCCGGCGCCGAGCGCGACGAGCGCGTCCACGGCCCCTCCATCCTCGCCGATCCCGGGCTTCAGGATCGGCACGCGCGGCATCTCGGCCGGCAGCGGACCGGCGCGCCAGCCGGGCGCCGCCGGCCGCAGCACGATGCGCGCCTCGCCCTCGACCACGTGCCCGAGCGGCCCGAAGCCGGGCGAGACGAAGGCCGAGGCGAGCGCGGTGTGGCCCTTCTCGACGAGGCGGGCGGCGTGGATCTCGTCGTTGAGGACGACGAGTGCGCCGAGACCTTGCGTGCGCGGCGATGCCGCGGCGGTGACGGCGGCGAGCAGGCTCGCATTGCCGTCGGCGCCCGGCGCCTTGGCGCCGCGCATCGCGCCGGTGACGATGATGGGTCGCGGATGGTCGCCGGCGAGGTCGAAGAGGAAGCTCGTCTCGTCGATCGTGTCGGTGCCCTGCACCACGACGACGCCCGCCGCGCCCGCCGTCAGCGCAGCATTCGCCATGCCCGAGACGCGGGCGAGATCGGCGTAGGAAAGCGTCGATCCCGGCTTCAGGAAGGGCGTCTCGACCTCGATCTCGGCGATCTCGGCGAGTTCGGGCACGGCGGCCACGAGATCCTCGCCCGTGAGGCTCGGCGTGATGCCGGCCCCCGGCGCGCTCGGCGCCATGGTGATCGTCCCCCCCAGGACGATGATCCGCACTCTCGACTTCGCCATTTCGGTCCCCCATCCGCGATACTGCGACCGGCCCGGCAATAGCGGCGGACCCGCCACCTCGCAAAGTCGTTAACGTTGAAGATTCGGTCGCCTGCGAATTTGCTCGCATCCGGCGGTGGCAGCCCCCATATGGAATACGACGCATCCGGGAGAGAGACACCTTCATGAAAACCCGCTCGCGCCTTGCCGCGACCCTCGCCAGCCTGACCTTGGTCTTCAGCCTCGCCGCCGTCGATTACGCCGACGCGCGGCGCGGCGGCGGATTCGGCAGCCGCGGCGGCCGCACCTTCGACGCGCCGCCGGTGACCCGCACCGCACCGACCGACGCCGCACCGATCAACCGCTCGGTCACGCAGCCGACCACGGCCGCCCGCCCCGGCGCCACCGGAGCGGCAGCGCAGGCCGGCCAGCGCGGCGGCCTGTTCAACGGCCGCGGCCTTCTCGGCGGCCTGATGCTGGGCGGCCTCTTCGGCCTGATGCTCGGCCAGGGCTTCGGCGGCCTCGGCGGCATGCTGGCGCTCCTGTTCCAGGGCCTGCTCATCGCGCTCGCCGTCTGGCTGCTGCTGCGCTTCTTCCGCAGCCGCTCCGGCGCGGCGCAAGGTCCGCGGCGCGGTGCCCCGGCCTATGCCCATGCCGGCGCCGGGGCCGGCGCGCCCCTCGGCGGCACGCGCATGAACCGGCAGGCCGAGCCGGCGCCCCAGCCGATGCGCGCGGGGCCCATCGGCGGCGGGGCCGGTGCCGCCATGCCGAAGGCGCGCCGTGCGCCGAGCGACGCGATCGGCATCACGCCCGCCGACTACGATGCCTTCGAGCAGAACCTCCACGCGGTGCAGGCCGCCTTCACCCGCGAGGACTACGACGCGCTGCGCCGGCTGGCGACGCCCGAGGTCATGTCGCACCTCGCCGAGGAGCTGTCGGTGAACGCCACGCGCGGCGTTCGCAACGAGGTCTCGGACGTGCGTCTCCTGCAGGGCGACCTCGCCGAGGCATGGCGCGAGGGCACGACCGACTACGCGACGGTCGCGATGCGCTACAGCTCGGTCGACGTGCTTCGCGACCGCCAGAGCGGCGCGGTCGTCGAAGGTACGGAAAGCCCGACGGAGACCGTCGAGATCTGGACCTTCCTGCGCGAGCGCGGCGGCGACTGGAAGCTGTCGGCGATCCAGGACGCCTGATCTCCCATCGGCGCCAGGCCTCTTGTAGGCCGTCCGTCCCTGCGGGGCGGGCGGCCTTTTTCTTTCTTGGAGGTCAGAAGCCCTGGCTGCGCGCCACGGCCACGAAGGCGGTGCCCAGGAGCACGACCACGATGCCCGGGAGCCAAAGGCACAGGAAGCCGCAGGCAAGGATCGACAGGCGCTCGGCCCAGGTGCCCGACACGATCACCGGCGCGACGATCGTGGTGATGACAGCCGCCGGGACGGCGTTCAGCGCCGCCTCCAGCCGCGGCGGCAGGGCGCCGATCCTCGCGATCAGCAAGTGGCCGCCGACGCGGGTCAGGTAGGTCAGGAGCCCGCCGCCGAGGATGATCAGCCAGAGGTCGAGGTCAGACACGCTCGCCCTCCCCTGCGATCCTCTTCTCGGGCGCCGCTTCCGGCGCGCGGAGCGCGGCGTAGAGGATGCCGCCGCAGGCGCCGATCGTGACGTGCCAGGGCGAGCCGGCCGTCACGTAGACGAGCCCGGAGGTGGCGAGGCTCGACGCCACCACCGGCCAGAAATGCGGCCGCGTCCGGAAGCTCATCAGGAAGGTCAGGAAGTAGGCCGGCAGGATGAAGTCGAGTGCCAGCACCCGCGTGTCGCCGAGCGCCGAGCCGAACAGCGCGCCGGCCAGCGTCGCCACCAGCCAGAAGACATAGAGCAGCAGGCCGTAGACGAAGTAGTAGCTGCGCGTGAGGGCGCCCCCGTTCGCCCGCGCCTCCGCCGCGCCGAAGGTCGGATCGGCGAGCAGGAAGAAGGCCGCCGCCTTCTGCGTCGCGGTAAAACGGCCCAGATGGCGCCCGACCGATGCGGAATACAGGACGTGGCGGAAGTTGAGCGCGAAGACCACGAGGACGATCGACCAGACGGGAGCCGACAGGCCGATCATCTGCAGCGCGACGAGCTGCGAGGCGCCGGCATAGACGATGCCGGACAGGCCCAGCGTCTGCGCCATGGTGAGCCCGGAATCGATCGCCACGGTGCCGTAGACGGCGCCGAAGGGCATGATCGCGAGGATGACGGGCAAGACGTCGCGCAGAGCGGCGCGCGCTTCAAGCGGATCGATTTTCGGCAAGGGCGCGTCCCGCGCAGAACGGATGGGAGGTTTTGCCTCTAACCGATCTCGGCGAGCGGGAACACCCGGATTTCCGCAGCCCCCTCGGGTCTGTTCTCGGCGACGACCGCGCGGAAGTCGCCGGCCATGAGCGCCGCGGCGTGCTTGCAGACGGGACGGAAGCGGGCGCTCATGCAGGTGCAGCGCGACCGCCAGCCGGCGGGCTCGCGCGTGAGCACCACGTCGTAGGCCGTGCCGGCGCTGCCCGACACCGTGAAGCGACGGCGTTCGCCGAGCGAAGCGGGATCGGGCGCGGCAATTGCGACAGGCCGAGGGCGCGCCGGCCGCAGCTCGCCGAGAGCCCGCTCGGCGATGCCCCCGGCACGCAGCGCGACGACGCCGGTGCGGGCGCGGGCAAGCCCGGTTCGCGCGGCGAGGTCGCGGACGCTCGATGCGCCCTCCTCCGCCATGCCCGTCAGCGCGATCGTCGCGCAGGCGAAGGCGTCCTCGCCCGCATGGTGGTGGCGGAAGCTGACGCCGCAGCGATGCGCCAGCGTCGAAAGCTTGTGGTTCGTCGCGTCCGGCCACAGCCGGCGGCCGAGCGCGACGGTGCAAAGGCTCGCATGCCGCGGCAGCGCCATGCGGTAGGCCCGCGCGCTCGCTTCGAGAACGCGCATGTCGAAGGACGCGTTGTGTGCGACGAGGAGCGCGTCGCCCATGGCGGCCACGAAGTCGGCCATGACCGCATCGAACTCCGGCGCGTCCTCCACATGCTCGGGATGGATGCCGTGGACCCGGATATTGCCGGCGTCGAAGCGCATCTCGCGCGGGCGGATCAGGTGGTGCTCACGGCGCACGACACGGTCGCCCTCGATCCAGGCGAAGCCGACCGCGCAGGCGCTGTCGGGCCGGGCGTTCGCCGTCTCGAAGTCGATCGCGACCGTCCGCATCCGTTCCGTTCCCGTTTTCCGTGCCAGGACCGAGCCTTAGCGGATGGCGAGCCGAAAGGGAATCCGAGCCTCAGTTGCCCGGGTTCGGCTTGCGCGGGATCGAGAACGGCGATCGCTGCGGCGCGGCGCCTTCCGCCGACGTCGCGGCGGATGCAGGCTCGGCGGGCGCGGCGGGCGTGGCCGGCGTCGCGGCCGGAGCCGGCTCGCTCGGCTGCGCGGGCGCCGCCTCGGCAGCGGGAGCCGGCGTGGTCGTTGCCGGCGTCTCCGGAACCGGCGACGCCTTGCCCTCGCCCTCGTCCTGCGAAGCGCTGCTGGCGTCGATCACGTTGGCCTTGAAGTCGGCCATGATGATCCGCCACCAGTCGATGTTGCCTTCCATGTTCTCGTAGGTGACCGAGCCCGAAAGGTTGATGTCGGTCTCCACGACGGCGCTGCCCTGGTCGTCGACATAGGCGCGGCCGAAGCGCTTGTCGGCGTTCCAGGTATTGACCTGATCGAGGCTCGTCGCGCCGGCCATGTTCCAGGATGCCGTCAGGTTGATGGACTGGCAGGCTTCGTGCCGGTCGTTGCAGCCGTAGAAATAAACCGAGAAGGCGTTGCCCTCGATCCGGCCGCGGATCGCCGGGGTCTCGTCGGCCGCCTTGTCCATGCGGGCGGATCCGAAGCCGCGGATGATCTCCGCGAGCTTCTCCGGGTTGGTCGCGTCGATCAGATCGTCGTCCGCCCGAGCCGCCCCGGACATCGCCAGCGCGACGCCGAGAATCGCTGTTCCTGCAAGCGCCTTGAGGAGCATCGTCATGGTCCATGCGAGGTTGCCGTCGCGCCGGGTCTAGCAGAGGTGGCGGCGCGAGTCATCGAAGCGCCGCAACCGTCTCGGTTCAGGCGCCGGCCCGCTCCAGCCAGGTCGCCTCGTCGATGACCTCGACGCCGTACTGCTTCGCCTTGTCGAGCTTGGAGCCGGCGCCGGGGCCGGCGACCACGAGGTTCGTCGAGCGCGACACCGAGCCCGCGACCTTTGCGCCGAGCGCCTCGGCCATGGCCTTCGCCTCCTCGCGCGTCATGCGCTCCAGTGAACCGGTGAAGACGACGGTCTGGCCCGAGAGCGGGCCGTCGCCCGCGGGCGCTTCGGCCTTCTCGGTCTCGACCTCCGCCAGGAGCGCGTCGACGGCCGCGTTGTTCCTGTCTTCGGCGAAGAAGTCGATCAGCGATTGCGTGGCCGCGGGGCCGATGCCGGCCTCCTTGGCGATCGAGTCGAAGGCCGCGCCGCCCGGATGCCGGGCCGCCTCGCGCAGGCGGCGGCCGAGCGCGCCGGGCTCGGCATAAGCCTGCGCGAGGGCCTCGCGCTGGCGCGCGTTGAGCTTGATCGCGGGATCGGCGAGCGGATCCCAGGCTTCGTCGCCGGCATGGTCGAAGGCCCCCTCGCGCAGGGCCGCGACCGTCGTGTCGCCGATGAAGGAGACGCCCTGGAGCTCGTTCCAGAAGGAGCGCTGCTCCTCGGCCGCGGCGCCCGAGACGGCCTCGCGCAACGCCGGCATGTCGGGGAAGCGCCGGGCGAGATCCTTGGCCGCAACCTCGCCGACCTGGGGGATGCCGAGGGCGAAGAGGAGGCGGGCGAAGGCGATCTTGCGTCGCGCTCCGATCGCGTCGAGGACGTTCTGCGTCGCCTTGGTGTAGTCGTAGGCCTTGCGCTTGCCGCGCGCCTTGGGCGGCTCGCCGCGGGCGGCGAGTTCCTCGTCCTCCTTGCGCTCCCGCTCCAGGCGCAGCGCCAGCTGGCGCTCTTCCACCACGGGCTTCAGGCTATCCAGTGTCAGGCGGAAGATGTCGGCCGGCTGCTGGATCACGCCGCCGTCGAACAGCGCCTCGACCATGACTTCGCCGAGGCCTTCGATGTCGAAGGCGTTGCGCGACACGAAGTGCTTCAAGCCCTCCTTCGCCTGAGCCGGGCAGGTGAGCGCCGCCGTGCAGCGGCGCATGGAATCGGTACGCCCGGTGCGCGGGTTGATGTCGCGAACGGCGAGCGAGCCGCAGACCGGACAGCTGTGCGGAAAGGCGTAGGGCTCGGCATGCGCGGGGCGCTTGTCGAGGACGACGTCCACCACCTGCGGGATGACGTCGCCGGCGCGCTGGATGACGACGGTGTCGCCGATGCGGATGTCCGCGCCATCGCGGATCGCCCCGCCGTCGGCGTCGCGCCCGGCGATGTAGTCCTCGTTGTGGAGGGTGACGTTCGACACGACGACGCCGCCGACGGTGACCGGCTTCAGCTTGGCGAGCGGCGCGAGCTTGCCGGTGCGCCCGACATTGATCTCGATCGCCTCGACGGTGGTCGTCGCCTTCTCGGCGGAGAACTTGTGGGCGATGGCCCAGCGCGGCGAGCGCGACACGAAGCCGAGATCGGCCTGGTAGGACAGGTCGTCGACCTTGTAGACGACGCCGTCGATGTCGTAGCCGAGGGTCGCTCGGCGATCCTCGATGGCGTGATAGCGCTCGATCAGGCCCTCGACCGTGTCGAAGCGGCCCATCCAGTCGTTGACGGGAAAGCCGAAGCGGCCGATCGCCGCGACGACCTCCGACTGCGTGTCCCCCGGCAGGTCGCTGGCCTCTCCCCAGGCATAGGCGAAGAAGCGCAAGGGGCGCTGGGCCGTGATCTCCGGGTCCTTCTGGCGCAGCGAGCCGGCGGCGGCGTTGCGCGGATTGGCGAAGACGGGCTTGCCCTCCGCCGCCTGCCGCTCGTTCAACGCCGCGAAATCGGCATGGGCCATGTAGACCTCGCCGCGCACCTCGAAGACGTCGGGCGCCTCGCCCTTCAACCGCTCGGGAATGTCTTCGAGGGTCAGCGCGTTGCGCGTCACGTCCTCGCCAACGGTGCCGTCGCCGCGCGTCGCGGCCGTCACCAGCCTGCCCTTCTCGTAGCGCAGCGAGAGCGACAGGCCGTCGATCTTCGGCTCGGCTGTGACCGCCAGCGGATCGGCCTCGCGGAGCTTCAGCATGCGCCGCACGCGCTTCGCCCAGTCCGCGACGTCCTCGTCGGAGAAGGCGTTGTCGAGCGACAGCATCGGCACGGCGTGCCGCACCTTGGCGAACTTGGCGGACGGCGCGGCGCCGACCTTGGCGGAGGGCGAATCGCTGCGGACCAGTTCGGGAAAGCGAGCCTCGATCGCCGCGTTTCGCTGGCGAAGCGCATCGTACTCGGCGTCGGAAACGGTCGGCGCGTCGTCCTCGTAGTAGCGCCGGTCGTGCCCTGCCATCTCTTCTGCGAGGCGGGCGAGCTCCGCCGCCGCCTCGTCCAGGGTCAGATCCTCGATCGCCTTCGAACCGTCCATGAGCCCTGCCCCGTCTGGTGAGATCGACGACCTAGCGCGCCTGGATTAACCGGTCCTTGAGCATCAGCCCGCGCGGATGAGGCGGGCCGCCGCAGCGCGCGCCTCGTCGGTGACGCTCTCGCCGGCGAGCATGCGCGCGATCTCCTCGCGTCGCAGTTCCTCGCCGATGGTGACGACGCGCGTCGACAAGCGCTCGTCGGCAACGTCCGCCTGCGCCTTGGAGATGAGGAGGTGGGTCGTCGCGCGGGCCGCCACTTGGGGCGCATGCGTGACCGAGAGCACCTGGACGCGGGCGGCGAGGCGCGCGAGGCGCCGGCCAATCGCGTCGGCCACGGCGCCGCCGACGCCGGTGTCGATCTCGTCGAAGACGAGGGTCGGCGCCGAGCCCTTGTCGGCGAGCGCGACCTTCAGCGCCAGAAGGAAGCGCGACAGCTCGCCGCCCGAAGCCACCTTCATCATCGGCCCGGCGCGCGTGCCGGGATTGGTGCGCACGTGAAATTCGACCTCGTCGATGCCGCTCGCGGCGCGGGCTTCGGGGTCGCTCTCGAAGTTGACGATAAAGGCGGCGCGCTCGAGCTTCATGTCGGGAAGCTCGGCCATGACGGCGGCCTCGAGGTGCTCGGCGGCATTGCGGCGACGCTCCGAAAGATCCGCCGCCAGCGTATCGAAGAGGGCCTGCCGCTCGCCGACCGCCACCTCCAACTGGCCGAGACGCTCGGCGCCGGCGTCGAGCTCGGCGAGGTCGCCGATCATCTTGGCGGCGAGCTCCGGCAGCTTGTCCACGGGAAAGGCGAACTTGCGGCCCGCCCCGCGCAAGGCGAAGAGCCGCTCCTCCGTCTGCTCCAGAGCACGCGGATCGAACTCCAGCGTGCGCAGCGCCGCCTGGAGGCCCATCTGCGCGTCGGACAAGGCGTCGAGCGCCGCGTCCAGGCGCTCGATCGGCTCGTCCAGGAGGCCCGGCAGCTCGTCCTTTTTTCGCGACAGACGCTTGAGGAGGCCCGCGAGCGCGGGAATCGGCGACGCGTTGCCGGCCAGCTCCTCGTGCGCGTCGTTGACGTCGGTCGCGATCTTCTCCGAGCGCATCATCACCTGGCGCTTCTCGGCGAGCTCGTCCTCCTCGCCCTCGACGGGCGCGAGTTCGGACAGTTCCTCGACGGAGGCGCGCAGCCAGTCGGCCTCGCGCGCGGCAGCCTCGACCTTGGCGCGGTGGCGCTTCAGCTCACCCTCGGCATCGCGCCAGGCGGCGTGGGCGCTCGCGACGGAGGCCGCGAGCCCGGTCAGTCCGGCGTACTGGTCGAGAAGGGTGCGATGGGCGCCCGCGTCGACGAGCGCGCGGTCGTCGTGCTGGCCGTGGATCTCCACGAGCCCGGCGCCGACGGCGCGCATCAGGTTCACGCTGGAGGGCCGGTCGTTGATGAAGACGCGGGTGCGTCCGTCCGCGCTCTGGATGCGGCGGAGCACGATGTCGCCGTCCTCGTCGAAGCCGTTATCGGCGAGGATGGCGCGGGCGGGATGGTCGGTGGCGACGTCGAAGACCGCCGTCACCTCGCCCTGGCGTGCGCCGTGGCGCACGAGGTCGCCGTCGCCGCGCCCGCCGAGGGCGAGCGTCAGCGAGTCGAGAAGGATCGACTTGCCCGCGCCCGTCTCGCCGGTCAGCACCGACAGGCCGCCTTCGAGGGCGAGGTCGAGCCGCTCGATGAGGACGATGTCGCGGATCGATAGGTGGATCAGCATCGGTCGGAGGAATGCCTGACTGCAGCGAAAAAAGGAACCGCCATCAGATAAGGCGCCCGGCTGCGTGAATCGACGGCCCGGGCGAACAAGAAGCGGGGTCCCGATCGCTCGGAACCCCGCGTGTCGAAGCTTTTCGGCGCGACGCCTCAGGCGCCGGTGATGGCGCGCGAGGCGGAGGCGAACCAGGAGCCGGGTCCGGCCTCCCGCGGGGCGAGACCCTTGGACTGAAGCAGCGCGTAGGAGTCGTGATACCAGGGCGAGTCGGGGAAGTTCTGGCCGAGCACCGAGGCCGAAGCCTGCGCCTCCTGGGTCAGGCCCATGGCGTAGTAGGCCTCCGTCAGGCGAGCGAGCGCCTCTTCGACGTGGCGGGTGTTGGAATACTGGTCGACGACGTTCTTGAAGCGGTTGATCGCGGCGACGTATTCGCGGCGCTCGAGGTAGTAGCGTCCGACCTGCATCTCCTTGCCGGCCAGTTGGTCGCGCGCCATGCGGATCTTGGTGCGCGCGTCCTCGGCATATTCCGACTCGGGATAGCGGTCGATCACCTCCTGCATGGCGGCGGCGGCGCGCGAGGCGGCGCGCTGGTCGCGCGTCACGTCCGGGATCTGGCGCCAGTAGGACAGGCCGATGATGTACTGCGCGTAGGCCGCATCCTCCGAGCCGGGGTAGAGCGAGAGGTAGCGCTTGGCCGAGTTCTCCGCGTCCTCGTACTCGCCGGCGCGGTAGCTCGTGAAAGCGCGCATGACCAACGCCTTGCGGGCCCATTCCGAGTAGGGATGCTGCCGGTCGATCGCCTCGAACTTCTTCGAGGCCTCGCCCAGGCGCCCGCCCTCCAGGTTGGCGAGGCCCTGATTGTAGAGGACGTCCGCCGGCTCGGTTTCGGCGGCGAGAGCCAGCGCGTCGATGTCGTCCCCCGACGACATGCAGCCCGACAGGCCCGCGACCGAGGCGAAGACGGCGAGGGCGACCGCGGCGCGCGCCCCCGCGCGCTTGGCGGCCCGCCCCTTGGCGGTGGTGTGAATCATCTGACGGTTCCCCAAAACCTGTCTTGCCGGCGCGGCGCGGTTTTATCGCGCTCTCCCCTGCCTGCTTCAAGCGGGGGCAACTGGCCTTTTTTATGACTGATTAACCCGGTCGTGCCGACTCGGCGACGCGAGCGGGACCATCAAACGAAAAGCCCGGCATTTCAAGGAAATGCCGGGCTCGACGCGTCGATCGCGGTTCAGAGCGTCTGCGGGCTGAAGGCTGGCGCAGCGGCGGCTGCGAGCGGCGCGTGGCGCAGCCCGGACCGGCGGCGGGGCGCCGGCAGCTCCATCAGCTCGTAGGCGCGCGAATCGCTCAGGAGTTCGCCGAGCGCCATCGCGTTGAGGCGGTGGCCGCCGCGATAGGAGCGGAAGGTGCCGATGATGCGCGCGCCCGCCAGGCTCTGGTCGCCGACGGCGTCGAGCGCCTTGTGGCGGACGAACTCGTTCTCGTAGCGCAGGCCGCCCGGATTGATCACGGTCTCGTCGTCGCCGACGACCACCGAGTTCTCGAGCGAGGAGCCGAGCGCGAAGCCGGCGGCCCAAAGGCGCTCGACGTCCTTCATGAAGCCGAAGGTACGGGCGCGCGACAGCTCGCGGCGGAAGAGGTCGGCGTCGAGGTCGAACTCGATGCGCTGCCGGCCGATGGCCTGCGCCTTGAAATCGATGTCGATCTCGAAGCGGTGGCCCTGGTGCGGCACGTACTCGGCCGATCCGCCGTTGTGATCGACGCGCACCGACTTCAGGACGCGGATGTAGCGGCGTTTGGTGCCCTGCTCGACGAGGCCGACGGAATCGATGCCGGCGACGAAGGCCGCCGAGCAGCCGTCCATGATCGGGATCTCGCGGCCCTCGATCGAGATGATCGCGTTGTCGACGCCGAGCGCGTAGAGCGCGGCCATCAGGTGCTCGATCGTGGCGACGTGGACGCCGGCGGGATCGCCGATGACGGTGGACAGATCGGTCGCCGCGACGTTGGCGGAGATGGCGCGGATCTCGTGGGCGCGGCCCTGGCCGTCGACGGCGTGGAAGACGATGCCGGTATCGGCGTCGGCGGGGTGGATCGAGAGACGCACGGGGACGCCGCTGTGAACGCCGATTCCGTCGAACGAGACGCAGCCGGCCAGCGTGTGCTGATAGATCTTCAAGCTTGGCATTCCTTTCCCGCCAACCCTCACGGACGCAGCGTCACAGCGCGCATCCGCCGGAAAGGACTTCCGAACACGACCTGCAGCCCCCTCCCCAGGAAGACCACGCCTTCGAAAACCCCATAGCAACCATGATCGATCTAACGCGCGAGTGGCCGAAAGGCCAAATCACTCTGTGTTACCCGTTGTTACCGGGACACAGCCGCATTTTACTTAAATTTTTCAACGGTTAAGAACCCGTAACGAAAAGGCCCGCCGCGGTTCGCGACGGGCCTTCGTGTCATTTATGCAACGGCTGTCGGTCAGTTGGCCTGACGGCGCAGGAAGGCGGGGATTTCGAGCTGATCGTCCTCGCCGACGCGGGTGCCGGAGATCGGACGGGCGGCCGAGTCGGCCTGGGTCCGGCGCGGCGCGTAGGGGTTCGGGTCGACGCCCGTCGCCTTGCCGCGCGGGGCTTCCGGCGCGCGGGGCGCGGTGCGGGCGGCCTCGGCGGCGAGCAGCGACTCTTCTTCCTCGCGGCGCGAGAGGCCGCGGGTCAGCCGGCTGAGGAGGCCCATCGGGCCGCGGTCCTCGCTGGCGGCGGCCGGGTCGAGAGCGGCGCCGCGGCGCTCGATCTCGGCCTGGACCTGGGGCGGGAAGTCCTCGACGCGCGGCATGCGGGCCTGCGGACGGGCGGGTGCGGCGGCCTTGCCGAAGTCGGCGCTGGCGATCTCTACCTCGAGAGCGGCCGAGAAGTCGTCGTCCATCTGCGGCATGTCGAAGGCGGCCTCGGCCGGCGACTGGCGCATGGCCGGAGCGGGCTGGGTCGCCGGCATGGTCATGCGCGGCGCCTCGACGGCCTCGCGGGCCACGTGCTGCATCGGCGCGGGAGCCGGCTGTGGCGCCTGGCGGACCGGCGCCTCGACGCGGGCCTGGACCGGCGCCGAGACTTCGCCGAACATCTTGTCGATGCCGGTGGCGACGACCGACACGCGGATGACGCCCTCGAGGTTCTCGTCGAAGGTCGCGCCCAGGATGATGTTGGCGTCCTGGTCGACTTCCTCGCGGATGCGGGTCGCCGCCTCGTCCACCTCGAAGAGGGTGAGGTCGCGCCCGCCGGTGATCGAGATGAGGAGGCCCTTGGCGCCCTTCATCGAGGTCTCGTCGAGGAGCGGGTTGGCGATGGCGGCCTCGGCGGCGGCCATGGCGCGGCCTTCGCCGGACGCCTCGCCCGTGCCCATCATGGCCTTGCCCATCTCGCGCATCACCGAGCGGACGTCGGCGAAGTCGAGGTTGATCAAGCCTTCCTTGACCATGAGGTCGGTGATGCAGGCGACGCCGGAATACAGCACCTGGTCGGCCATGCCGAAGGCGTCGGCGAAGGTCGTCTTGTCGTTCGCGATCCGGAACAGGTTCTGGTTCGGGATGACGATGAGCGTGTCGACGTTCTTCTGCAGCTCCTCGATGCCCTGCTCGGCGATGCGCAGCCGGCGCTGGCCCTCGAAGTGGAAGGGCTTCGTCACGACGCCGACGGTCAGGATGCCCTTCTCGCGCGCCGCGCGGGCGACGACGGGGGCCGCGCCGGTGCCGGTGCCGCCGCCCATTCCGGCGGTGACGAAGCACATGTGCGAGCCGAGGAGGTGGTCGCAGATCTCGTCGATGGACTCCTCGGCGGCCGCGCGGCCGACCTCGGGCTGCGAACCGGCGCCGAGACCCTCGGTGACGGCGACGCCCATCTGGATGATGCGCTCGGCGCGCGAGGAGCGAAGCGCCTGCGCGTCGGTGTTGGCGATCACGAACTCGACGCCTTCGAGACCGGCGTTGATCATGTTGTTGACGGCGTTGCAGCCGCCGCCGCCGACGCCGAACACGGTGATCCGGGGCTTGAGTTCGGTGATGTCCGGCCTGCGAAGGGAGATGCTCATGCCATTGTCCTTTTCATGTCTCGGGCCGTCTCGCCGCGCCGGCCTTGTCCTTTGGTCTCGTCGAAAAGGCGCGCGGCGCGCACCGGAACTCCTCGGATCGCAGCGCTCCTCGCGCCGCTTCGCGTCAGAAACTTCGCTTCAGCCATGCGCCGAACCTTCCGGCCCGCGTCGACTCGTCGAAGGCGAACGACATGGCGCCGCCGCCGGCGACGTATTCCTCGGCCGCCACCTGCGGGTAGATCAGCAGGCCGACGGCCGTGGCGAAGGCCGGGCTCTTGTTCGAGGCCTTGAGGCCCGAAACGCCGAGCGGCCGGCCGAGCCGGACGTTGCGCTGCATGATCGCGCGCGCCGTTTCCGGCAGGCCCGCGAGCTGGCTGGCACCGCCCGTCAGAACGACGCGCTTGCCGATGACGTGGCCGAGGCCGGAGGCCGCGAGGCGGTCGCGGATGACCTCGAAGGTCTCCTCGACGCGCGGCTTGATGATCTTGGCGACGAGCGAGCGTGCGACCGCCACCGTGCCGCCGCTGGTTTCCTCGCCGAGGGGCGCGACGGATACGCTCTCGCCGTCCTCCAGGAGCTCGGCGAGCGTCGAGCCGTGCATGACCTTGAGGCGCTCGGCGTGCTCGGTGCCGATCGACAGGCCGCGGGCGAGGTCCATGGTGATGTGCGAACCGCCGATGGCGATCTGGTCGGCGTAGACGAAGCGGCCGTTCTGGAAGATCGCGATCGTGGTCGAG
>CANJKV010000109.1 GCA_947474855.1 Aurantimonadaceae bacterium | reverse complement strand
GAGTGCGTCGCCGACCTTGCCGATAGCCTCGGCTCACGGCGGCCTTCGGCTCCTACCCGGCGGCTCGGCACAGCCAGCACAACACCTATCCATGGTCCATAACAGGCTCTAGAGCACTTCCGGCAAACGTGCGACGCGGTTCTGCGTCCGGGATCGCGGCTCGGGCGAATGGGTGGAGCATGCCCCGCGGACCGGATTTCACGGGGCGTGCGCCAGGATTCCTGCGCCGGCTCGCGCGCGAGCGGCGCTACAGGGCCAGAACCGCGCCCGAGCCGTCGCGCTTCAGGCGTTCGGCGGCTTCGCGCCCGTCGAACATCATCGACACGCCCGTGCGCGCGCATTCCTCTATGAGGATGCGCGCCGCCACATCCGCCAGTTCCTCGCGGTTCTCGTCGCGATCCGCGCCGGCGATACGGCGCGCCGTGTCGCGCACGATCAGGAACGAGCCCGCGGCCCAGGCGCGGGCCACCGCTTCGCGCGCAGCCCGCTCGATCTCGACGGCGTCCTTCTCCGGTCCGGTGCCGCGCCGCTCCCGCCGCGCACCCGGTTCGATGACCTGCATGTTCATGATGGCACTCCCAATACCTGGGAATTGGTTCCCAGGCCGGGGATTGCAAGGGGCCGCGGATCACGGCTCGATGAGGTGACGGGGAATGCCGGGGCAGGCCGGTCCCACCGCCCGGCCGCTGCGTCGGCGCCCGCTTCGCGCTCATGCAAGGCTTCCTTGATCACGCCCGGTCATTCTGCCTCCGGAGAATGCGAACCGGCGGTCCCGACTCTCACCTGCGCGTCAAGGCGGACTCGACAATGAAGGCCTGCTACGATAGGCGAACGAGTGTTCGTTCTCAATCGGCCTCTGCCTTGTCCCTGTCATCGATCCCTTCCGACGAGCTCGCTCCCGCGGACCGACGGCGCCAGCAGATCCTGGCGGCTGCCCGCCGCGCTTTCACGCGCTCCGGCTTTCACGGCGCCTCCATGCACCAGGTCTGCGCCGAAGCTCAGATGAGCCCGGGCGCGGTCTACCGCTACTTCCCCTCCAAAGACGCCATCATCGAGGCGATCGCGGAAGAGGAGCAGGTCGCGGCCGGCGCCTGCATGGCCTCGCTGTTCGGCGAGGGCGACCTCGTGGAGCGCATGACGCGCGTCGCGATGGACTATCTGCGGGCGGCCCGCGATCCCGAGACCGGCGGGCTTCTCGTCGAGATCTGCTCGGAGTCGCTGCGCAACACGACGGTCGGCGCCCGCTTCTGCGAGATCCAGAAGGGCGTGCGGCTGGCGCTGCACACCGCCCTCGAGCAGGCGCAGGCCGAGGGTGAACTGCGCCAGGACGCCGAGATCGACGTCATTCTGACCCTTCTCTTCGCCGTCGGTGACGGCTTGATGATGCGCCTCCAGATCGAGCGCGACATCGAGCTCGATTCCGTCGAACCCTATCTCAGGCGGATGCTCTCCGCCCTCGTGGGCAAGGAGCGCCCGTGATGCCGCAGCGCCGTCTGTCTCGTGCCTCGGCTTTCGCCCTGGCGCTCGCCGTCCTCGCCCCGCCCGCCATCGCCGCCGGCGAAGGGGAGGGGACCGCGCCCCAGGCCCCGGTTGCCGCGCCCGCGATCACGGTGGTGCGCGCGACGGCGGCACCGATCGCCCAGCGCGCCAGCGTCACCGGCACGCTGACACCGCGCGAGACGGTGAGCGTCGGCGCCGACGTCGAGGGGCTGCGCGTCGAGGCGCTGCTCGCCGACGAGGGGGACCGGGTCGAGGCGGGCCAGGTTCTTGCACGGCTCGCCACCGACACGATCGAGGTCAACCTCGCCCGGTCCGACTCGCAGATCGCCCGCGCCGAGGCGGGCATCGCCCAGGCCCAGGCGCAGGTCGCCGAGGCCGAGTCCGCCGCCGTCGAGGCGGAAGCGGCGCTGAAGCGAACGCAGGCGCTCTCGGGCAAGGGCATCGTCGGCCAGGAGATCCTCGACCAGCGCGTGTCGGGCGCCGCTGCGACGCGCGCGCGCCTCGTGTCGGCCCGTCAGGGCATCGCGCTCGCCGAGGCGGACAAGGCGGCGGCGCAGGCCGAGCGGCGCGAGCTGGAGCTTCAACTGTCCAAGACCGAGATCAAGGCGCCCACCGCGGGCCTCGTGCTGCAGCGCCAGGCGCGGCTCGGCCAGATCGCGTCGGCCGCGGGCGGCGCCCTGTTCGAGATCGCCCGCGACGGCGAGATCGAGCTCGACGCCGACGTCAGCGAGACCGTGCTCGGCGCCCTCGCAAAGGGCCAGCCCGTGACGGTGACCCCGGCCGGCGGCCAGCCGGTGCAGGGAAGCGTGCGGCTCGTCTCGCCCCGCGTCGACCAGGCGACGCGGCTCGGCCGGGTGCGCGTGGCGCTGCCGGCCTCGGACAGGCTTCGCGTCGGCGCCTTCGCCCGCGGCGTCGTCGAGACGGCGAGCGCGCAGGGCGTCCTCGTGCCGCGCACGGCCGTCGTCACCAACGAGCGCGGCTCCACCGTCCAGGTGGTGACGAACGACGTCGTCGAGACGCGCGCGGTGACGCTCGGGATCGCCGACGAAGCGCGCGTCGAGATCCGCGAGGGCGTGGCCGAGAACGAGAGCGTCGTCGCCCGAGCCGGCACCTTCGTGCGCGACGGCGACCGCGTCCGGCCGATCGAGGCCGACGCCGCGACGGTGACGGCGGAGGCCGCCCGATGAACTGGAACATTTCCGGCTGGGCGATCCGCAACCCGGTCCCGCCCATCCTCCTCTTCGTGGTGCTGGTGGCGCTGGGCGTCGTCAGCTTCATGAACCTGCCGATCACGCGGTTCCCCAACATCGACGTGCCCGTTGTCTCGGTCACGGTGACGGAGTCGGGCGCCGCGCCGTCCGAGCTCGAAACGCAGATCACCAAGAAGGTCGAGGACGCCATCGCCGGCGTGTCCGGCATCAAGCACATCACCTCGACCATCACCGACGGCCAGTCGGTGACGGCGGCCGAGTTCCGCCTGGAGATCGAGACCGACCGGGCCGTCAACGACGTGAAGGACGCGATCGCCAAGATCCGCTCCGACCTGCCGCGCACGATCGACGAGCCGATCGTCCAGCGCATCGACGTCGAGAACCAGTCGATCGTCACCTACGCCGCCTCCTCGCCGGGCATGACGCCCGAGGAGCTCTCCTGGTTCGTCGACGACACGGTGGTGCGCGCCCTCCAGAGCCTGAAGGGCGTCGGGCGCGTCGAGCGCATGGGCGGCGTCGAGCGCGAGATCCAGGTCCGCCTCGATCCCGACCGCCTCGCCGCGCTCGGGGTCACGGCCGCGGACGTCAACGCGCAGCTGCGCGCGACCAACGTCGATCTTTCCGGCGGCCGGGCCGAGTTCGGGGGGCAGGAGCAGGCGATCCGCACCCTGTCCTCGGCGCAGACGGTGACGGGCCTCGCCTCGACGCGGCTGTCGCTGCCGGGCGGGCGCGAGGTGCGCCTCGACGAGCTCGGCACCGTCGCCGATTCCTGGGAGGAGCCGCGCTCCTTCGCCCGGCTCGACGGCCAGCCGATCGTCGCCTTCTCGATCTACCGCGCCAAGGGCGCGAGCGACACCGACGTATCCGAAGTCGTCGCCGCCAAGGTGGCCGAACTCGGCGCCGCTTATTCGGAGGTCCGCTTCAGCCGCATCGACGACAGCGTCACCTATACCTACGGCAATTTCGAATCGGCCATGGAAACGCTGGGCGAGGGCGCCTTCCTCGCCGTGGTCGTGGTGCTCCTGTTCCTGCGCGACTGGCGCGCGACGATCGTCGCGGCCATCACCCTGCCGCTCGCCGCCATTCCCACCTTCTGGGCGATGAGCATGCTCGGCTTCTCGCTGAATCTCGTCAGCCTCCTCGCCATCACGCTCGTCACCGGCATCCTCGTCGACGACGCCATCGTCGAGATCGAGAACATCGAGCGGCACATGGAGATGGGGAAGACGCCCTATCGCGCGTCCGTCGAGGCGGCCGACGAGATCGGCCTCGCCGTGATCGCCATCACCGCGACGATCATGGCGGTCTTCGCGCCCGTCTCGTTCATGGGCGGCGTTGCCGGCCAGTACTTCAAGCAGTTCGGCCTGACCGTCGCGGTGGCGGTGTTCTTCTCGCTGCTCGTCGCGCGCCTCATCACGCCGATGCTCGCCGCCTACTTCTTCCGGCCTCTGCGCCGGGAAGGGCCCGGCTTCACCCGCCTCTTCGCGCGCTACCTCCTGATCATCGGGCCGCTCGCGGGCCTTGCCATCGGCGCGCTCTTCGCGCTCGCCGCCCTGCCGGGGGCCGCCGCGCGCGGCATCGGCGCGGGCGTCGCGCTGCATCCGCTCGCCGCCGCGCACCTGCCGCCGGTCTCCTGGGAAAGCGCGGGCGCGCTCTCGCGCGACATCCTGATCGGCGCCGCGGTGATGGTGGTGCTCCTCGCCTTCCTCAACCGGCCGCACCGCGAGGAGCATCGCGACGGGCTCCTGATGCGGGCCTATACCGGCTTCCTCGCCGTCACGGTGAAGGTCCGCTGGCTGACGCTGGCGGTCGGCATCGGCCTCTTTGCCCTCGCGATCCACTCGATCCAGTACCTGCCGACCGGCTTCATTCCGAAGGAGGACGCCTCGCGCATCGTGGTGTCGCTGGAGCTGCCGCCGGGCGCGACTCTGGCCGAAACGCAGGCCGTCACCGACAGGGCCGCGGCGAGCATCAAGGAACTGCCCGAGGTTCGCTCCGTCCTGATCATCGGCGGATCGAGTCCGACGGGCACCCTGGAGGTGCGTCGCGCCGCGATGACCGTGGCGCTCACCCGCAAGTTCGAGCGCACCCGCTCGCAAGCCGAGCTGGAGCCGGTGATCGCCGACAGGCTCGCGGCGATCCCGGACCTGCGCTCCTTCTACGTCAACGAGCGCGGCGAGCGCGAGCTGTCGGTCGGCATCCTCGGCGAGGACGGCGAGGCGGTATCGCAGGCCGCGGCGGCGCTCGAGGCCGAGATGCGGCGCGACCCGGTCTTCGTGAACCCGAGCGCCATGGCCTCCTTCGCCCGGCCGGAGATCCGCATCCGCCCGCGCCTCGACGAGGCGGCGGATCTCGGCATCGCGCCGAGCGCAATTTCCGAGACCGTGCGGGTCGCCACCATCGGCGACGTCGGGGCGAACCTCGCCAAGTTCAACGCCGGCGAGCGCCAGGTGCCGATCCGCGTGCAGCTGGCCGAAGACGAGCGGCGGGACCTTGCCGTGATCTCGAACCTGCGCGTGGCGACGGGCGCCGGCGGCACGGTGCCGCTCGACGCCGTGGCGGCGATCGACTTCGGCCAGGGACCCTCGACGATCGACCGCTACGACCGCGAGCGGCTCGTCAAGGTCGGCTCTTCCATGGCGCCCGGCCACGAGATCGGCGAGGGCACCGACCGCATCATGGCCTCGCAGGCCGTTCAGAACATGCCGCCCGGCGTGCGCCTCCAGCAGGTCGGCGACGCCGAGATCCAGGCCGAGGTGTTTTCCGGCTTCGCCTCGGCGATGGGGGCCGGCATCATGATGGTGCTCGTCGTCCTGATCCTCCTCTTCGGCTCGGTCTTCCTGCCGATCACCATCCTCGCCGCACTGCCCTTCTCGGCCGGCGGCGTCGTCGGCGCGCTGCTCCTGACCAACACGGCGATCTCCATGCCCGTGGTCATCGGCATCCTGATGCTGATGGGCATCGTGACGAAGAACTCGATCATGCTGGTCGACTTCGCCGTGGAGCAGGAGAAGCACGGGATGAGCCAGCGCGAGGCGATCATCGACGCGGGCCGCAAGCGCGCCCGGCCGATCATCATGACGACGCTCGCCATGGCCGCGGGCATGGTGCCGGCGGCCATGGCGACGGGCGAGGGCGGCGAGTTCCGCGCGCCGATGGCGATCGCGGTGATCGGCGGTCTCCTCGTCTCCACCGTCCTCAGCCTCGTCTTCATCCCGTCCGTCTACACGATCATGGACGATCTGAGCCGCATCGTCGGTCGCCTCTTCCGCTGGGCCTTGAAGCCCAACGCATCCGAGGACCTGACGCACGCCGCGCCGGTCACGGCCGGCGGGCACGTACTGCCGGCGGTCGCGGCGCTGCCCGCGGGCGAGAACGACATGCGGACGAGCTGGAAGCGCGTGACCGAGTACCGCAACCGCGTGGCGGACGAGCAGCGCGAGGGCGAGGCCCGCGGGAACGCCGACCTGCGCCCTGCGGCCGAGTAGGGCGCACCCGCGTCGACGAACGAAAACGGGCGGATGCCTCGCGCATCCGCCCGTTCGCCCGTTTCCTCGGTGTCTGGTGTCTCAGGCCGCGAAGGGCTGCGGCTCCCAAAGGGCGCGGCGCAGCCGCTCGATCTCGGCCCGGCCGGTGAAGGCGCCGCTCTGCCAGGGCTGCGCGACGACGAGCGGCTCCGGCTCGGGCGCGGCTTGCGCCGTCATCGCCTCGCTCTCGATCTCTTCGGCCGCTTGCGCCCAGTGCACGTGCTCGCGACCGCTCGGGCAGCCCTCGCGCATCCAGATCTCATAGGCGCGACGACGTACCGCCTCGTCGAAATCCTGTTGAATCATGGTGTTGCACTCCCGTCGCCTTTTCGCAGGAACTGCGAAGGGAGGCGAAGGTTTCAAGACCGCAACATGCTTTGCCGGGCAGGCTATCCCGTCATGGTTGCGGAAGGCCCGTCAGGGCCCGCCCGCCACCGAGCCGGTGATCACCATCACCAGATCGCCGAGGTCGATCGTGCCCGCGACGCTCAGCCGGTCCTCTCCCATGTCGCGCACGGTCAGTTCGCCGTCGCTGTTCTCGGCCTGTCGGCGCAGCTCGTCGAGAACGGCCTGCTTCAGCTTGTGTTCGAGCGGGGCGGTTTCCAAGGCGCTTCTCCTTCGTCGCGTCTGCTTGTTGTCCGATGTCAACGAGGCGAGGGCGCCGATGGTTCGAGGCGCGGGCCCGGATGGTCCGCCGGTCAGCCGAAGGCCTTGAAGGCGACGGTCGTGAAGGTGTCGGCGACCCCGTCGATGGTCTGCAGCTGCTCGGTGACGAAGCGGCCGGTATCCTGCCCGTCGTCGAGGTAGAACTTGGCGAGAAGGTCGTACTGGCCGGAGGTGGAATAAACCTCCGAGATTTCCTCGATCCCTTGCACCAGCGCGTCCGCGACCGCGTAGGCCCGTCCCGGACGGCACTTGAACTGGACGAAGATCGCTTTCATGACATGCCTTCCTGGCTGGACCCGTCCGCGAGATGCGAAACGAGGGGGCTCGCCGGGTCGAGAAGTTCGTCGACCACGTCGAAATGGTGACGCCCCGGCGCTTCCAACGCAACCGTGCGCGCGCCGAGGCCCGCCCAGGCATTGGCGAGAAGCGCGTTCTGCCGCCTGAACTCCGGCAGCTCGGCGCCGCCGACGAGGCAGGTGATCGAAACGCCGGGCCGGGGCAGGAGGAGGGCGGGGCTCTCGGCCGCCGCCGAGATTGCGTCGAGGCCGAGCGTGTCGTTCATGGCGGTCGCGAGAAGCGGGCGCAGGTCGTGGACGCCGCTGATCGAAAGGACCCGCGCGATCCGCGCCGCCGTTCCCGGCAGGATCGGCGCGTTCCGGCAGAGCATGCGCGAGACGAGGTGCCCGCCCGCCGAATGGCCGGCGAGAACGATGTCCCCTTCCGGTACGGCGAGCGCCAGCGCGTCGAGGCAGGCGCCGATCTCCGCCACGATGCCGGCGATCCCGATGTCCGGGCACAAAGTATATTCCGGCAGCGCCGCGGCGAAGCCGCGCGCCAGCATGCCGCCGGCGAAATGCGACCAGGTGTTGATCTCCTGGCTTTTCCAGTAGCCGCCGTGAACGAAGACGAAGAGGCCGCGCGGCGCGTCTTCCGGCAGGAACAGGTCGTAGTGCCGCCGGGGCGCCGCGCCGTAAGGCGTGCGCAGCTTTGCACGACCCTCGGGTGCCAACCGTTCGCGGAAGGCGGCGGCCTCGCCTTGCCAGCGCGGCACGAAAGCCTCCGCGCCGCGGACCGAGCCGCTGTTGTCGTAGGCGGCGTTCCAGTCGGCGACGGGCGCGCCGCCTGTCCAGATGTCGTCGAAGCCCTGCATCCCACCCCTCCCTTGCGCCCGTTCGGCGATACAGCGCCCGGACCCGCCGCGGCAAGCCGCGCCGACGTCGGCAGCCGGCGAAGCTTTGTCGGCACGGAATGCTTCCCTTGCTCGGGCGCACTCCTATGTCGATCCTCGCGCCCGGAAGGGACGGCCTCGGGGTACCCGCGTCCCGTTCGGTCGCGGGTGCTGCGGGTGGCTCGGCCTCGCGGCCGGACGCGAACTGAGGGGCTGCCGATGCGTGGTGTTGCCGATGTCCTCGTGGGCTTCGCGCGGGCGGTTCGCGCGCCGGTGCGGCCATGACCGTCCCCCGCGGCGGCGCGGCGGCGCCGGCTCGAAGCCACGGCCGGCGCGGCTGGGCGTTTCTCGCGCTCGGCGCCTGCACCCTTCTTCTCGCCGGCTGCGGCGAGATCTCGATCCTGCGGCCCGCCGGCCCGATCGGCGAGGGCAACCGGCAGATCCTCCTGAACTCGCTGGCCGTCATGCTGGTGATCGTGGTGCCGACCATGATCGCCACGGTGGCCTTCGCCTGGTGGTTCCGGGCCGGCAACCCGAAGGCCAAGTACCGGCCGGAATTCACCTATTCCGGCCGCATCGAAGTCATCGTCTGGTCGATCCCGATCCTCACCATCCTCTTCATCGGCGGCCTGATCTGGTACGGCTCGCACGAGCTCGATCCGTTCAAACCTTTGGACTCCGACGAGCCGACCCTTGAGGTCCAGGTTGTCTCGCTCGATTGGAAGTGGCTCTTCATCTATCCGGACGCCCAGGTCGCCAGCGTCAACGAACTGGTGATCCCCGTCGGCCGGCCGATCCGCTTCCGGATCACCTCGGCGAGCGTGATGAACACCTTCTTCATCCCCAACCTCGGCTCGATGATCTACGCCATGAACGGGATGGAAACGAAGCTCTACCTGCAGGCGGACCGGCAGGGCACCTTCTACGGCCAGTCGGCGCACTACAGCGGCGACGGCTTCTCGGACATGAACTTCGACGTGCGCGCCGTGCCGGACGCCGAGTTCTCCGCCTGGACGGTCGGCCTCACGGCGCAGGGACCGGTTCTCAACGTCGACACCTACCGCGATCTGTCGCGCCAGAGCCGCGACGTCCGGCCCTACACCTACCGCCACGTCCAGGGCGGCCTCTTCGATTCCGTGGTGGACCAGACGCTGCCCCCGGGGCCCGGGCCCGAAACCGGTCGCGGCGGGGCCGAGGAGATCCATCCCGAAAGCAGCCCGGAAGCCTCCGCCGAGCCGCCCCCGTCGGCAGATCCGGCGCCCGCTTCCGCATCCGCCCACGGCGCCCATCACGAGGGATAGCAGAACATGCTCGGCAAGCTCGACTGGTCCGCCATCCCCTTCGACGAGCCGATTCCGCTCGTCGCAGCCGGGATCATCGGCCTCGGCGTCCTCGGCGTCCTCGCCTGGATCACCGTCAAAGGCTTCTGGCCCTACCGCTGGCGCGAATGGATCACCTCCGTCGACCACAAGCGCATCGGGGTGATGTACATCGCGCTCGCCCTCCTGATGCTGATCCGCGGCTTCGTGGACGCGATCATGATGCGCTCGCACCAGGCCATGGCGGTGAACGCGGACGGCTATCTTCCGCCCGACCACTACGACCAGATCTTTTCGGCCCACGGCACGATCATGATCTTCTTCGGGGCCATGCCCTTCGTCGTCGGGATGATGAACTTCGTCGTGCCGCTGCAACTCGGCATCCGCGACGTCGCCTTCCCGACGCTGAACTCGATGTCGTTCTGGCTGACGGCCTCCGGCGCGCTCCTCGTCAACCTGTCGCTCGTCATCGGCGAGTTCGCGCGCACCGGCTGGCTGCCCTACGCGCCGCTTTCCGAGCTCGACTACTCGCCGGGGGTCGGCGTCGATTATTATCTCTGGGCGATCCAGGTCGCCGGCGTCGGCACGCTGATGTCCGGCGTCAACCTCGTCACCACCATCCTGAAGATGCGCGCGCCCGGCATGGGGCTCCTGCGCATGCCGATGTTCTGCTGGACCGCGCTCGCCGCCAACCTCCTCATCGTCGCCGCCTTTCCGATCCTGACGGCGACGCTCGCGATGCTCACCCTCGACCGCTACCTCGGCTTCCACTTCTTCACGAACGAGGCCGGCGGCAACATGATGATGTTCGTCAACCTCATCTGGGCCTGGGGGCACCCGGAGGTCTACATCCTGATCCTGCCGGCCTTCGGCATCTTCTCCGAGATCTTCGCGACCTTCTCCGGCAAGCCGCTCTTCGGCTACCGCTCGATGGTGGCCGCGACCCTGTTCATCGTGGTCGTGTCCTTCACCGTCTGGCTCCACCACTTCTTCACCATGGGCGCGGGGGCCAACGTCAACGCCGCCTTCGGCATCGCGACCTCGGTGATCGCGGTCGGCACCGGGGTGAAGGTCTACAACTGGATCTTCACCATGTACGGGGGGCGGCTGCGCTTCGCCACGCCCATGCTCTGGTCGGTCGCCTTCATCCTCGTCTTCGTCGTCGGCGGCATGACCGGCGTGCTCCTGGCGGTGCCGCCGGCCGACTTCATGCTCCACAACTCGCTCTTCCTCGTCGCCCACTTCCACAACGTCATCATCGGCGGCGTCCTGTTCGGCCTGTTCGCCGGCTACACCTACTGGTTCCCCAAGGCCTTCGGCTTCACCCTCGACGAATGGTGGGGGAAGGTCGCCTTCTGGCTGACGCTTCTGGGCTTCGTGCTGGTTTTCGGGCCCCTCTACATCCTCGGCCTCGAGGGCATGACGCGCCGCCTCCAGCACATCGAGGTCGAGCAGTGGGAGCCCTGGCTGATGGTGGCGCTCGCCGGCGTCGTGGTCATGATCGGCGGCGTGGCGGCCCAGGTCGTCCAGCTCGTCGTCTCGATCCGGCGGCGCCACGAGCTGCGCGACACGACGGGCGATCCCTGGGACGGCCGCTCGCTCGAATGGGCGACGCCCTCGCCGCCGCCGCCCTACAACTTCGCGGTGATCCCCAACGTCGAGAACGAGGAGGCCTACTGGTCGATCAAGCAGGCCGCGATCCGCTCGCAGTCCTTGGGGGATGAACCGGACTACAAGCCGATCGAGATGCCGCGCAACAGCCCGACCGGCTTCGTCACGGCCTTCTTCTCGACGCTCATCGGCTTCGCCCTGATCTGGCACATCTGGTGGCTGGCGGTTCTCGGCTTCGTCGGCGCCTACGCGACCTTCGTGGTCTTCGCCTGGCGCGACGAGGTGGAATACGAGGTTCCGCTCGAGACGGTAATCGAGGCCGAACGCCAGCGCCGGGCGGCGGCCGAGGCTTGGCTCGCCGAGCACGGAGGACGCACCGTATGAGCGCCACCACCGCATCGGGCGATCCCCGCCACATCGGCGCGACCACGGCCGGCCACGATCCCTACAATCTCGGGCACGGCCATGCCGGCCACCAAGCCGGCGTCGGCAGCCACCGCGAAGGCGGCATGGCCTCGAAGATCGTGGTCGCCGGCTACGGCTTCTGGATCTACCTCCTTTCCGACATCATCATGTTCTCGGCCTTCTTCGCGGCCTATGCCGTCCTGTCGGGCGAGACGGCGGGGGGACCCGGCGGAGCCGACCTCTTCGAGCTCTGGCGGGTCGCGATTCAGACGTTCCTGCTTCTCACCTCCAGCTTCACCTGCGGCCTGGCGAGCCTGGCCACCGAGCGGCGCGACATGGTGTGGACGCAAGGCTGGCTCCTGGTCACCGGGCTCCTGGGAGCCGCCTTCATCTACCTGGAGGTCGACGAGTTCGCGCAGATGATCGGGGAAGGGGCCGGCCCCGGCCGCAGCGCCTTTCTGTCGGCCTTCTTCGCCCTGGTCGGGCTGCACGGCCTCCACGTCTCGGTCGGCCTTCTCTGGCTCGGCACGATGATGGCGCAGCTCTGGTTCAAGGGGTTCCGGCCCGACATCCTGCGCCGGCTCCTGTGCTTCAACCTCTTCTGGCACGCGCTCGACATCGTCTGGATCGCCGTGTTCACGATCGTTTATCTCATGGGAGCGGGCCGATGAGCGACAGCAGCCTGGACCAGGACTTCGACCAGCCCGGCGGCTCGGCGCCCGGCGAGGAGCGGATCAACACCGGCGAGGTCGCGAGCGGCCTTCGCGGCTATGCGCTGGGCTACGGCCTGGCCCTGCTCCTGACCGGGGCCTCGTTTCTCGCGGCCCAGAGCGACCTCATCTACCAGCCGGCGATCATCTCGGCGCTGGTGGTGCTGGCCGTCGCCCAGATGGGCGTCCACCTCGTCTTCTTCCTTCACGTGACGACCGGGCCCGACAACCTCAACAACATCCTGGCGCTGGCCTTCGGCGTCCTGATCGTCGCGCTGGTGGTGCTGGGATCGATCTGGATCATGGCCAACCTCCACCACAACATGATGCCG
Organism: Aurantimonadaceae bacterium; assembly: GCA_947474855.1. Lineage (GTDB taxonomy): Bacteria > Pseudomonadota > Alphaproteobacteria > Rhizobiales > Rhizobiaceae > Antarcticirhabdus. The sequence continues at coordinate 2,516 of CANJKV010000109.1, read as the reverse complement.
ATGGACGAGTTCATGCAGCACCTGCGCTGACCGCGCGCCGTCAGCGTTCGGGCTCGGCCGGCACCGCGGGCGGGGGCGGGGCCTGGGCCGCGACGTCGACGCTCACCACCACCGAGAGGCCCGGGCTCAGGCGGGCGACCGCCTCCTGGCCGGGCTCGAACTCGATCCGGATCGGCACGCGCTGCGGGATCTTCACGAAGTTGCCCGTGGCGTTGTCGGTGCGGATCACGCTGAACTCCGAGCCGGTCGCCGGCGAGAATGAGCGGATCGTCCCCTGGAGGGCGGCGCGGCCGAGCGCGTCGACGCGGATCGTCGCGGGCTGGCCCACCGCCAGGCCGGCGACCTGCGTTTCCTTGTAGTTGGCGATCACCCACACCTCCGCCGGCACCAGCGAGACGAGCTGCGTGCCGGCCGCGACGTACTGCCCTTTTCGGATGCGCACCTCGCCGAGCCGGCCGTCCTGGGGAGCGGTGATGCGGGTGTTGGCGAGGTCGATCTCGGCGAGGCGCAGGGCGGCCTGCGCCCCTTCTACCGCGGCTTCGAGGTTGGCGCGGCTGCGCTGCACGGTTTCCACCCGCTGGCGCGCCGCCGCGATCGAGGCCTCGGCCTGCGCGACGCTCGCCTCGGCCTGCGCGACGGCCACGTCGGCCTCGGTGCGCTGGGCCTCGCTGGCGAAGTTCTCGCTCACGAGAGGGGCGACGCGGGCGCGCGCCGTCTGCGCGCCCTGGAGCCCAGCCTGCGCGTTTCGAAGCTGCGCCTCGGCCACCTGGACCTCGGCCTGCGCGCTCGCGCGCTGCGCGTCGAAGCCGGCAAGCGAGCCTTGCGCATCGGCGAGGTTCGCCGCCTGCTGGGCGAGCCGCTGGCGATAGATCCGGTCGTCGAGGTCGAGAAGCGGGTCGCCCGCCTTCACCGCCTGGAAGTCCTTGACGTGAACGGCGGCGACGGGCGCGGCGAGCTGCGAGCCGATCACCGTCACCGCGCCGCGGACATAGGCGTCGTCGGTGGTCTGGACGCTCGACGCGAAGGGCGGGAGGTTCCAGGCGTAGAGCACGAGAAGCACGCCCGCGACGCCGACGGCGAGCGCCGCGAGGGTGGTGGACGAGCGAAGAAGGGCCGGAACGGCCATGGCGACTCCTGAATGGCTGCGTCAGGCGGGACGGGATCCGGGCGGAGAGCTCCCGGCGGCCGGCACCGCGGCGGGCTCCGGCCCGGGACCGCCGCGCGCCCGGAGGCCGGCGAGAAGCGAGTTGACGAGAAGACAGGCGAGGGCGAGGAGCGCCACCCAGCCGACCAGGGCGAAGGTGTCGCGATAGGCCGCGACCTGCGCTTCGAGGCCGAGGCTCTGGCTGAGGCCGGCGAAGCCCTGCGCCTGGGCGAGCGCGGGGTCGGGCAGCACCGGCGCGTAGCCCGCGCCGAGCTGGGCGATGCGGCCCGTCACCAGCGGCTCGGTGCCGGGCATCGCCGCGCCCATGTGCTGGAGCTGGGCCTGCGTGCGCACCGTCACGAAGCTCTGGAGGCCGGCGGAGGACACGAGGCCGCCGACGGATTGCGTCGCGGCGAAGACGATCAGGAAGCTCATCAGGTTGGGAAGGCCGTGGAGGATCGCCCTGCGCATGCCGGCCATCAGCGCCGAGGGCAGGAACAGCCCGCCCGCGAACCCGATCAGCGCCTGGCTCGTCATGAACTGCTCCGGCCGCCACAGGCTCGTCGCCTGGGCGTCGGCGAAGGCGCCGAACGCGATGAGGGCGAGCGCCGCCATGTGGATCGCCGGCTCGCGGCCGGGCTTCAGGATCAGCGCGTTGGTGGCGAAGCCCGCGGCCGTCGACAGGAGGATGACGCGGAAGAGCGCTTGCTCGCCCTCGTTGGTGAAGCCGAAGAGGCGCAGGAACTGGACGATGCCGAAGGTCTGCTCCGACAGGAGGAAGCGGAACACGAGCAGCGCGCCGGCCAGGCTCAGGATGTCGTAGGTCGAGATCCAGCGAAGGTTGATCGTCGGCCGCGCCCGGTTCAGCTCCACCGCGACCACCACCGTCAGGCAGAGGATGCCGAGCGCCAGGCAGACCCCGATCCAGGGCACCGAAGTCCACCAGAGGATCGGCCCGAAGGTCATCGCCACCACCACCAGTCCGAAGCCCAGCGCGAGGAGGGGCAGCGTGACGATGTCCATCCGGTCGAACAGCACCATGCGCGGCGGCGGGGTCAGCGGCAGGAGGTAGAGGAGCGGCAGGCAGAGGCAGGCGAGGCCGATCTCGAAGAGGTACAGCCCATGCCAGTCGCCCGCGGCCTGGAGAAGGTCGGGCGAGATGATGCGGGCGATCGGCGCCGCGAACTGCGTGCCGGCAAGGCCAATGCACAGACCCAGCGTGAAGCGCCGCGCCTGCGGCAGCGGCTCGAAGGCGTAGAGGATGGCGATCGAGGTGAGCGGCGCGGCGACGAGGCCGAGCACCGCCCGCGCCGCGATGGCCGAGGGGATGTCGTTGACGAGGAGGTGGGCGGCCTGGACCACGATGAACAGG
>CANJKV010000108.1 GCA_947474855.1 Aurantimonadaceae bacterium | reverse complement strand
TCGGTCTTCGGCGTCGAGGCGGACGACTCCATTCCGTATCGCCAGGTGGAGCTGATGCTGGCGAGGCGCGGCCTGCCGCACGGCGTCGTCCGGCCGAACTGGTTCATGGACAACTTCCACACCTTCTGGCGCGCGGGCGTCCTCGCCGGCACGATCCGCCTGCCCGCCGGCGACGGCCGCTCCAGCCTGATCGACGCGCGCGACATCGCCGCGAGCGCGGCGGCCGCGCTCAGTGAGGACCGCTTCGACGGCGAGGCCTTCAACCTCACCGGCCCGGAAGCGCTGTCCTATGCCGAGGCCGCCGAGATCCTTTCGAAGGCGGTCGGCCGGACGATCCGCTACGAGGCGGTCAGCGACGAGGCTTTCGTCGAGGCGGCGAGCGCGGCCGGCGCCGATCCCGCCTATGCCGGCTTCCTCGCGGCGATCTTCTACCCCGTGCGCGAGAACTGGACGGCCGCCGTCACCGACGGCGTCGAGCGCATGACCGGTGCCAAGCCCCGCTCTCTCGAGACCTATGCGCGCGACCACGCGGCGACGCTCCGGGGCTGACGGGCCTACGAAAAAGGGGAGGCGCCGCATCCGGCTCCTCCCCTTCGCATCCGCAGGCCGGCGATCGCCCCTCAGGGCGCCGCGGCGACCTCGTCGGGCGCGCCGGCGTCGCGGCGAGCGAGGTAGCGCTGGTCGATGTCCGGCAGCTCCTCGCCGGTGATCGCCGCCTCGAAGGCGCGCAGCCGCTTGTGGACCGAGAGCAGCTCGACGATCGTCGACCAGGAGTTCACCAGGAACTGGAACGACGAGGTGACCTGGCTGAAGGCATAGGAGATCTGGTTCATCAGGCCGAGCGTGACCGTGCCGGCTGCGATCGAGGGCACCATGATGACCAGCGAGAAGATGCCGTTCGCCTGGATGTAGGTGTAGCGTACCACGTTGAAATAGACGTAGTGGAAGTACAGCCGGAAGTAGTTGGTCCGCACGTTCTGGAACAGGGCCTTCACCGTCAGCGGCTCGGCGCGGGCGGCGTCGTCCTCGCCGTAGACCAGCTCCTTGCGGTAGGCCGCTTCCACGCGCTGGTTGCGGAACTGCAGGCCCGGCAGCTTCATGCCGGCGATGATAAGGGCGAGCGTTCCGAAGACCGACCAGCCGATCGCCGCGACGACGAGCGGATGCGGGATCGGCCCGATGATCGGCAGGGCCGTGATGTTGGTCGAGAGGGCCACCAGCAGCGGCAGGAAGGCGAAGAGCGTCATGATGGAGTCGATGAAGGCGACGCCGAGTCCTTCCATGATCTGCGAGAAGCGCATCGTGTCTTCCTGGACGCGCTGCGAGGCACCCTCGATGTGGCGCAGCTTCGGCCAGTGCGACATGTAGTAGTCGTTCATCGCGTGCCGCCAGCGGAAGATCCAGTGGCTGACGAAGAAGGCGTTGAGCACCGACACGTTCATCGCGACGAGCGCGATGCCGGCGAAGCTGCCGATCTGGGTGTAGAGTTCCGTTTCCGTCGTCGTCACCTGCTTCGACAGGACGTTCTGGATGAAGTCCCAGAACGGCCCGTACCAGGCGTTGATGGCGACCGAGACCTGGACCTGGAAATAGGTGACGAACAGGATAAGCGCGGAGCCCAGGATCGACCAGCGCGCCCAGGGGTGCGGCCGGAAGCGGGACCAGAACAGGTAGAAGAGCCCCACCGCGGCCCAGAAGTAGATGTAGAACCAGATGAAATCGGCCGACCAGAAGCGCGACACGCCGATCGGCAGCTCGCCCTCGGTATGCGGCAGCCCGATCAGCGGCCCGATCTCGGAGGCGCCGAGATACCAGGCGCCGATGCACAGCGCTGCCCAGCCGAGAACCGACCAGAAGAACAGTTTCGGTTGGGGAAAGAAGGAAACGAACACGGGGGACTTTGTCCTCGGCAGTGGCGCGGCGCACGAACGCGCGAGCGCGGAAGAGACCGGTCGTGAGGTCAGCCTTGCATAGCGCCTTTGACGGGCCGGTGAACGTTAAATGACGGCAAGGAAGGCCGTTCTGCGGCGGCGTGCCGCGAAGCTCCTCCGCGTCAGATCTTGCGCAGCGCCACCTGCTCGGTGAGGTGGCCGGGTCCCTTGCGCAGGATCAGGTCGGCGCGCGGACGGGTGGGCAGGATGTTCTCGCGCAGATTGCGCGCGTTGATCGTCTCCCACAGCGTCTCGGCCACCTCCAGCGCCTGCGCCTCGCCGATCAGCGAGTAGCGGCGGAAATAGGAGGCGTCCTGGCGGAAGGCGGTGTCGCGAAGGCGCATGAAGCGCTCGACGTACCAGCGCCGGATGTCGGCCTCGTCGGCGTCGATGTAGATGGAGTAGTCGAAGAAGTCGGACACGAACGGAACCGCCTTGCCGTCGCGCGGGATGTCGCGGACCTGCAGGACGTTCAGTCCCTCGAAGATCAGGATGTCCGGCGCCTCGACGCTGACGCGCCCGTTCGGCACGACGTCGTAGACGAGGTGGGAATAGACCGGCGCCTCGACGCGCGGCACGCCGGCCTTCACGTCGGACAGGAAGCGCAGGATGGCCCCGACGTCGTAGCTTTCGGGAAAGCCCTTGCGCTTCATCAGCCCTTCGGCCTCGAGCACGGCGTTGGGATAAAGGAAGCCGTCGGTCGTGACGAGCTGGACCTTGGGGCAGGAGGGCCAGCGGGCGAGCAGTTCCTTGAGGAGGCGCGCCGTCGTGGACTTGCCGACCGCGACCGAGCCGGCGATGCCGATGACGAAGGGCGTCTTGCGGTTCTGCTCGCCGCCCAGGAAGGCCTGGCGCTGGCGGAACAGGAGCTGCGAGGCCTCGACATGCGCCGACAGGAGGCGCGAGACGGCGAGATAGATGCGCTCGACTTCGCGAAGATCGACCTTGTCGCCGGTGGAGCGCAGGCGCTCCACGTCCTCCTTCGTCAGGGTCAGCGGGGTACCGGCGCGAAGCCGCGCCCATTCCTCCGCCGAAAAGACGCGGTAGGGCGAGACTTCAGCTGGCGCGAGCTGATCCATCAGCCGGGATTCCTGGCCGCCTTCTCCTCCAGTCCGGTCTGCGCGGTGCGGCGGCGCAGTTCGGTCATGACGTCGGCGAGCGGCACGCGGCCGATCTCCAGCACCACGAGAAGATGATAAAGCAGGTCCGCGGCCTCCGACGTCAAGCGAGCGGGGTCGCCTTCGATCGCCGCGATCACGGTTTCCACCGCCTCCTCGCCGAGCTTCTTGGCGGCGACGGGCTGGCCCTTCCGCTTCAAGCTTGCCGTGTAGGACTTCGGATCGTCGGACGCGGCCCGTTCGGCGACGATGCCTTCGAGATCCGCCAGCGTGAAGCTCTCCGCGCGGCTCATCGCGCCGATCCCTCCCGCACGGCCCGGTTGCCGACGTCGGGCGGGTCGCGGCGCATCGGGATGCCGGCGGCCGCCATGTGGGCCTTGGCCTCCGCGATCGAATAGGTGCCGAAGTGGAAGATCGAGGCGGCCAGCACCGCGGCCGCGCGCCCCTCCGTCACGCCTTCGACGAGGTGGTCCAGCGTACCGACGCCGCCCGAGGCGATCACCGGCACGTGGACCGCATCGGCGACGGCGCGGGTCAGGCCGAGGTCGAAGCCGGCCTTGGTGCCGTCGCGGTCCATCGAGGTCAGCAGGATCTCGCCGGCCCCGAGCGACACGACCTTCCGCGCGAACTCGACCGCGTCGATGCCGGTCGGGCGGCGCCCGCCATGGGTGAAGATCTCCCAGCGGCCGGACTCGCCTTCCGCACTGACGCGCTTGGCGTCGATGGCGACGACGATGCACTGGTCGCCGAACTTGTCGGCGGCCTCGGCGACGAAGTCCGGGCGGGCGACGGCGGCGGTGTTGATCGACACCTTGTCGGCGCCGGCCAGAAGCAGGTTGCGGATGTCCTGAACCGCCCTGACGCCCCCGCCCACCGTCACCGGCATGAAGCAGCCTTCGGCCGTGCGCGCGACCACGTCGAGAAGCGTGCCCCGGTCGTCGGAGGACGCCGTGATGTCGAGGAAGCAGAGCTCGTCGGCGCCCGCCGCGTCGTAGGCGCGCGCGGCCTCCACGGGATCGCCCGCGTCGCGCAGGGCTTCGAAGTTGACGCCCTTGACGACGCGGCCGTCCTTGACGTCGAGACAGGGGATGATGCGGGCCTTGAGGGTCATGCCCGCCTTGAGCGGCATCCGCCGTCCCCCGTCAAGGGCCGGCGGTCATTTTCAGGCCGGCGCCGCCTCAGTTCGGGTTGGTCTGGCGGATCCTCGCCGTGTTGGTTTCGCCGGTCTGGGTGGCGGAGACGGCGTTGTCGGTGGCACGCTGGTTGGCGCGGATCGTGTTGGTCTCGCCGGTCTGCGTGGCCTCCACGGCGTCGGTTTCCCCGCGCTGCTGGACGTGGGTGACGCTGTTCTTGTCGTTGCCGGTGGTGAAGACCTTGTCCTTCTGCGGCGCGTTGCCGGCCTGGTCGCGCTGGTTGATCAGGAGCTTGTTGCTGGCCGCGTCCTGTTCGACCGAAACCTGGGCCGAAGCCGCGCCGGAAAGCAGGAGGCCGGCGCCGAGGGCGAGGCCGAGCGTGCGAGAGATCGTCATGATGGATGGTCCGTATTCGCAATCGTCCCTTGCGAGCGGGTGGAATGGTCGGACGGCGGGCCGGGTTCCAGCCTCTCAGGCGATGCCGCGATACAGCTCGGCGAGCGCCAGCTCGATCCCGAAGCCCGTCAGCGGCAGGACGGCCTCGCGACCGACGATCATCTCCGGCGATCCGAACGCCCCCTCCTCGCCCCGCTGCCAGAGCCAGACGCGCGGCTCGTCCTGCGACAGGACGACGTAGTGCAGGAGCGAAGGAATTGCGGTGTATTCCTGCCTCTTCTCGCCGAAGTCCAAGGCGACGGAGGAGGACGAAAGGATCTCGGCAAGAAGCAGCGGCACGTCGGTGACGAGCGCCTTCGCTGGGCCGCCGGCCGCCTCGACGAACACGTCGGGGTAGCGGATGCCGGCTTCGGTTCTCACCCCGAAATCGGCGGAGCCGATGATATGGGCGTCGGGGTCGAGGCGGGAGCCGAGCGCGAAGGTCAAGCGATGAGCCAGGTTAACGTGGCTCCGGGTCACCTTGATCACGTGCTCGACGACCTTCCCGTTCACGAACTCGAACTTCCCCTCCACGCCCTCATAGGCGGCGAGAAAGTCGTCGGCCGTGCGGATCGTCGGAAGCTGGATGTTCATGGCGGCAGGATAGCGAAATTCAACAGTTTGTTGAACTATCAACCGACGCTATAGGTTTCACGTGAAACCCGCCACCCCTCACCCCCGCAGGATCGTCAGCGCCTCTCTCGCGTCGATGCGTCCGTCATAAAGCGCCCGCCCCGATATCGCGCCCTCCAGCCGGGCCGCGTCGGGCTGCGTCAGCCGCCGCACGTCGTCCAGCGAGGCGAGGCCGCCGGAGGCGATGACGGGGATGGCGACGGCGTCGGCGAGGGCGATCGTCGCGTCCCAGTTGATGCCGGCGAGAACCCCGTCGCGGTCGATGTCGGTGTAGATGATCGCGGAGACCCCGGCATCCTCGAAGCGCTTGGCGAGGTCGACGGCGGTCAGCTCCGACGTTTCCGCCCAGCCCTCGACCGCCACCCGGCCGCCCTTGGCGTCGATGCCGACGGCGACTTGGGCCGGAAAGCGCCGCGCCGCCTCGCGCACGAGGGCGGGATCGCGCACCGCGACCGTGCCGAGGATGACGCGCGACAGGCCGAGGCCCAGCCACCGCTCGATGTGCTCAAGCGTGCGGATGCCGCCGCCGAGCTGCACCTTCATCGAGCCGCCGACGGCGGCGAGGATCGCCTCCACCGCCGCCCCGTTCACCGCCCGCCCCTCGAAGGCCCCGTTGAGGTCGACGACGTGGAGGTGGGTGAAGCCGTCATCGAGGAAGCTTCGCGCCTGCGCCGCGGGGTCCTCGTTGTAGAGCGTCGCCTCCTCCATGAGGCCGAGCTTCAGGCGCACGCAGGCGCCGTCCTTCAGGTCGATGGCGGGAAACAGGATCGGCATGGAAACGGACCGGATGAGGGGCCGTGAACGCTCAGGGCGCCCAGGCGAGGAAGTTGGCGAGGAGCTTCAAACCGAGGGTCTGGCTCTTCTCGGGGTGGAACTGCGTGCCCGCGCGATTGTCCCGCGCCACCATCGCCGTCATCGGCCCGCCATAGTCGACGGTGGCGAGGACGTCGGCGGGGTCCTCGGCGGCGAGATGGAAGGAATGGACGAAGTAGGCGTGGAGCCCGGCCTCGCCCGTCGGGATGTCCTTGAGAAGCGGATGCCCGGGCGCGCGCGCAAGGAGCGTGTTCCAGCCGATCTGCGGTATCTTCAGGGCGGGGTCGGCCGGCTCCATGCGCGCGACGTCGCCGGCGATCCAGCCGAGGCCGGGGGTGATCGCCTTCTCCAGCCCGCGGCTCGCCATGAGCTGCATGCCGACGCAGATGCCGAGAAAGGGGCGGCCGCGGGTCTCCACCACCTCGCGCAGCGCCTCCACCATGCCGGGCACCGCGTCGAGGCCGGCGCGGCAGTCGGCGAAGGCGCCGACGCCCGGCAGCACGACGCGGTCGGCGGCGCGCACGGCGTCGGGATCGTCCGTCAGGAGGACGCGCGCGTCCGAGCCCCCTTCGCGGGCGGCGCGCTCGAAGGCCTTGGTCGCCGAGCGCAGGTTGCCCGAGCCGTAGTCGATGATCGCGAGGGTTCCGCTCATGCCGAACGCCCTCCGGAGAAGAAGCCGCCGAAGGAGCCCGCCCGCGGCGCGAGGGCGGCCGGAGCGGAGGCAGAGGAAGCAGCGGGGGCGGCATCGTCGACCACGGACCGGCTCATCGCGCCGGCGTAGTAGCGCAGCTCCGCCTCGTCGCGATTGTCGGCCATGACGGTCGCCGCCTCGCGCCAGCCGGCGCGGCGCAGGCGCGCGGCACGGCGCTCCGGCCCTTCGAGGCCGATCAGCAGCGCGAGAAGAAGCGGCAGGACGTTGCCGGCGAGCGTCCAGCCCTCCGCCCGTTCCAGGAGGCCGAGGCCGACCACGAGGGCGATGGCGACGATCGCCTCCAGCCAGAGCCGGTTCCAAAGGAGCCAGAAGGGCCCGAACAGGAAGGCGGGAACGGAGAAGCGGTCGCGCAGGAACACGGCGCCGGCCGTGCGCCCTTGCGCGCCCTTCGGCTCGAAGACGGTCCAGGCGCTCACGCGAGCATTCCCTTGGTGGAGGGCACGCGCCCGGCCTGGCGCGGGTCGTGCGCGATCGCCGAGCCCAGGACGCGCGCCACCGCCTTGAAGCAGGTCTCGGCGATGTGGTGGGAGTTGAGGCCGTAGAGGTTCGTCACGTGCAGCGTCAGCCCGGCGTTCTGCGCCAGGGCCTGGAAGAACTCGCGCACCAGCTCGGCGTCGAAGGTGCCGATCTTCTGCGTCGGGAATTCGGCCTGGAAGACCAGGAAGGGCCGGCCCGACACGTCGATCGCGGCGCGCGTCAGCGCCTCGTCCATGGCGAGGTCCAGCGAGGCGTAGCGCACGATGCCGCGCCGCTCGCCGAGCGCCCGGCGGATGGCCTGCCCCAGCGCGATGCCGACGTCCTCCACCGTGTGGTGGTCGTCGATGTGGAGGTCGCCCTTGGCCTCGATCTCCATGTCGATCAGGGAGTGGCGGGCGAGCTGGTCGAGCATGTGGTCGAAGAAGCCGACGCCAGTGGAGACGCGGGCCTCGCCCGTGCCGTCGAGATCGACGGCGACGCGGATCGCGGTCTCCTTCGTGGTGCGCTCGACGTGGCCGCGGCGCCCGCCGGCACTCGGCGTCGGGGAAACGGGGGCGGCGCTGTCGGTCATCGCGAAGGGTTCCGGCTCGGACGGGATGGTCGGGGTCGCCGCACCCCTTACCAACCTTCGGGCCGCCGCGCCAAGGCTTGGCGCGGGCCGGCGCGGCCTTTTGCAGGATGCGGCGGAGCACCCCATATGGGCGGCGAGACCCACGGCCGCGCCCGTCCGCTTGCAAGGAGGGACGGGCGGCGGCGCTATCGAAAGACCATCCATGAACGCGCAAGCGCACGATCCCGCCACCATGTACGGCACCACCATCGTCACCGTCCGCAAGAACGGGCGGGTGGTGATCGCCGGCGACGGTCAGGTGTCCCTCGGCAACACGGTGATGAAGGGCAATGCCCGCAAGGTCCGCCGCATCGGCAAGAATGGCGCGGTCATCGCGGGCTTCGCGGGCGCGACCGCCGACGCCTTCACGCTTCTGGAGCGGCTCGAATCCAAGCTCGAGCAGTATCCCGACCAGCTGATGCGCGCCTGCGTCGAACTCGCCAAGGACTGGCGCACCGACCGCTATCTCCGGCGCCTCGAGGCGATGATGATCGTCGCCGACAAGAACGTCACCCTGACGCTGACCGGCAACGGCGACGTTTTGGAGCCGGAAGCCGGCGTCATGGCGATCGGCTCGGGGGGCAACTACGCCCTGGCCGCGGCCAAGGCCCTCGCCGAAACCGACCTTTCGGCCGAGGAGATCGCCCGGCGTGCCATGAAGATCGCGGCAGAGATCTGCATCTACACCAACGACAACGTCATCCTCGAAGCGATCGACGAGGCCGGCTGAGGCCGCAAGGCCCTTCAGGGTTTGAAGGTCAGCCGCGTCACGGCGCCGGCCTCGTTGGCGTAGGCGACCTCGCCGCCGATGCGAGCGGCGAGGCCTCCGACGATGCGCTGGCCGAGGGAGCCGCGATTGGCACCGAGGCGCGGCAGGTCGAAGCCGACGCCGTCGTCCGCGACCGTCATCCGCACCAGGCCGTCACCGGCCGGTTCGAAGACGACGCGGATGAGGCCGCCGCGCCCGTCGGGAAAGGCGTGCTTCAAGCTGTTGGTGACGAGCTCCACGAGGATCAGCGACAGCGTCGACAGGCGGTCGAGGCCGAAGACGAAGCCGGGCGCGCTCACCTCGACCCGCACGCCGGACGCGTCGCTGGACGCCAGCACGTCCTCGCAAAGGTCCTGAAAGGTACGCTCTGCCGGCCGGTTGGCCGTGTCCGGATCGTAGAGCCGACGGTGGATCCGCCCGATCGTGTCGATGCGCGCCTTGGCCTCGTCGATTGCCGCCGAAGCGGAAGCGGGATCATGGGCGAGCTTGCGCTTCTGAAGGTTGAGGAGGCTGGAGACGAACTGCATGTTGTTCGCCACGCGGTGCTGCAGTTCCTGGAACATCACGCGCTGCTGCTCGTAGAGCCCGCCCGACACGCCCCGCTCGCGCTCCAGCGCCCGGACCGTCTTCGTCGCCACGTGGATGAAGAGAAGGTCCACCGCGATCACGAAGGCGTAGAAGGCGAGCGCCACGAGAACGGAAGGGCTCAGCGAGAAGGTGCCGGAGGGCGGGATGAACCAGAACCAGGCGCCGAGGCCCGACAGGACGGCGCAGAGCGCGCCCGGGCGGGTGCCGGCGAAGAAGGCCGTGAGGACCACGGCGGGGAAGTAGGTGAGGTAGGGGAAGCCCGGCGGCAGGAGGCCGTCGGACAGGAAGCGCACCGCCGTGGCCAGCGCGAAGGCGAGAACGGCCACCCCCCAGCCGAGCCCGGGGAGCGCCTGCATGCGTTCCGCCAGCTTGAACAACCCCATGCGTTTCGACCCGACCCTCCGGCTCGCGAACCATCGCTTCGCCGGCCAAGCATCCCCATCTCCCTCATGGGGGCAAAGTCATTCCGCCGCAAGCGCTTCCTCGATAGCGGGGCAACCCGCTTGCACGAAGCTCGGCCACGGAATATGAATGAACGATCGTTCATTTCATCGGTTCGGGAGGGCCCGTGGAAGCGTTCGCCGACAAGCAGGCCGGATCGGCTTCCGCTTCCGCCGGGACCACGGCGCGGGGCGAGGCGACGCGCGACGCGATCCGCCGCGCGGCCGAGGCGCTGTTTGCAGCGCACGGCTTCTCCGCCGTTTCGATGCGCGACATCGCCGCCCGCGTGGGCGTCCGGGCGAGCGCCCTCTACAACCACTTCCCCGCCAAGCAGGACATCCTCGCCGACCTGATGGAGACGCACCTCCTGCGGCTGACGGCGGCGCTCGACGCGGCTCTGCCGCAGGCGGATGCCCCGCCGGCGGAGCGGCTCGCCGCCTTCGCGCGCTTCCATGTGCGCTACCACTTCGACGAGGCCGACGCGGTGTTCCTGTCCTACATGGAGCTGCGCAGCCTGGAGCCCGGGAACCGCGCCCGCATCAACGCCCTGCGCGGCGCCTACGAGGCGCGCCTGCGCGGCATCCTGCGCGAGGGGCAGCGCTCCGGCGCCTTCCGCATCGAAGACCCCGCCGTCGAGGCCATGGCGCTGATCGCCATGCTGACCGGCGTCACCACCTGGTACGACCCGGCCGGCCGGCTCTCGCGCGCGGCGATCGAGAACATCTACGTCGCCATGGCCGCGCGCAGCGTCGGCCTCGGACAGGAAGGAGAGGCGTCATGTTCGAGCGGGGCTTGAGCTTCGGCCTGCCGGAAGAGGTCGAGGCGCTGCGCGGCATGGTGCGCCGCTTCGCGGGGGAGCGCATCGCGCCGCGCGCGGCTGAGATCGACCGCGACAACGCCTTCCCGAACGAGCTGTGGGCGGAGATGGGCGCGCTCGGCCTCCTCGGCGTCACCGTCGAGGAGGAGCACGGCGGCGCCGGCATGGGCTACCTCGCGCATTGCGTCGCTGTGGAGGAGATCAGCCGCGCCTCGGCGTCTGTGGGCCTGTCCTACGGCGCCCATTCCAATCTCTGCGTCAACCAGATCCGCCGCAACGGCACGCCCGAGCAGAAGCGCAGGTACCTGCCCAAGCTCATTTCCGGCGAGCACGTCGGCGCCCTCGCCATGTCGGAGACGGGGGCGGGCTCCGACGTCGTCTCGATGCGCCTTCGCGCCGAGGCGCGGGATGGCGGCTTCCTGCTGAACGGCTCGAAGATGTGGATCACCAACGGGCCGGACGCCTCGACGCTCGTCGTCTACGCCAAGACCGACCCGGACGCCGGCCCGCGCGGCATCACCGCCTTTCTCGTCGAGCGCGGCATGGCGGGCTTCTCCACCGCGCAGAAGCTCGACAAGCTCGGCATGCGCGGCTCGAACACCTGCGAGCTGATCTTCGAGAACTGCTTCGTGCCTGGCGACCACGTCCTCGGCCGCGTCGGCGGCGGCGTCGAGGTCTTGATGAGCGGGCTCGACTACGAGCGCGTGGTGCTGGCCGCCGGGCCGCTGGGCATCATGGCCGCCTGCCTCGACCTCGTCGTGCCCTTTCTCCACGAGCGCGAGCAGTTCGGCCAGCCGATCGGCGAGTTCCAGCTGATGCAGGGCAAGCTGGCTGACATGTACGTCCAGGCCAATGCCGCGCGGGCCTACGTCTACGCCGTGGCGGCGGCTTGCGACCGCGGCGAGACGAGCCGCCAGGACGCCGCGGGCTGCATCCTCCACGCCGCGGAGGCCGCGACGCAGATGGCGCTCCAGGCGATCCAGGCGCTCGGCGGCGTCGGCTACACCAACGACTATCCCGCCGGCCGGCTCCTGCGCGACGCCAAGCTCTACGAGATCGGTGCCGGCACCTCCGAGATCCGCCGCATGCTGATCGGCCGCGAGCTTTTCCGGGAGAGCGCCTGATGCCGGTGATCGCCTCCGCCATCTCCACCCGCTCGCCCGACTTCGCCACCAACCGCGCGGCGATGCTTGCAGCCGAGGCGCGGGTGCGGGACGCCGCGGAGGCCGCGCTTCGCGGCGGCGGCGAGGCGGCGCGGGCGCGCCATGCGGGCCGCGGCAAGATGCCCCCGCGCGAGCGGGTGGAACGCCTGCTCGACCCAGGCTCGCCCTTCCTGGAGATCGGCCTTCTCGCCGCCCACGGCCTTCACAATGGCGAAGTGCCCGGCGCCGGGCTCATCGCCGGCATCGGGCGCGTGTCGGGGCGCGAGGTGATGGTCGTCGCCAACGACGCGACGGTGAAGGGCGGCACCTATTATCCCCTCACCGTCAAGAAGCACCTGCGCGCGCAGGAGATCGCGGCCGAGAACCGCCTGCCATGCGTCTACCTCGTGGACTCCGGCGGCGCGAACCTGCCGAATCAGGACGAGGTCTTCCCCGATCGCGAGCATTTCGGCCGCATCTTCTTCAACCAGGCGCGCATGTCCGCCGAGGGCATCGCGCAGGTCGCCGTCGTCATGGGCTCGTGCACGGCGGGCGGCGCCTACGTGCCCGCCATGAGCGACGAGACGGTGATCGTGCGGGGCCAGGGCACGATCTTTCTCGCCGGTCCTCCCCTCGTGAAGGCCGCGACGGGCGAGGTCGTCTCGGCGGAGGAGCTCGGCGGCGCCGAAGTCCACGCCCGCCAGTCCGGCGTCGCCGACCACATCGCCGAAAACGACGCCCACGCGCTCGCGATCGCCCGGCGCATCGTCGCCCACCTCAACACCGGGAAGCGCCCCGCGGTCGCGCTGGAGACGTCCTGCGAGCCGGCTTACGATCCGGCCGAAATCCTCGGCATCGTGCCCGCCGATCCGCGCCGCCCCTACGACGTGCGCGAGGTGATCGCCCGGCTCGTCGACGGCTCGCGGCTCGACGAGTTCAAAGGAGCTTACGGCGAAACGCTGGTCTGCGGCTTCGCCCATATCCACGGCATGCCCGTCGGCATCCTCGCCAACAACGGCGTCCTGTTCTCCGAAAGCGCCGTGAAAGGCGCGCACTTCGTCGAGCTGTGCTCGCAGCGGAAAGTTCCGCTCGTCTTCCTCCAGAACATTTCCGGCTTCATGGTCGGGCGCGCGGCCGAGGCCGGCGGCATCGCCAGGCACGGCGCCAAGCTCGTCACGGCGGTCTCCACCACGGCGGTTCCGAAGGTGACGATGCTGATCGGCGGCTCCTACGGCGCCGGCAATTACGGCATGGCGGGACGCGCCTTCGGGCCGCGCTTCCTGTGGAGCTGGCCGAACGCCCGGATCGCCGTCATGGGCGGCCCGCAGGCGGCCGGGGTCCTCGCGCAGGTGCGCCGCGAGGCGCTCGAGCGGCGGGGGACGCGCTGGAGCGAGGCCGAGGAGGAGGCCTTCAAACGCCCGACGATCGAGCAGTTCGAGCGCCAGAGCGACCCCTTATACGCCTCCGCCCGCCTCTGGGACGACGGCGTCGTACCCGCCGCCAGGAGCCGCGACGTCCTCGCTCTGTCCCTCTCGGCCGCGCTGAACGCCCCGATCGGGCCGACGCGCTTCGGCCTCTTCCGGATGTGAGGCGCGCGATGATCCGCACCCTCCTCGTCGCCAACCGGGGCGAGATCGCCTGCCGGGTGATGCGCACGGCCCGCGCCATGGGCATGCGCTGCGTCGCCGTCTTCTCCGACGCCGACCGCGACGCGCTGCACGTGGCGAGGGCCGACGAGGCCGTGCGCCTCGGCCCGGCCCCGGCGGCGCAGAGCTATCTTGACGGCGCGGCGATCCTGGAGGCTGCGCGGCGCACGGGCGCGGACGCGGTGCATCCCGGCTACGGCTTCCTGTCGGAGAACGCCGACTTCGCCGAGAGCGTGGAGGCCGCAGGGCTGATCTTCGTCGGTCCGCGGCCGGATTCGATCCGCGCCATGGGCCTCAAGGACGCGGCCAAGCGCCTGATGGAGGCCGCCGGCGTGCCGGTGGTGCCCGGCTGGCACGGCGAGGAGGACGATCCCGCGCGCCTCGCCGCGGAAGCCGAGCGCATCAACTATCCCGTGCTGATCAAGGCGCGGGCCGGGGGCGGGGGCAAAGGCATGCGCCGCGTGGACCGCGCGGCCGAGTTCGCCGACGCCCTCGCGAGCGCCCGGCGGGAAGCGCTGGCCGCCTTCGGCGACGACCGCTGCCTGATCGAGCGCTACGTCGCCTCGCCCCGCCACGTCGAGGTCCAGGTCTTCGGCGACGCGCACGGCAACCTCGTCCACCTCTTCGAGCGCGACTGCTCGCTCCAGCGCCGGCACCAGAAGGTGATCGAGGAGGCGCCCGCGCCCGGCATGACGGCCGAGCTGCGCGCCGCCATGGGCGAGGCCGCGGTGCGCGCGGCGAGGGCCGTGAACTATCGCGGCGCCGGCACGGTGGAGTTCATCCTCGACGCCTCCGAGGGCCTGCGGCCCGACCGCTTCTTTTTCATGGAAATGAACACCCGCCTCCAGGTCGAGCATCCCGTGACCGAGATGGTCACCGGCCTCGACCTCGTGGAGCTGCAGCTGCGCGTCGCCGCGGGCGATCCCCTTCCTATACGGCAGGACGAGGTTCGCCTGCGCGGCCACGCCGTCGAGGCCCGGCTCTATGCCGAGGACCCGGCACGGGGCTTCCTGCCCTCGACAGGGAGGCTCTCGACGCTCCGCTTTCCCGAAGGGAATGTACGGGTCGAGACCGGCGTGTGCGAGGGTGATCGCGTGACCCCGCACTACGACCCGATGATCGCCAAGCTCGTCGTCCACGGCGACACACGCGCTTCGGCTTTCGCCCTGTTGCGCAATGCTTTGGCCGAGACCCGCATCGTTGGTCCCGCCACGAATCTCAGCGTCCTCGCCCGTCTCGCCGCCGATCCCGTGGTTCTCGCCGGCACCCTCGACACCGGCCTGATCGAGCGCCGCGGCGAGGCCCTGGCCGCCCCTGCCCGCGCGGAGGCCGACGACGCCCTGGCCCTCGCCGCCCTCGCCTGCCTCGGCTACCTCGACGCCGCGCCGGACGCCTCCGGCTGGCGCGATCCCTTCGACGGGCTGCGGGGTTTTCGCGCCTGGGGACGGGCGCGCCAAGTCGCGGTCCTCCGGGACGAAGACGGCCGGCGCCGCGAGGTCGTCGTTCACACAAATGAAACGAGCGGCTTCGACGTCGCCCTCCCGCAGGGCAACGCACGCTTCGGCATCCGCCGCTCCGATCCCGGCGGCGCCGTCGCCTTCGAGCGGGACGGCCTGCGGCGCGGCGCCCATGTCGCGCGGGACGAGGGAAGCGTCACCGTCTTCCTCGGCGGCGAGGCGCACCGCTTCGAGGCGTGGCGCGAGGACGCCCCGAGCGGGCCGGCGGCCGAGGCGAGCGACCGCATCGTCGCGCCGATGCCCGGCCTCGTGCGGCTCGTCGCCGGGCCCGGCGCCGTGGTCGCCAGCGGCGACGTCCTCGC
>CANJKV010000107.1 GCA_947474855.1 Aurantimonadaceae bacterium | reverse complement strand
GTCCTCGTCGTCGCGACGATGATCCTCTTCGCCTTCCCGCCGCTGATCGCCGGCGACATCCTGTTCGAGCTGGAGCGCCTGTTCGGCTGGCCCTTCTTCGATCCCGAGCGCGGCGGCGACCCGGTGCTGTGGCAGCACCTGTTCTGGATCTTCGGCCACCCGGAGGTCTACATCGTCTTCCTGCCGGCCATCGCGCTCATCGCGATGATCGTGCCGACCTTCGCGCGCCGGCCGATCCTCGGCTACTCCTGGATCGTGCTCGCGGCGGTGGGGACGGGCTTCCTGTCCTTCGGCCTCTGGGCCCACCACATGTACACGACGGGCCTGCCGGCCATGTCGCTCGGCTTCTTCTCGGCGGCGTCCGAGGCGGTGGCGATCCCGACGGGCGTGCAGATCTTCGTGTTCCTGGCGACCCTCCTGACGGGACGCGTCACCTACCAGGTGCCGATGCTCTTCGTCCTCGGCTCGCTCGGCGTCTTCGTCTTCGGCGGCATCACCGGCGTGATGGTCGCGATCGCCCCCTTCGACTGGCAGGCGCATGACAGCTACTTCGTGGTCGCCCATCTCCACTACGTCCTCGTCGGCGGCATGGTGTTTCCGCTGGTCGCGGGCGTCTACTACTTCTGGCCCGTCGTCGGGCAGAAGCGCCTCTCCGACAAGCTCGGGCGCATCGCCTTCTGGCTGATGTTCGTCGGCTTCAACCTCGCCTTCGCGCCGATGCACTGGTCGGGCCTGATGGGCATGCCGCGCCGCGTCTGGACTTATCCGGCCGGGCTCGGGCTGGAATGGCCGAACCTCATCTCGTCCGTCGGCGGCTTCGTCTTCGCCGCGGGCTTCCTCGTCGTCGTCTACGACGTCCTGCGCCCGAAGGGGCACGTCCCCGTCGCCGCGCGCAACACCTGGAACGCCGGCACGCTGGAATGGCTGGCAGAGACCGAGGACAAGAACTGGGGCGTGCGCTCCATCCCCATCGTGACGACGCGCTATCCGCTCTGGGAGCAGCCGCGCTTCATGGAGGACGTCGACAAGGGCCGCTTCTACCTGCCGGACGCGGAGGAGAACCTGCGCGAAACGCTGGTGACGAGCGTCCTCGACGCCAAGCCCATCCAGTGCCTGCGCGTGCCGGGGCCGAGCTGGATGCCGTTCTGGGCCGCCGTGTTCCTGGGCGCCGTCTTCATCCTCGCCGTGTTCCACCTGTGGATGGCGACGATCGTCGCGATGGGCCTGGCGCTCGTCGCGATCATCGTCTGGCTCTGGCGCGGCACCTCCTTCGTGCCGGAGAAGAAGGAGAAGGACGTCGGGCGGGGCCTGTCGCTGCCGCTCTACATGTCCGGCCCGCAGTCCGTCTCCTGGTGGGCGATGTTCATCACCATGACCGGCGACGCGACGGCGTTCCTCAGCCTCGTCTTCGGCTACTACTTCTTCTTCACGATCCATCAGGACTTCCCGCCGCCGGGCATGGAGAACGCCCCGGGGCAGCTCTGGCCGATGCTCTCGCTGGCGCTCTTCGCGGGCGCCTGGGGCCTCGCGGTCGCGGCGAACCGGCTGAACCGCACGGGCCGCGTGCCCCTGGCGCGCCTCGCCATGGGCGGGGGCGGCGTCCTGTCCGTCGTCGCCGCGGCGGCGCTGCTCTGGGCGCCTTACGCGACGGGGCTCGACCCTGTGGTCCACGTCTATCCCGCCATCGTCTGGACTCTGGCGATCTGGACGGCAGTGCACGCGGCGGTCGGAACCATCATGCTGTTCTACTGCCTGGCGCGCTCGCTCGCCGGAAAGCTGACGCCGGAATACGACATCGATATCTGCAACGTCGCGCTTTACTGGCACTTCATGGGCGGCACGGCGTTGGTGACGATCGGGACGATCTCGCTCTTCCCCCTCGTCGCGTGAGGCACGGCCATGCACCTTCTTCCTTCCGGCAAGACCCGCGACAACCTCTGGACCCTGATCACCCCGCCGACGGTCTGGGCCTGGCACTTCCTCCTGTCCTACATCACGGCGGCCTATGCCTGCGCGCCCAACGACGCGATCTTCGAGGCGATTCCCGGACCTCGGATCCTCGTCGCCGTCCTGACGGTCGTCGCCCTCGCGATCATCGCCTGGTGCGGCGTGCGCGCCTGGCGGGAATGGCAGTCGGAATACGTGGCACCCCCCTTCAACGAGGCCTCGCCGGCGCATCGCGAGCGCTTCCTGGAGTTCTCGACGCTGCTCCTGGCCGGCCTGTCCTTCGTGGGCGTCGTCTTCGTCGCCATGCCGGCGCTGTTCGTGGTCGACTGCCGATGAGCGCGCCGGGCTCGGTTCTGGCCGCCCGGCCGGCGGACGGCCTTCTCGCGCGGGGCTGGCCGGCGCTCGCGGCCCTGGCGATCCTCGCCTGTCTCTGGCTCGGGCCGCTGCCCGAGCGCGCGCGCGGCTCCTTCGCGGCCCACATGGTGATGCACATGGGCGTCGTCGCCGTGGCCGCGCCGCTTCTCGCGGTCGGCCTGTCGCGGCTCGCGCCCCGCAGCGTCGCCGCGCTGCCGCCGACGGCGGCCTTGTTCGCCGCGGCGCTCGAGTTCCTGATCGTCTGGGGCTGGCACGCGCCGGCGCTCCACGACGCGGCGCGCCAGCAGGCGCCGATCTTCCTGGCCGAGCAGGCCTCCTTCCTTCTCGCCGGCCTCCTCGTCTGGGTCGCGGCGGTGGGGCCCGCGGCGTCCGACGAGCCCGGCGAAGCGGCGCGCGCGGGCGCGCGGCTCGCCGGGACCGGCGGGCTGCTGCTCACCTCCATGCACATGACTCTGCTGGGCGGGCTTCTCCTGTTCGCGCCGCGCCCGCTCTACGCCTGCGCCGAGCTGTGCTCGCCGGCCGCCGGCCTGACGCCGCTGGAGGACCAGCAGCTCGGCGGGGTGCTGATGCTGACGATCGGCGGCAGCGCCTACCTCCTCGGCGGCGTGGTGCTGCTCGGCAGCATCCTGAAGGAGCGCCGCGGCGCGCACGAGGCAGGGGAGCGGACGAACTGATGCGCGTGTCCTTCGAGCTCACGAGGAAGCGGATCGCGATCCTGGCGCTGGCCGCCGTCGCCGCGCCCTTCGCGGTCGGCGCGTCCGGCATCGTGCCGATCTCGGCCTCGTCCGGGCATTGGGCGCCCTTCGGCTGGTTCCTCCACTGGGTGATGGGGCAGACCGTCGACCGGCAGTCGCTCGGCTACTCGCCGCCGGACGGCTTCGACCCGGCCGACCCGAAGCTCGTCCAGCGCGTCGCCGGCCACTTCGCGACGGGCTGCGCCCCCTGCCACGGCGCGCCGGGCGAGGCGCAGTCGCCGGTGGTCCTGGCGATGACGCCGCACCCGCCGCGGCTGGAGGATCAGGTCGGCGAGTGGAAGGACCGCGAGCTGTTCTGGATCGGCAAGCACGGCGTGAAGTATTCCGGCATGCCGGCCTGGGCGACGCAGAAGCGCGACGACGAGGTCTGGGCGCTGGTCGCCTTTCTGCGCGCCTATCCCGCCATGACCCCCGAGGACTACGGGCGCCTCGCGCTCGGCGACGGGCTGGTCCCGCCGACCGACATCGGGCCGGGCGGGCAGGGCGGCACGCAAGGGGTCGGCGCGCCGGGCCGGGCGGACGTCGCCGAAGCCGTCGCCGACTGCGCGCGCTGCCACGGCTATGACGGGCGCGGCGTCGGCGAGGGGCCGGCCGCCGGCGCCTTCCCGGTGATCGCCGGGCAGAGCGAGGCCTATCTCTTCGAGACCCTCCAGGCCTATTCGATCGCCGCGCGGGAGAGCGGCATCATGCAGCCCGCCGCCAAGCGCTACGACGTGCCCATGCTGCGCGAACTGGCGCGCTGGTACGCGAACCAGCCGGTCGACGCGCCGGCGGGCGAAACGGTGGTCGCCGCGGCCGATCCGCCCCCGACGGGCATCCCGCAGCAGATCTGGCCGCAGACGTCCCCGTCCGCGAGCGACGCGCCGCCCTTCGCGCCGGCCGTGGCCGAGGACGGCGGCGCGGTCGACGGCGGCGATCCGGCGCTCCTGGCGCTCGGCCGGGGCATCGCCGAGCGCGGCATCCCCTCGCGCAAGATCGCCTCCTGCCAATCCTGTCACGGCCCGGCCGGCCGCGCGCAGAACGGCGTCTATCCCTATCTTTCCGGCCAGCCCGCCTGGTACCTGGAGGAGCACCTCCACCTCTGGCAGGAGGAGAAGCGCGGCGGCACCCGCTACTCGCACCTCATGCACGAGTTCGCCATCAACCTGACCGAGGAGCAGATGAAGGCCGTGAGCGCTTGGTACGCGAGCCGCCCGCTGGGCGAGTGATCCCCATAAACTCCGCTCATCGCCCGATTGCGCCTTTCAATTTCCCGCGCGCGGGCGCTCGGCCCTATCGCTGAACCCTCACGGGAAGCGAACGGGGCTGGCGATGACGGGGCAGGTTTCGCAGGCAGGCGCTGCGAACGCGCTGGAGCGGGTGCAGGACATGCGCTTCGGGGCGAAGGAGAAGCGCGGCTTCTCCGACGCGGAGATGCAGCGGCGGCAGGATGGGCTGCGCGCGCTCCTGGCGCAGAAGGCGATCGACGCGGCGGTTCTGACCTCCTACCACAACATCTGCTACTTCTCCGGCTTCCTCTACTGCCGCTTCGGGCGGCGCTACGCCTTCCTGCTGACGGAGGAGGACGCCGCCACGGTGACGGCGGGCATCGACGCCGGCCAACCCTGGCGCCGGTCCTTCGGCGACAACCTCACCTATACCGACTGGCGGCGGGACAATTTCGGCCACGCCCTGCAGACCCGGCTCGGGCACCCGCGGCGCATCGGCGTCGAGATGGACGAGCTGAGCCTGCAAGGGCTCGACGTGCTGCGGGCGGCGTTTCCCGAAGCCGAGTTCGTCGACGTGTCGGCCGACACGATGTGGATGCGCACGATCAAGAGCGCGGAGGAGGTCGCGCTGATCCGGGAGGGCGCGCGCATCGCCGATCTCGGCGGCGAGGCCTGCCGCGCCGCCGTCGCGGTCGGCGTCGGCGAGCACGAGGTCGCCCTCGCCGCGACGGGCGCGATGGTGCGCGAGATCGCGAAGAGCTTCCCCCATGCCGAGCTGATGGACACCTGGACCTGGTTCCAGTCGGGCATCAACACCGACGGGGCGCACAACCCGGTGACGTCGCGGCGGCTGGAGGCCGGCGACATCCTCAGCCTCAACTGCTTCCCGATGATCTTCGGCTACTATACGGCGCTGGAGCGGACGCTGTTCCTCGGGGAGCCGAGCGCCGCCCACCTGAAGGTTTGGGAGCTGAACGTCGCCGTGCATCGGCGCGGGTTGGAGCTGATCCGGCCGGGCGCTCGCTGCCGCGACATCGCCGCGGAGCTCAACGAGATCTATGCCGAGGCCGGCATGCTCGGCTACCGCTCCTTCGGCTACGGCCACTCCTTCGGCGTCCTGTCGCACTATTACGGGCGCGAGGCGCGGGTGGAACTGCGCGAGGACGTCGACACGGTGCTCATGCCCGGCATGGTGGTCTCGATGGAGCCGATGCTGAGCATCCCCGACGGCATGCCGGGGGCGGGCGGCTACCGCGAGCACGACATCCTCGTCGTGACGGAAACCGGCGCGGAGAACATCACCCGTTTCCCGTTCGGGCCCGAGCACAACATCCTGCCCGCCTGAGCCTTGCTTTCGCCGCCGGCCGTGCGAGGCTGGCGGCGAATGCGCAACCTTCCGACCGACCTCCTGCGCGCGCTCGTCGCGGTGATCGACTGCGGCGGCTTCACCCGCGCGGGCGCGCGGCTGGGGCGCTCGCAATCGGCCGTCAGCCTGCAGATCAAGCGGCTGGAGGAGCTGGTCGGCGCCGCGCTCTTCGAGCGCGAGCCGGGTGCCGGTCCGCCGCGCCCGACCGAGGCGGGGCGTGAGACCGCGACCTATGCGCGGCGCATCCTGGCGCTCAACGACGAGCTGGTGGAGCGCCTGTCGCGGGAAGCCCGCGCGCCGCGGCTGCGCGTCGGCCTGCCGAACGATTACGCCGACGCGCATCTTGCCGCGCTCGCGGAGGACGCGCGGCAGGCGGGCGAAGGGGAGGGCGTCCGGCTGGAGATCGCCTGCGACCTCAGCGTCAACCTCCTGAAGCGCTTTCGCGACGGCGAGCTCGACCTCGTCGTCGCGCAGACGCCGAGCCCCGCCGAAGCGCCGGCCGGCGAGCCGGTGCGGCGCTGGCGCGACCCGCTGGCCTGGGTCGGCCGGGCGCCGAACGAAGCCGGGGAGCCGGTGCGCCTCCTCGCCTATCCCGAGGGATGCAACTACCGCCGCGAGATGCTGGCCGCATTGACGCGCGCCGGTCTGGCGCACGAGATCGTCTGCGTGACCCCGAGCCTGTCGAGTCTGGAGGCCATGCTGCGGGCCGGCTTCGGCGTTTCAGCCCTATCGGTGCGGGCGCTTCCCGCCGGGCTCGGGCGGCTCGGATCCGCCGACGGACTGCCGGTCCTGGAGCCGTTGGAGGTCGGCATCCACGCGCGCGCCGAGCTCGGACGCGGGCCCGCGGCGCGCCTGGCCGCGCGCTTCGCCGAGGCCTTCGCCGAACGATTCGACAGGATGTGAAAGTGGCCGGAGAGGATAGGGCTGGAGCCTTGCCGAAAGCTTAAGGCGGGCGGCACAAAGCTATGCGCTCGCGACAGGGCTGGATCACGACCGGGACCCTACCTGCTGCAGCGCAGCATCGGTAGAAGACGGCCATCCCGACCGACAGCCTGTTCACACCGAGATCGCATCCCATGTCCTCCGCCTCGACCGCTTTCGCTTCCGGCCTCTGCGTTTCCGCTCCGGCCCGCACGCGCGGCTCGGCCTGGGCCGGACGCGGCGACACCGTCCGCGCCGCCCGCCGCGGCTCCTCGGAGCTGCGCGGCATCCTGCCGGGCGCCTTCGACCGCGCCCGCTGAGCGCGCCGGGCTTTCAGATCCCCGTCATTCCTTCGAGGCGAGCAGCGCCACGGCCGCGGCCGGCGCGGCTCGCCTGACGGCGTCGCGCAGCTCGTCGCGGCATTCCACGAGGTCCGCGAAGTCGACGAGCCCTCGGTCGAGCCGGGAGGCGACGCGCCGCAGAAGCGGCCGGCCCGTTCCCGCCACCACGATCGAAGCGTCCTCGCTGACCTCTGCGCGGGACAGAACGACCAGCGCCGCGTCGTGGACGCGCCGGATGGCGGCTTCCACGAAGGCGCGGCCGAGGTCCGCCCAAGCCTCCGGCGATGCCTCGGCGGCGTCGCGACCGATCATCCGGGCGAGGCGTGCCCGAGAGGCTTCGAGCGTCTTCGCCTTTCCGTCCGCCGCGTCCTGAAGGTCGTCGTCCTCGTCGAGCGCGCCGGCCGCGCGCAGGGCGTCCGCCATGGTGGCGAAGAGCTCGTTCATCACCGGCACCCGCCGCCCGGCGAAGGGCATTTCGGCGCCGAGCGCCATCAGCGCCGTGCGGGTATAGCCGACATAGACGAGTTCCCCCGCTTCCATCCGTTCGGCATCGCTCGTGCCTCGGGCGAGAACGGTGCCGTCCGCCACGGGGACGATGTCGGTGGTGGTGGAGCCCATGTCCACGAGGAGCGCCTCGTCCATCGTGGTGGCGATGAAGCGCGCCGTCGCGTGCCAGTTCGCGGAGGCGATGGCGGCCGACGCCTCGGACGCCTCGGCCGGCGGAACGAAGCCGCGCGCGCCCGCGTAGAGGCGGGTACCGGGGCCGAGGCGCTCGGCCATCAGCGCGGCGAGGCTGGCGACGCCCTCGGGACGGGTGTCGAAGACGTCGGCGAGCTCGCCCGTCATTGTGACGCCGTGATGCTCGGCGCCCGTGACCTGCGGCACGATCGCGGCCACCGCCGCATCGAGCGACTCGAGGCCGCGCCAGAGCGGCGTCGCTTCCTGGAACACCTTCAGGACCCGGCCGTTCTCGGCGAGCGCCGCCTTCAGATGCGCGCCTCCGACGTCCCATCCCACCGTTCGAACCATGGTTTCCCGGCCCCATTCCCTGCTATCCGCTGGGCGTCGTCCGGCGCGCGGAGAAGCCTTCATGCGGATCGTTCCCGTTCTGGATATCAAAAACGGCGTCGTCGTGCGTGGGGTGCGGGGCGACCGCGTCGCCTACCGGCCGATCGAAACGCCGCTCTGCGCCGGTTCCGAGCCCGTGGACGTCATGGCAGGCCTCGACGCGCTGGCGGGTCCGCAGGGCTTTCCCGAGGCCTATCTCGCCGACCTCGACGCGATCGAGACCGCCGCGCCCAACGTCGGCGTGTTCGACGGCCTGGCGGTGGCCTTCCCGAACAAGCGGTTCTGGCTCGACGCCGGCATCCGCTGCGCCGCCGAAGCGGAGCACTGGGCGGCTCGGCGGGAGATCGTGCCGGTGATCGGAAGCGAGACGCTGCAAAGTGCCGGCGAGATGCGGCAGCTGACGGGACGAGACGTCGTCCTCTCGCTCGACTTCCGGGGCGACGAGCCGCTCGGCGACCCCGAGCTGTTCGCCGACCCGGCCCTTTGGCCCGCGCGCGTGATCGTGATGACGCTGGCGCGGGTCGGCTCGGACGAGGGTCCGGACCTCGATCGGCTGCGCGCCATCCGGGCGCTGGCGGGCGGGCGATCCGTCTTCGCCGCCGGGGGGCTGCGCAACGCCGATGATCTCGATGCGCTGGCTCTCGCGGGGGCTGCCGGCATCCTCGCGTCGAGCGCGCTGCACGAGCGGCGCCTCGGGCCCGAGGCGCTTCGTCTCGCGGGCGATCGCTGAATTTCAGCCGCTTGACCTTTGGACAGCCAAGCTTTCCGCCCGGAACGACCGTATCGGCCGCCCTGTTGCCCTTTCACAGTCGGCAATGACGTGACGGGGAGGACGTTCGATGAAGGCACTGGTCTGGAACAAGCCCAAGGACATCCGCTGCGAAGAAGTGCCCGACCCGCGGATCGAGGACCCGCGCGACGCCATCATCAAGGTTTCGTCCTGCGCCATCTGCGGCTCCGACCTTCATCTCTATGACGGCTTCATGCCGGGCATGGAGAAGGGCGACGTCATGGGCCACGAATGCATGGGCGAGGTCGTCGAGGTCGGCAGCGGCGCCAAGCACGCCTTGAAGGTCGGCGACCGCGTCGTGATCCCGTTCACGATCTTCTGCGGCCAGTGCGACCAGTGCAGGCGCGGCAACTTCTCGGTCTGCGAGCGCTCGAACCGCAACAAGGACGTCTCGGCCAAGGTCTTCGGCCACGCGACGGCGGGCCTCTTCGGCTACACTCACCTCACCGGCGGCTATGCCGGCGGCCAGGCGGAGTACATCCGCGTTCCCTTCGCCGACACGACGCACATCAAGGTGCCCAAGGGCACGCTGACGGACGAGCAGCTGCTGTTCCTGTCGGACATCTTCCCGACGGGGTGGCAGGCGGTTGTCCAGTGCGATCCGCAGCCGGAGGACACGGTGGCGATCTGGGGCGCGGGGCCGGTCGGCCAGATGGCGATCCGCTCGGCGATCCTTCTCGGCGTCAAGCAGGTGATCTGCATCGACCGGGTTCCCGAGCGCCTCGCGATGGCCGAGGCCGGCGGCGCGATCCCGATCAACTTCGAGACGGAAAGCGTGCTGGAGCGTCTCTCCGACCTCACCGGCGGCAAGGGGCCGGAGAAGTGCATCGACTCCGTCGGCATGGAAGCCCACGCCACGGCAACCCTCGACGCCATGTACGACCGCGCCAAGCAGGCCGTGATGCTGGAAAGCGACCGGCCGCACGTCCTTCGCGAGATGGCCTATGTCTGCCGGCCGGCCGGAACGCTGTCGGTGCCGGGCGTCTACGGCGGGCTCATCGACAAGTTCCCGTTCGGCATGGTGATGAACAAGGGGCTGACGATCCGCACCGGGCAGACGCACGTCAACCGCTGGTCCGACGATCTCCTGCGCCGGATCGAGGAAGGGCAGATCGACCCGTCCTTCGTCATCACGCACACGGCCTCGCTCGCCGAGGGACCGGATCTCTACAAGACCTTCCGCGACAAGAAGGACGGCTGCATCAAGGTCGTCCTCAAGCCCTGACGCCGGACACGAAGGAGGGCGCCATGTCCCGCAGCCTCTCACGCCACGCCTACGACCTTCCCCCGCATCGCGGACGGCAGCTCGCCCAGGGGCTCGGCTGGTTCTCGATCGGCCTCGGCCTTGCGGAGATCCTCGCGCCTCACGCGTTGACGCGGGCGCTCGGCATGCGCGGCGCCGAGCCGCTGGTCCAGGCTTATGGCGTGCGCGAGGTCGTCACCGGCCTCGGCATCCTCGGTTCCGACCAGCCGCGCCCTTGGCTGGTGGGCCGCCTGGCGGGCGACGGGCTCGACGTCGCGACGCTCGCCACCGCCTACCACGACGGCAATCCGCGGCGGGGCTCGGTCGGGCTCGCGCTCGCCATGGTGGCGGGCGTCGCGGTTCTCGACTTCCTCGCCACGGAAGCTCTGGGTCGCGACGAGCGCCGAGGCGGTGCCGCGGCCCTGCCCGATGCGCGGCGACGCATGTTCGCCGACTACCGCGGGCGCAGCGGGCTGCCGCGCGGCGTTCAGGCTTCGCGCGGAGCGGCGCGCGACTTCGAGGTTCCCCGCGACTTCCGCGCCCCGGAAGCCATGCGCCCCTGGCGCGACGGCAAGCCGGCGAACGACGCGGCGGTCGCATCCGTCGCGGCGGCCGGTTCGAAGCCGGCGACGGCCGTTCCGGCGTCCGGAGCGGGCTGAGCATGCCTGCGGCACCGGGGGAGCGTGTCTATCCGCGACAGGAGCCGTGGAGCGTCGGCATCCGGGGCCGCTGCCCGCGTTGTGGCAAAGGGCACCTCTTCCAAGGGTTCCTGACCCTCCGCCGCAGCTGCGAAGTCTGCGGCCTCGACTACTCCTTCGCCGATCCGGCGGACGGGCCGGCCTTCTTCGTCCTGTGCTTCGCCTGCATTCCGGCGATGATCCTGGCGGTGTGGCTGGAGGTCGCCTTCGAGCCGCCCTTCTGGGTGCACCTGATCGTCTCGCTGCCGGTGCTGCTCGCGAGCTGCATCCTGCCGCTGAGGCCGTTGAAGGGCTGGCTCGTCGCCAGCCAGTTCTATCACAAGGCCCAGGAAGGCCGCTTGGTGCGGATGGCGGACGAAGCCGGGCCGCGCCAGGACGCCGGTTAGGGCCGTCCGCCGCTGTCCGGGCCTCAGTGGGCGCCGAGCGCGCGGCCCTCGATTGTTCCCGGCCGGTCGCCCAGGACGTAGGGCGCGAGGTGGCCGGCAACGTAGGCGTAGCCTTCGGCCGAGGCGTGGAAGCCGTCGCGGGAGAAGCCCGCCGGCTCGACGCGGGGCAGCATGGTGGAGGGCACGGCGCCGCGCTCGTGGCAGAGGCGGTTGCCGATCCGCCGGATGACCCCGGCGCGCAGTTCGAGTACGCGGGCAAGGCCGCGGGGCAGCGCCGGCACGCGCATGAAATCGACCGGCGGCGACCAGACGATCCGGGCTTCCGGCCACTTGGCCTTCAGGGCGTAGAGGAGCGTGCCGAAGCTCTTCTTGAAGCGGTGGCCGCCGTGGAAGTTCTTGGCGTCATTCGTGCCGATGGACAGAACGATGTGCGTGAAGGCCTCGCGGGCGAGGTTCGGCACGACGTGGTCGCGCACGTCAGCGCAGACCGCCGAGTTGGAGCCGGCGGCGCGCCAGAAGACGGGGAGGCCGGTCAGCGCATAGATCCGCTCGGCAAGGCGCGGCGCGAGGCTGTCCTCGATCTGCTCGACACCGACCCCGGCCGCCGACGAATCGCCGATCACGAGGAGGCGGATCGCCACGTCCTTGTCGTCGCTCGTGCCCATCAGGCCGGAGCGTGGACCGAGGGGTGGCAGCATGCGCTCGATCTTGCGGCGGATGGCGACGCCTTGCCAGACGTAGACGGGCGACATCGCCCATGACATCAGCCAGTCCGTCGTCATTCGTCCCTCGCTCATCCCGGCCTTTCCGATCGTTTCGGTCCCGGCTCGCAAGATATGATGCGGCGCACGCGGATGCCATAAGCCTCCGCGTGCGCAGCGATCACGCTTGGCGGATGATCAGGCTTTCAGCACCTCGACGCCGGGCAGCGGCTTGCCCTCCATCCATTCCAGGAAGGCGCCGCCCGCCGTCGAGACGTAGGTGAACGCGTCGGCGACGCCGGCATGGTTGAGGGCGGCCACCGTGTCGCCGCCGCCGGCGACGGAGACGAGGCGGCCCGCCTTCGTGCGCTCGGCCGCGTAGCGTGCCGCGGCGACGGTGGCGGCGTCGAAGGGCGCGATCTCGAAGGCGCCGAGCGGGCCGTTCCAGACCAGCGTCTCGGCCTTCTCGATCCAGCCCTTCACCGCCTCGACGCTGGCCGGGCCGACATCGAGGATCATGGCGTCGGACGGAACCTTCTCGACCGCCACGGTCTCGTTCTCGGCATTGGCCTTGAACTCGCGGGCGACGACGCCGTCGAGCGGCAGGACGATCGCGCAGTTCGCGGCTTCGGCGGCCTTGAGGATCGCGCGGGCGGTCTCGGCGAGGTCGTGCTCGCAGAGCGACTTGCCGACGTCGAGGCCTTGGGCGGCGAGGAAGGTGTTGGCCATGCCGCCGCCGATCACCAGGGCGTCGACTCGTGTGACGAGGTTCTGGAGGAGGTCGATCTTGGTGGAGACCTTGGCGCCGCCGACGATCGCGACCACGGGTCGCTTCGGGTTGCCGAGGCCGGCCTCCAACGCTTCCAGCTCGGCCTGCATGGTGCGGCCGGCATAGGAGGGCAGGTGGTGGGCGAGCCCTTCCGTCGAGGCGTGGGCGCGGTGCGCGGCGGAGAAGGCGTCGTTGACGAAGACGTCGCCGAGCGAGGCGAGCTTGGACACGAAATCTTCCTCGTTCTTCTCCTCGCCGGCGTGGAAGCGGGTGTTCTCCAGGAGCACGACGTCGCCGTCCCGCAGCGCCGAAACGACGCCGTCGGCGACCGGGCCGACGCAGTCGGCGGCAAATCCCACGGGCTTGCCGAGCTTCTCCGACAGGGCCGCGGCGATCGGCTCCAGCGACTGCGCCGGATCGGGCTTGCCCTTGGGGCGGCCGAAGTGGGCGAGGAGGATGACCTTGGCGCCCTTCTCCGAAAGCTCGCGGATGGTGGGCAGGATGCGCTCGATGCGGGTCGCGTCGGTGACCATCCCGTTCTTCATGGGCACGTTGAGGTCGACGCGGGTCAGCACGCGCTTGCCCGTCACGTCGGCGTCGTCGAGCGTCTTGAACTGGGTCATGGCTGGTCCTTTCTTCGGGGGCTGCGATGGGAAGGCCGGTTCGATCGGGATGGCGGCGGGGCGCGCCGCCCGGCGGCGGGGCAGGAGGCGGCGCAGGCCGGCGCCAAGCGCGGCGCGGCTGAGGTGGAAGGGCAGGCGCGGCCGGGTTTCCTCCGGCTCCAGGAGGAGGCCGACGGAGGCGATGGAGCCGTCGAGGTGGGTGTCGCGCACGATCAGCTCGATCGGCGCGAGCGCCACGCGGTCGCCGAACTCCGCGCGCCCGCCGAGCCGCGCGATCATCAGCTCGGCCACCGTCATCTGCCGCTCGTCGTCGGACAGGGCGCAGCCGTAGGCGTCCTCGAGAAGCTCGGCGGAGCGGTTCGGCTCGACCGCGAAGGCGCCGAAGAACTCCTCGTCGTCGGCCGTCACCGGTGCAGGGCTGGCGAAGAGCCGGTCGAGGAGGCGCGGATAGCGCGGCGAGATGAAGAGGTAGACGTAGTCGCCGGCCTGGAGGCGGCCGGCATATTGGTAGCGCATCGACTGCCCGTTGCGGATCACGAGCGAGGGCCGGGCCCAGCGCGGCACGCGCTGTCCCTTGGCGACGGGGCTGTTCTCGACGACGCGGTAGGACAGGAGCTCGTGATGGGCCGACCCCGGCAGCTCCAGCTCGAACTTTTCGAGGGGGCCGATCTGGCGCGGCAGGATCAGGCCGAGCCGGCGCGCCACCCAGCCGAGCGTCCAACCCTGGAAGAGGAGCGAGGCGAGAACGATGATGAAGGCGGAGTTGAAGAAGACGCCGCCGACCGGCAGGCCGCCGAGGACCGGCAGGATGGCGAGAAGGATCGACACCGCGCCGCGCAGGCCGACCCAGGACACGAAGGCGGTCTCGCGCGGCGCGAAGCCGAAGGGCAGGAGGCAGAGCCAGACCGCGAGCGGGCGCGCGACGAGGATCAGGAAGGCCGCCATGGCGAGGGCGGCGAGGAGGATGGTGGGGAACTGCGAGGGAACGGCGAGGAGGCCGAGCACCAGGAACATGATGATCTGGAACAGCCAGGTCACGCCCTCCAGGAAGGTCTTGATCGTCGCGGCGCCGCGGATGCGGCTGTTGCCGGCGACGAGACCCGCGACGTAGACGGCCAGGAACCCCGAGCCGTGGGCGACGCCGGTGACGGCGAAGACCAGCATGGCGAGCGCGATCGCCAGGATCGGCACGAGACCGCGATCGAGCGACAGGCGGTTCATCACCTGCGCGATCGTCCATCCGCCGGCGAGCCCCGCAGCCACGCCGATCCCCATCTGCTGCACGAAGCCGACGAGGATCCCGAGTCCGATCTCGCCGAAGGACTGGCCCGCGGCGAGGAGCTCGACGAGGGCGATCGTCAGGAAGATCGCCATCGGATCGTTGGAGCCGGATTCGATCTCAAGCGTCGAGCGCACCTTGTCGCGGATGTTGATGCCGCCGATGCGCAGGAGAAAGAACACCGCCGCCGCGTCCGTCGAGCCGACGATGGCGCCCAGGAGCGAGCCTTCCAGCCAGGTGATGTCGAGGAGCCAGGCGGCGAAGGCGCCGAAGACGCCGGCCGTGACGAGGACGCCGACGGTCGCGAGCGTGACCGCTGGCGCCGCGGCCTGGCGGAAGGAGTGCAGCGGCGTGACGAAGCCGGAATCGAACAGGATCACGGCGAGAGCGATGGAGCCGATGACGTAGGCGAGCGAGCCGTTGTCGAAGCGGATGCCGAGCCCGTCCTCGCCGGCCGCGAGGCCGATGCACAGGAACAGGAGGAGGAGGGGCGCGCCGAAGCGATAGGCGAGAAGGCTCGAGAAGCCGGCCACGAGGACGAGCACCGTCCCGATCAGCGTGGCGAGGTAGAGCGTCTCGTGCATGGGCTGCGGGTCGGCTCGCGTTCCACGGGAGGGCGCGGCGCTCTCCGGCCGCGATGGGTCTATAGCCGGTCCCG
>CANJKV010000106.1 GCA_947474855.1 Aurantimonadaceae bacterium | reverse complement strand
GCCCAGGCCAACGCGACCTTCGCGGCCGCCTACGGCCGCGATCCGGGCTTCTTCGACTTCTACCGCTCGATGAGCGCTTATCGTCAGGCCCTGGAGAATACGGGCACGACGATGGTGCTGACGCCGGATTCGGAGTTCTTCCGCTACTTCTCCTCGGGCGCGGTCGCCAACGGCGCGCCGTCGGTCGAGGGGGCGCAGCCGTCGCTTCCCGCTCCGGGGCCGGCCGCCGCAGCACAGCCGCCGGTGCCCGCCGCGCCGCCGAGCGGCGACGCGCAGAACGCCGCCCCGGCGCTGCCGGCCACGCCCGGCACGAGCGTCGCGCAGGACGCGGCGCCGCAGCCGGGCGAGACCACCGGCGCGGTCGCCCAGTGACCGCTCCGGCGTCTTCGGCTCCGTGACGGACTTCCTCTGCGCCCTCGGTCTCCTTCTGGTGATCGAGGGCGTCTTTTATGCGCTGTTTCCCGAGGCTTCGCGCCGGCTCGGCCGCCTGATCCAGGAGGTGCCGGACACGCAGCTGCGCCGCTCCGGCCTCTTCGCGGCGGTGGCGGGCGTGGGCATCGTCTGGCTCGTGCGCGGCTGACGGACCGCCGGTCCGCGCTAGATTGGCGGGCGGCGCGTCCTCGTTTCATCTTGATCCGGCGTGGTTTTTGCGCTCGGCTCGATCCCTGAGGGATGAAGGCCGCCGGCCCGCGCGCCCCTGAGACCCCGTTTCAATCGGAAGGTTCCGCGATGATCCAGTTCCGTCCCGCGCGCGGCCTCGCCGCCGTTCTTCTGTGCTCGGCGGCGCTCGGCAGTTCCCTGCCGGCCTTCGCGCAGACGCCGAGCCCGCCGAGCGCTCCGCCGCAGGCCGACGTGGCTCCGGGCGGCACGCCGCCGGCCGAGGCGCCCCCGATGCTGCCGGCGCCCGCCGTCCCCGGCGGCGAGGCGACGCCGGAAACCCCGCCCCCCGGACCGGTGCCGGACGCGCTGCCCAACGCCGCCGCGCCCGCCGAGCCGGTCAACCCGGTGGCGCAGGAGATCGAGCGCATGCGGGGTCCGGGCTCCGTCGCCGAGCTCGCCGAGGACCTGCTTCCGGCCGTGGTCAACATCTCCACGTCGCAGGACGTCGAGGCCGCCGGCCGAGGCCCGCGCGCGCAGGACGGGGAAGAGGGCACCACCGACGAGAGCGAGGAGCCGCAGGCCGCGCCCGCGCCGGAGACCGGCCCGGCGGAGCCCGATTCCGGGCCCGAGCAGCGCGCCGAGCCGGGAGAGCGCTCGCCCGACGAGTCGCCGCTGCAGGACTATTTCGACGACCTCTTCAGCGGCGAGAACGGTGCCCAGGGCCGCCGTCTCGACGGCATGGGCTCGGGCTTCGTGATCGATCCCGCCGGCATCATCGTGACCAACAACCACGTCATCGCCGATGCCGACGAGATCACCGTCAACTTTTCGGACGGATCGAGCCTCGAGGCGACGCTGGTCGGCGTCGACCCGAAGACCGACATCGCGGTTCTCAAGGTCGAGCCGGAGAAGCCGCTGGACTTCGTCGAGTTCGGCGATTCGGAGAACATCCGCATCGGCGACTGGGTGATGGCGATCGGCAACCCGTTCGGCTTCGGCGGCTCGGTGTCGCTCGGCATCGTCTCGGCGCGCGACCGCAACATCAATGCGGGCCCCTACGACAACTTCATCCAGACCGATGCGGCCATCAACCGCGGCAATTCCGGCGGGCCGCTGTTCAACATGGACGGCGAGGTCATCGGCATCAACACGGCCATCGTGTCGCCGACGGGCGGCTCGATCGGCATCGGCTTCTCGATCCCAGCGCTTCTGGCCAAGAACGTCGTCGATCAGCTGCGCGAGTTCGGCGAGACCCGCCGCGGCTGGCTTGGCATCCGCCTGCAGGCGGTGACGGACGACATCGCCCGCGGCCTGCGCCTTCCCGACACGAAGGGCGCCGTCGTCATGGGGGTCATCGAAGGCGGCCCGGCCGACACGGGCGAGATCAAGGTCGGCGACGTCATCACGAGCTTCGATGGGCGCGAGGTCGCGACCTCGCGCGACCTGCCGCTGATCGTCGCGGAAACGCCGGTCGGCAAGCGCGTGCCGATCACCATCCTGCGCAAGGAGTCGGCGGACGACGCGCCGCCGATCCAAGTGACGGTGGAGATCACCCTCGGGCGCCTGGAGGACGGCGAGAAGCAGGCGGCGGAAGCAGGTGCCGCCGCGACGCCGGAGCCGGGCACTCCCGGCGAGGAGGAGGGCGTGCGCCTCCTCGGCATGAGCATCGAGGACATGTCCGACGCTTTGCGCACGCGCTTCTCGCTCGCCGAGAACGCCGAAGGGGTGGTGGTGACGGAAGTCGCCCCGGCCTCGGCCGCGGCGGAGAAGGGCATCGAGGCCGGCACGCGCCTGACCGAGGTCGCGCAGGAGCCGGTGTCGAGCGCGCAGGAGGTTCGCGAGAAGATCGACGAGCTGAAGGCGGCCGGCCGCAAGAACGCTCTGCTGCTCCTGTCCTCGGCGACCGGCGACCTGCGCTTCGTGGTGCTGCCGCTGGAGTAGGGGCGGCCTCGATCGCGGCGGCGCTGTTCGCGGTTTCTCCGTGGATCAGGCCGCCGCGAACGCGTCGCGCTTGTAGCCCTGCACGAAGAGCAGCGCCGTGAGGTCGCCGTGGTCGATGCGGTGCGGCGCCTTGGCGGCGACGGCGGGCTTGGCGTGGAGGGCGACGCCGGTGCCCGCCGCGAGGATCATCGGAAGGTCGTTGGCGCCGTCGCCGACGGCGATCGCGTCGGCGGGCGTGAGCCCGAGGCGGGCGGAGATCTCGTGCAGCGCCTCCACCTTCGCGTCGGCGCCGAGGATCGGCTCGGCGGCGCGGCCGCTCAGGAGGCCGTTCTCGGACAGAAGCGTGTTGGCGCGGTTCTCGTGAAATCCCAGGGCGGCGGCCACCGGCCCCGTGAAGAGCGTGAACCCGCCGGACACGAGGGCGCAGCGCGCGCCGGCGGCCGCCATGGTGGCGACGAGCGCCGCGCCGCCGGGGGCGTGGGTGATGCGGGTCTCGATGACGCGGTCGATCGTGTCGACCGGCAGATCCTTGAGAAGCGCGACGCGCTCGCGCAGCGCCGGCTCGAAGGCGATCTCGCCGTTCATGGCGCGCGCCGTGATCGCGGCGACCGCGTCCTTCAGGCCGAGTTCGGCGGCGAGTTCGTCGATGCATTCCTGCTCGATCATGGTGGAATCCATGTCGGCGAGGAGCAGCCTCTTGCGCCGGCCGGCACGCTCCTGCACCACGGCGTCGAAGCGCCCGTCGGCGGCGAGGGCGGCCAGCGTCGCACGGGCCTCGAGACCGGGTTCGGCTTCGAGGATCAGGTCGCAGGCGAAGCCCGGATCGAGCCAGTCGGCCGATGCATCGGCTCCGAGGATCGTCGCCGCCGCGCGCGGCGCATCCTGCGGGAGCCCGTCGCCGCGCGGCGAGGCGATCAGCGTTGCGACGAACATGGCGTGCACCTTGGCGAGGAAGGAGTTCTGGAATGACGGGCAGGCGGCGGGCGATCCTGATAGCCGGGCCGACCGCGAGCGGCAAGTCGGGCGCGGCGCTCGCCTTGGCCGAAGCCCGCAACGGCGTCGTCGTCAACGCCGATTCCATGCAGGTCTACGACGGCCTGCGCATCGTCACCGCGCGGCCGTCCGCCGAGGACGAGGCGCGCGCACCCCACCGCCTCTACGGGCACGTCGATCCCGCGCAGACCTATTCGACCGGCATGTGGCTGCGCGCGGTGGAACCTGTTCTCGCCGCCGCCTGGAGCGAGGAGCGCCTGCCGATCGTGGTCGGCGGCACCGGCCTCTACTTCAGCGCGATTCTCGGCGGGCTCGACGAGATGCCGGCCGTGCCGGACGAGGTCCGGGCGCGCTGGCGGGAGGCCCTGACGGCCGAGGGGGCCGCGTCGCTCCACGCCCGCCTCGCCGCCAGCGATCCGGACAGCGCGGCGCGCATCCGGCCGACCGACGGGCAGCGCATCGTGCGCGCGCTGGAAATCGGCGAGGCGGCGGGCGTTCCCTTGTCGCGCCTGCAGCGGCGCCGTGGGGCCTCGCTCCTCGACGGAGCCAGCGTCGAGCGCTTCGTTATCGCCCCGCCGCGCGAGGCACTGCGCGAGGCCATCGGCCGGCGCTTCGACGCGATGATCGAGGAGGGCGCCCTCGCGGAGGTCGAGGCTTTTCTTCGACGGCCGGGCGTGACGACCGGCACGGCGGCCAAGGCCATCGGCGTTTCGGAACTCGCCGCTGCACTGCGCGGCGAGACGAGCTTGGCCGCGGCGTCGCAGGCGGCCAGGACCCGCAGCCGCTCCTACGCCAAGCGCCAGGAAACGTGGTTCCGGAACCAGTTCGACGCGCAGTGGCGCCGCGTCGCCAGCGCATCCGCGCTGGTTTCGGTCGCTCAATTTTAAGCTGAATAGGACAGATTGTGTCCATAGGTAAGTAAGGCCTATCACCTACCCGTGGTCCGGCCGTTCCCAGCACCGCGTGGTCCGATATGAAGTTCAGCATCGCCGAATCCACGCTGGTGGGCTGTTTTGGCGCTTGCGCGGTGTCGACCGCGCTCGTCCTGGCGGCCTGGACCCAGCTGGGTGGCTGGACTGTCGATGCAAACCATCCCTGGGCGGACGTTCTCTTCGTTTCCGCGGCCGCCGTGCAGGCGGCGGCGATCCTCGTCGGCCTCACGGTCGTCCTGCCGAGGGTGCGCCGGATCCGCCGGGAGCGCGGGCGGCTGCACTCCTTGACCGGCGAGTTGAGCCAGCGCTCGCGCCTCTTCGAAGAGGCCGCGCTTACCGATCCGCTGACCGGCTTGAAGAACCGGCGCTATTTCGACGAGGCGCTCAAGCAGTTTCTGATCGAGTTCCGCCAGATCCGCCGGCCGATCGGCCTGCTCGTACTCGACCTCGACCACTTCAAGGTGATCAACGACACCCACGGCCACGACATGGGCGACGAGGTCCTGCGCAGCGTGGGGCGGTGCCTCGCGGAGTGGACGCGCGAGCACGACGTGGTCGCCAGACTTGGCGGCGAGGAGTTCGCGATCGTCGTCCCCAACATGCCGGAGGCTTCGCTCTATCTCTTCGCCGATCGCATCCGCTCGGCGATCGGACGAATCGTCGTCCACAAGGGCAACATCCGCTTGAAGGTGACCGCCTCGGTCGGTGTCGCGTTGGCGGGCGCGCAGGAGGAGGCCGAAGGCGTGCTGAAGCGCGCCGACGTGATGCTCTACCGGGCGAAGACGCAAGGGCGCGACCGCGTCTGCGCGTGAGGCGCCGGGAGCGGGAAGGCCGGCCGAGCGTTGCCGTGATCGACGCGCGACGCATATTGCTCGGCGGGACGACAGCTGGGGAGCCGAACCGGCCATGGCGACGAGCACGACGGAAGCCGGCAAGGACATCGTGCGGGCGCATGGAAGCCGGATCGAGGCGCTGGCCCGGCTCGGCTATCTCGGCCGTGCGGTCGTCTACTTCATCATCGGCGGATTCGCGCTGCGGGCGGCGGTGGCGAGCGGCGAGCCGATCGGCACCGAAGGCGCGATCCGCACCGTCGTGGGCGCGCAGTTCGGCGTCGTTCTCCTGTGGGCGCTGACGGTCTCGCTCGCGGGGTTCGCCGTTTGGCGCATCGTCTACGGCGTCATGGATCCCGACCGGCGCGGCTCGGGGGCGAAGGGCTGGGTCATTCGCCTCGCCTCGATCCTCAGCGCCGCGATCTACGCCGCGCTCGCCCTCTCGACCGGGCGCCTCGCGCTCGGCCTTGCCGCCTCGACCGGCCAGAAGCCACACGAAAGCCTGGTGAAGATGGCCTTCGAAGCCGGCTTCGGCCTGTGGCTGACCTACGCGGTGGCCGCGCTTCTTCTCGTCGTCGGCATTGTCTACGCCGTGCGCGGATTCGGCGCGAGCTTCGACAAGTACATGGCCTTGCCGGCCTCGACGCTGCCATGGCTCCGCTGGACGTGCCAGGCGGGCCTCGTCGCCCGCGGGCTCGTCTTCGCCGTTCTCGCCTGGCTGCTCTATGGCGGGGCCTCGAGCCTGTCCGCCGACGCGACGCCGGGGACGGAGGACGCGCTCTCCGCCGTTCTCAACTGGCCCTACGGGCACGTTCTCCTCGCCCTGATGGGGATCGGGCTCGTCGCCTTCGGCGTCTTCGGCCTCGCCCAGGCGCGGTACCGGCGCATCGACGTCGAGAACGCCTGACGCGCACCCTTGTTGACGCGCGGATTTTGCCGGCGTAGAGGTGCGGGCATGATGACGACGAAGCTTATTGTAGTAGCGGGGCGCACACGCGAGACGGTCTGAGGACTGTCCGGCCGATGCCACGTGTGCGCTAGAACCGAAGGGCCCGACGAGGCCCTTTTTTGTTGCCCGCACCGCCCCCGCGACCGTCGCGAACCGATCCCGAGGGCCCTCACAAGCAGACCGAGAACGAGATTGGAACGGGAGATCACCATGGGCATCGACGCCGGATTGCGGGAAATGACGGGCGCGGAGATGGTCGTCCAGGCGCTGAAGGACAACGGCGTCACGGACATCTTCGGCTATCCCGGCGGCGCGGTGCTGCCGATCTACGACGAGCTGTTCCAGCAGGACGCCGTGCGCCACGTCCTGGTCCGCCACGAGCAGGGCGCGGGCCACGCGGCCGAGGGCTATGCCCGCTCGACCGGCAAGGTCGGCGTCATGCTCGTCACCTCCGGCCCCGGCGCGACGAACGCGGTGACGCCCTTGCAGGACGCGCTGATGGACTCCATCCCGCTCGTCTGCATCTCGGGCCAGGTTCCCTCGACGCTGATCGGCTCCGACGCCTTCCAGGAATGCGACACGGTCGGCATCACCCGGCCCTGCACCAAGCACAACTGGCTGGTGAAGGACGTCAACGACCTCGCCCGCATCCTGCACGAGGCCTTCCACGTCGCCACCACCGGCCGGCCCGGCCCGGTGCTCGTCGATGTCCCGAAGGACATCCAGTTCGCGACCGGCATCTATTCGCCGCCCCCGCCGAACCAGACCCACGAGAGCTATCGCCCGAAGCTCGACGGCGACCCCGGGCGCATCCGCGCGGCGGTTGAACTGCTCGCCTCGGCAAAGCGTCCGGTCATTTATTCCGGCGGCGGCGTCGTCAATTCCGGGCCGGAGGCCGTGCAGTTCCTGCGCGAGCTCGTCGCGCTTACCGGCGCGCCGATCACGTCGACCCTGATGGGCCTCGGCGCATACCCCGCGAGCGGCGACAACTGGCTCGGCATGCTCGGCATGCACGGGACCTACGAGGCGAACCTCGCCATGCACGGCTGCGACGTCATGCTGTGCGTCGGCGCGCGCTTCGACGACCGCATCACGGGCCGGCTCGACGCCTTCTCGCCGGGATCGAAGAAGATCCACATCGACATCGATCCGTCGTCGATCAACAAGAACGTGCGCGTCGACCTCGGCATCGTCGGCGACGTCGGGCGGGTGCTGGCGGACATGGTCAAGGCGTGGCGCGAGAGCGACGCTTTCGTCGACAAGGCGGCGCTCGCGGACTGGTGGCGCACGATCGACGGCTGGCGGGCGCGCGATTGCCTCGCCTACCGGCCGAGCCAGGACGTGATCATGCCGCAATACGCGGTGCAGCGGCTCTACGAGCTGACCAAGGACCGCGAGACTTACGTCTCGACCGAGGTCGGCCAGCATCAGATGTGGGCGGCGCAGTTCTACGGCTTCGAGGCGCCCAACCGCTGGCTGACCTCCGGCGGCCTCGGCACCATGGGCTACGGCCTGCCGGCGACGATCGGCGCGCAGATCGCCCACCCGGACGCGCTCTGCGTCTGCATCGCGGGCGACGCCTCGGTGCTGATGAACATGCAGGAGATGTCGACGGCGGTGCAGCACGACGCGCCGGTGAAGATCTTCATCCTGAACAACCAGTACATGGGCATGGTGCGCCAGTGGCAGCAACTGCTGCACGGCAACCGCCTCTCGCACTCCTACACCGAGGCGCTGCCGGACTTCGTCAAGCTCGCCGAGGCGTATGGGGGCGTCGGCATCCGCTGCGAGAAGCCGGGCGATCTCGACGGCGCCATCGAGGAGATGATCGCGGTCCGCCGCCCGGTGCTCTTCGATTGCCGCGTCGCCAACCTCGCCAACTGCTTCCCGATGATCCCGAGCGGCAAGGCGCACAACGAGATCCTCCTGCCCGACGAGGCGACGGACGAGGCGGTCGCCACCGCCATCGACGCCAAGGGCAAGGCGCTGGTTTGACGCGAGCGAAGAGCGCGGCGACATCCCGTCGCCGCGCTCTCTCGCTTTCGGAAGACGCCCTTCGATCCGCATCCTCGTCGCGGGCAGACCGCTCGCTCATCCAGCCATCGTCCCGGACCTCATGAACAAGCCCATCCAGCCCCCGGCCTCCGCCTACTTCATCGCGCCCGAGAAGGACCGCAGCGAGGCGCGCACGCTCTCGATTCTCGTGGACAACGAGCCGGGCGTGCTTGCCCGCGTCATCGGCATGTTCTCGGGGCGCGGCTACAACATCGAAAGCTTGACGGTCTCCGAGACCGAGCACGAGAAGCACCTGTCGCGCATCACCGTCGTGACCCGCGGCACGCACCACGTGCTGGAGCAGCTCAAGAGCCAGCTCGACCGGATCGTGCCCGTGCACCGCGTCGTGGACCTGACGCGGCAGGCCGGCGACGACGGCGAGACGGGGCCGATCGAGCGCGAGCTTGCCATCGTCAAGGTGGCGGGAGAGGGCGAGAAGCGCGTCGAGGCGCTGCGCATT
This sequence comes from Aurantimonadaceae bacterium, assembly GCA_947474855.1. GTDB lineage: Bacteria > Pseudomonadota > Alphaproteobacteria > Rhizobiales > Rhizobiaceae > Antarcticirhabdus. The sequence goes on along the minus strand of CANJKV010000106.1, from coordinate 6,386 downwards.
GCCGACGTCTTCCGGGCCAAGGTCATCGATTCCTCGACGGACCACTTCGTCTTCGAGCTGACCGGCCGGCCCTCGAAGATCGACAAGTTCGTGTCCATCATGACGCCGCTCGGCCTCGTCGAGATCTGCCGGACCGGCGTCGCCGCACTCGCGCGCGGCGCTGCGCCGATGTGAGAACTGGGCGGGTGCCATGCTGAGCCTCGACGTCTTCCTCGCGCTCGTCGGCTTCGCCTTCGCCTCGTCGGTGACGCCGGGGCCGAACAACCTGATGCTGATGGCCTCGGGCGTGAACTTCGGCTTTCGCCGGACGATCCCGCACATGCTGGGCATCGCGGGCGGCTTCTGCGCGCTGCTGCTCGCCGTCGGCTTCGGGCTGGGAGCGTTGCTGCACGCCTTTCCCGCGCTGTCGCTCGCCCTCAAGGTCGCGAGCTGCGCCTATCTCCTTTACCTCGCTTGGAAGGTGGCGACGGCGCGCGGGATCGGGTCGAGCGAGGGAAACGGCTATCCCATGACCTTTCTCCAGGCCGCGGCGTTCCAGTGGGTGAACCCGAAGGCTTGGGCCATGGCGCTTGTCGCCATGGGTGCCTACGTGTCGGCGGCGCAGCCGATGCTGTCGGTCGTGATCGTGGCGCTGGTGTTCACGGCGGTGAACCTGCCGAGCGTGTCGGTCTGGACCGGCTTCGGCATCGCTTTGCGGCGGATGCTCGCCGACGGGCGGCGGCTGCGGGTGTTCAACGTCGCGATGGGACTCCTGCTCGTCGCCTCGATCGTGCCGCTGCTCGGGTGATGGTCGTTCCTGTTGTGTTCCGGTGGTGTGGATGATAGGCGTGGTGCGTCTACACGGAGGCGTGCCATTGCCTCCGAGCGCTATGGGAGAAACGCAGGCCATCCCGCCAATCTCGACATGGGCGACTGCTTCTCCTATGCCATGGCGCTCGATGCCGGCCTGCCCCTCCTTTACAAAGGCGACCACTTCGCCCGCACGGACCTTGCCTGACCGATGAAGTTCTCGCCACAGCAGGATGACGCGCTTCTCGCCGTGGCCGAGTGGCTGAAGCGCGACGACCAGCCGATCTTCCGCCTCTTCGGCTATGCCGGCACCGGCAAGACGACGCTGGCGAAGCACTTCGCCGAAGGAATCGACGGTGCGGTGCAGTTCGCCGCGTTTACCGGCAAGGCGGCGCAGGTGCTGCGTACCAAGGGCGCAAAGACCGCGCGCACGCTCCACTCGCTGATCTACCGGCCGCGCGGCGAGGAGACAGTCGAGGACGAGGCGGGCGGCACAGCGCGCGTGTCGCCGACCTTCTCGCTGAACCGCCAGAGCCCGATCGCCAAGGCCAAGCTCGTCGTCGTCGACGAGTGCTCGATGGTGGACGAGGCGCTCGGGCGCGACCTCCTGTCGTTCGGTACGCCGATCCTCGTTCTCGGCGATCCCGGCCAGCTGCCGCCCGTCTCGGGCGGCGGGTTCTTCACCGAGGCCGAGCCGGACTTCCTCTTGACCGAGATCCACCGGCAGGCGCGCGACAACCCCATCCTGGAACTCGCGATGAAGGCGCGCGAGGGCAGGGCGCTCGAGCGCGGGGACTGGGGACAGGCCAACGTCATCGACCGGCGCGAGATCGATTCGGAGCGCGTGCTGGCGGCCGACCAGGTGCTGGTCGGCACCAACCGCACGCGGCGTCGCTACAATGCGCGCCTGCGCGAGCTGAAGGGCTTCCAGGGCGCGCTGCCGCAGAGCGGCGACAAGCTGGTGTGCCTGCGCAACGATCCCACGAAGGGGCTCCTCAACGGCTCATTGTGGAAGGCGATGACGGCCTCGCCCGAAACGGTGAAGCCGGGCATCAACCTCATCGTCAAGCCCGACGAGGACGACGTCGATCAGGGCGCGGCGAAGATCAAGCTCCTCAAATCCGCCTTCGAGGATCCGGACGCCGAAGTGCCCTGGGCGACGAAGCGGCGCTACGACGACTTCGACTACGGCTACGCGCTGACCGTCCACAAGGCGCAGGGATCGCAGTGGAACGACGTCGTGCTCTTCGACGAGAGCTTCGCTTTCAAGGACAGCCGGGAGCGCTGGCTCTACACGGCGATCACCCGCGCCGCCGAGCGGCTGACCGTGGTGCGCTGAGGCGACGCGGAAACGGCGGGACCGAAGGCCCCGCCGCTTGCTGTTCATCCGGGAGGATGTGCCGTTCGGTCAAGCGGCGCAGCCGCTCGCCTGAAGCGTCGCCGTACGGTTCTCGATGCTCGAAAGCGTGACGGTGCAGCCGTTGCCGGCATCCACCGAAGCGCCGGGCTGGACCGTCTGCGGACCCTGTCCCACCACGTAGAGCGTCGCGCCACCGTCGGTGATGGCGGATACGAAGATCCGCGCGGCACCGAAGGTGGCGGTCTGGCCCGTGGTGAGCTGTGCCGTGTCGCCTCCGGCGGCGGGCGCCGCGGCAGCATCGGCGGCGGGTGCCGCGGTTGGCTGCGGGGCGGCAGCCGGGGCTGGGGCCGCCGGGGCCGGGGCCGGGGCGGGCGCCGGAGCGACCGCTGGCGCCGCGGACGCTGCCGGAGCTGGCGACGGAGCCGCGGGCGCGGCGGCGCCTCCGCAGCCTTGCAGGGTCGCCGTGCCTTCGCCGACTGCGACGAGCGTGACAGTGCATCCGTTGGCGTCGATCGTTCCGCCGGTCTGGACCGACTGACGGCTGCCGCCGGGCACGAACAGCGTGGCGCCACCATCGACGAGACCGGACAGGAACACGCTGGATTCGCCGAACCTGGCGGTCCCGCCGACGGGAACGGTCTGACCTTCGCCGCTGGCCGCAGGAGCGGCGGCCGCGGGAGCTGGGGGAGTTGCCGGGGCGGCCGGGGCCGGGGCCGCTGGCTCTGTAGCCGGAGCCGGAGCCGGAGCCGGAGCCGAAGCCGGAGCGACCGCGGCCTGTTCAGATCCGCCGGCGGGCGCGGCGCCGTCGCAGCCGGACGCGGCGAGCGTCGCCGAGCCGCCCTCGATGCTCTGGACGGTCACCGTGCATCCGTTGCCGACGTCCAGCGACTGGCCGACAGCGACGGGCTTGCGGCCGCCGTCCTGCGTGAACAGCGTCGCGGTGCCGTCGCGCACGCCCGACAGGAAGACGCTCGTCGAACCGAATGTCGCGCTCTGGCCGGTCGAGAGGCTGGCGGTCGCGCCGCCCGCCGTCGGGGCTGCGGCAGCGGCCGGAGCGGCCGAAGCCGCCGCCTGTTGCTGAGGCGCCGGAGCGGCCGGGGCGGCGGGAGGCGGTGCGGCAGCCGGGTCGGACGCACCGCATCCCTCCGGCTTCAGGAAGGCCGCGGGGCCCGCGACGCCGGCGAGGGTCACCGAGCAGCCCGGACCGACGTCGACGGACGCGCCGGAGGCCAGCGGGGTCGGCTGTCCGTCCGAGACCGACACCGTGGCGCCGGACGCCTCGACCGAGTCGAGCTGGACGCGAGCCGAGCCGAACACGGCTCCCTGACCGGCGAGAAGAATGGCACCGCCCGGCCCGACGGCGCCGGCCAGGCTCTCGAAGGCGCCGCCGGCGGAGGCCGGACGGGCGACGAGCTCGGCCACCGACTGCTGGAGCGGGGCGAGCCCCTGCGCCATCGCGCCGGCCTGGGCATCGACCTTGGCGTTCAGGGCGTCGAGGCGCGCGACGAGATCGGTGGCGACCTGCGCGACGATCGGCTGAACGGCGGCCGCGGGATCGGCCGGCGGGGTCGCGGCAAGCTGCGCCACCTGGCCTTCGACCGCCTGGACGCGCGTCGACACGTCGCCGATCGGGCCCTGCAGCGCGTCGATGCGCTGGCTCAGCTCCTCCTGCGCGTCGTCGATGTCCGGCCCCATGAGCCAGCCGATCAGCAGGCCGACGAAGCCCGCCACGACGAGCGGAATGAACTTGGAACCACCCATTAACGAAGATCCTCCCGAGATCCGTGATCGGTGCCCGCCAATCGGGAGGAAGGGGAACACTTGGAACCGGCTCCGTCAACACGCCCAAAGGCCAAGGGCGCGTGTTGGGCGCTGACGGGGCGGCCGGATCGGCCTAAAAGGGCGCCGCGGTCCCGAATCGGGTCCCGACGCGGAAAGGAGCCGAGCCACCATGCCCGCCGAGCTGTCCGTCAATCTCAACGCGATCGCCATGCTGCGCAACCGCCGTGACCTTCCCTGGCCGAGCGTCACCGACCTCGGTCGACGGGCGCTCGCGGCCGGCGCGCACGGGCTGACGGTGCATCCGCGACCCGACCAGCGGCATATCCGCTTCTCCGACCTGCCGGAGCTCCGCGCATTGATCGACACGGAGTTCCCGCAGGCCGAATTCAACATCGAAGGCTATCCGAGCGACGACTTCATCGACCTGGCTCTGTCGGTGCGGCCCGAGCAGGTCACGCTGGTGCCGGACGATCCGACGCAGGCGACCTCCGATCACGGGTGGGACTTCGCCGCGCACGCGGAACTCCTGAAGCCCGTCGTCGCGCGGCTGAAGGAAGCGGGCGTGCGCGTCAGCCTCTTCGCCGACGCCCTTCCCGAGGCAATGCCCGCGGCCGCGGCGACCGGGGCCGACCGCATCGAGCTCTACACCGGTCCCTATGCCGGCTTCTTCGACGATCCGGCGGGAGCCGAGGGCGAGGCAGCGCGGCTCGGCGAGACGGCCGCCGCCGCGGCCGCGCTCGGCCTCGGCGTCAATGCGGGGCACGATCTCACGGTCGCCAACCTGCCGCTGCTCGTTCGGCACATTCCCAGCCTCGAAGAGGTTTCGATCGGCCACGGACTGACGGCCGACGCGCTGGAATACGGCATGGCGGAAACGGTGCGCCGCTTCCGGCGCGCGCTTGGCCACGCACCGGCATAGGCGGCTTCGACAGGGGGCTTGCGAGCAACGGCGAAGCCGGCTAGAGAGCCGTACCGTAACGTACGGTACGGTTGTTTCGGGGGGGCTGGATGTCGGCGGTGGAAAGCGGCGCAGGGGAGTGGACGGAGCGTCAGCGCGACGTGCTCGACGCCGCGCTGCGTCTCATCGTCGAAGGCCGCCCGCTGACAATGACCTCGCTCGCGAGCGCCGCGAGCTGCTCGAAGGAAACGATCTACAAGTGGTTCGGCGACCGCGCCGGCCTGCTGACCGCGACGGTGCGCCACCAGGCCTCGCGCGTGCGTGGCACGCCGCTTCCCGAGGGGCGCGCCACCCGCGACGCGCTCGAGGCGAGCCTTCACCGCTTCGCCGTGGAATGGCTGACCGTTCTCGGCGGCCAGACCTCCGTCGCCTTGAACCGCCTGGCCGTCGCCCATGCCGGCACGGACCGCGCGGCCGACCTCGGTGCGATCGTTCTCAACAACGGTCCGCTCGCCATGGAAGCGCGGCTCGTGCCGATGCTGGAAGCGGGCCGCTTGGCGGGCATCCTCGACTTCGATGCCGGGGATGCGGAGACGGCGGCGCGCTCGTTCTTCGGGCTCGTGGTGCGCGACGTGCAGATCCGCCTCCTGCTCGGTGATCCGCTCTCGCTGAGCCCCGCCGAGATCGAGCGGGACGCGGGCCGCGCGACCCGACAGTTCTTCACCCTCTTCGCCGGCGGGCAGCACCGCTCGACCGGCGGCGACAGCTAACCCAACGGAGGAAATCCATGCGTGTCTACTACGATCGCGACGCCGATCTGAACCTCATCAAGTCCAAGAAGGTCGCCATCGTCGGCTACGGCAGCCAGGGCCGCGCCCACGCGCTGAACCTCAAGGACTCCGGCGCCACCAACGTCGTGATCGCCCTGCGCGCGGGCTCGCCGACGATCAAGAAGGCCGAGGCCGACGGCTTCAAGGTGCTCTCCGTCGCCGACGCGGCGAAGGAATCCGACCTCCTGATGATGGCGACGCCGGACGAGCTCCAGGCCGACATCTACAAGCATGAGATCGCGCCCAACATCCGCGACGGCGCGGCCATCGCCTTCGCCCACGGCCTCAACGTCCATTTCGGCCTGATCGAGCCGAAGGACACGGTGGACGTCGTCATGATCGCGCCGAAGGGGCCGGGCCACACGGTGCGCGGCGAGTACCAGAAGGGCGGCGGCGTGCCCTGCCTCGTGGCCGTCCATCGCGACGCGTCCGGCAACGCGCTGGAACTGGCGCTCTCCTACGCCTGCGGCGTCGGCGGCGGGCGCTCGGGCATCATCGAGACCAATTTCAAGGAAGAATGCGAGACCGACCTTTTCGGCGAGCAGGTCGTGCTCTGCGGCGGTCTGGTCGAGCTGATCCGCGCCGGCTTCGAGACGCTGGTCGAGGCCGGCTATGCGCCCGAGATGGCCTATTTCGAATGCCTCCACGAGGTGAAGCTGATCGTCGACCTCATCTACGAGGGCGGCATCGCCAACATGAACTACTCGATCTCGAACACGGCCGAATG
>CANJKV010000105.1 GCA_947474855.1 Aurantimonadaceae bacterium | reverse complement strand
GATCTGGCCGACCACCGTGTCGAAGGTCGTCTTGCGGATGAAGTCGGCGAGCGCGCCGTCGTCGAGCGAGCCGACCTCGGTCACCGCGCGCTCCAGGATCTGCATCTCGGCATAGGCGAAGGGCGGGATGTAGATGCCGAGCGGGTCGACGCCCGCGGCCTGCGCCCGCTCGCGGTAGCGCACGAGGAAGGCGTCGATGCCGGGGAACTGCATCGTCGGTTCGGGGACGTAGAGGTCGTAATAGGTGACGTTGTTCAGCATCTCGCCGAGCTGCGTCTTCAGCCCCGCGAACTGGAGGCCGATCATGCCCCCGCCGACCATCTGCGCCTTGAAGCCCGCCTCGTGGACGGCGCGGATCATGCCGGCCGAATCCGGCGGGTAGGAGCCGATGTAGAGGAGGTCGGGCGCCGCCGCCTTGATGGTGCGCACGATCGAGGCGAAGTCGATGGTGTTGGGCGGATAGGTCTGGTCGTAGACGATCTCGAGGCCGTGGCTTTCGGCGTTCTCGCGCGCGCCCTCCAGCGCGAGGATCGAGAACTCGGCGTCGGCGCCGACGAGCGCGACGGTCTTCGGCTTCTCCGGCAGCGCCATGGCCAGCTCGAAATAGCCCTTGGAGAACTCGACCTTGGCGTTCGGCCCGTTCGGCTGGAGCTGGAAGTAGCGGTCGTAGTTGAACTGGTCGTTGGCGGCGAGGGCGAAGAGCGACAGGAACAGCTTGCGCTTCTGCATGATGACCGGCATCGCCGCGGCCGTCGGCACGGTGGCGTAGCCGGAGATGACGATGTCGACGCCGTCGACGTCGATCAGCTTGGAATAGATGCCGGGAACGGTCGAGGGATTGCTCTGGTCGTCGTAGGTGACCAGCTCCACCTGCCGCCCGAGGAGCCCGCCGCGCGCGTTCACCTCCTCCGCCCAGATCTGGTAGGCGAGGAGCGCCGCCTTGCCGCCGGCGGCGAGACCCCCGGACATGGCCATGCCCATGCCGATCCGGATCGGGCCCTCCTGGGCGATGGCGACCTTGCCGCCGACCGCGGCGAGCGTCGTCGCGGCGGCGGTGGTTGCGAGCAGCCTGCGTCTCGAAATCATCCCGGTTCTCCTCCCGTTTCGTGATCGCCCGTCCTCCGCGCCGGACCCTTGACCTTGGCGCGGGGAGGCGGGCCTTATGCCTGTCTCAGAAGTCGACCTGTCCCGCGCCCTTCAGCGCCAGGATCTCGCGCGCCTCGTCGGGGGTCGCGATGCCGAAGCCGAGGCTTTCCAGGATCGTGCGCACTTGGCGCACCTGCTCGGCGTTGGAGGTCGCGAGCTTGCCCGGGCCGAGCCAGAGCGAGTCCTCCAGCCCGACGCGCACGTTGCCGCCCATGGCGGCGGCCTGGGCCGCGATGCGCATCTGCGAGGAGCCCGCGCCCAGCACCGACCAGCGGTACTGGTCGCCGAAGAGGCGGTCGGCCGTGCGCTTCATGTGGATGACGTCCTCGGGGTGCGTGCCGATGCCGCCGAGAATGCCGAAGACCGACTGGACGAAGAGCGGCGGCTTGACGAGGCCGCGGTCGAGGAAGTGCGCGAGGTTGTAGAGGTGCGCGATGTCGTAGCACTCGAACTCGAAGCGCGTGCCGTTGCCGTAGCAGGTCTGGAGGATGTACTCGATGTCCTTGAAGGAGTTGCGGAAGACGAGGTCGCGCGTCGCCTCCAGGAACTCGCGCTCCCACTCGAACTTGAACTCCTTGTAGCGGTCGAGGAGGTGGAAGAGGCCGAAGTTGATCGAGCCCATGTTGAGCGAGGCGACTTCGGGCTTGTAGGTCGCGGCCGGCAGCACGCGCTCCTCGACCTTCATGTAGGGGCTGCCGCCGGTTGTGATGTTGATGGCCGCGCCCGTCTGCTGCTTGATGCGCGACAGGAAGCGGCCGAAGGCCTCCGGCGTCTGGTCGGGGCGGCCGGTCTCGGGGTTGCGCGCGTGGAGGTGCAGGATCGCCGCGCCCGCTTCCGCAGCGCCCAGCGCGTCGGCGATGATCTCGTCCGGCGTGATCGGCAGGTGCGGCGACATCGAGGGCGTGTGGATCGCGCCGGTGACGGCGCAGGTGATGATGACCTTCCGGGTCGCGGCCATGGCTGTCGTCCTTGTCTGGTGAGGCGGCGCGTCAGCGCCCGCCGGAAACGTCGATGTTGGCGCCGGTGACGTAGGAGGCGGCCGGCGAGAGCAGCCAGAGGACGGCTTCCGCCACCTCCTCCGGCTCGCCGGCGCGGCCCGCCGGCACGACGGTGGAGGCCTTGTCGAGGCGCCCCGGGGCGCCGGCCGCGGCGTGGAGGCCGGTGGCGATGAGGCCGGGCGAGACGGCGTTGACGCGGATGCCGTCGCTCGCCAGCTCGCGGGCGAGGCCCACCGTCGCGGTGTCCACCGCGCCCTTCGTCGCGGCGTAGTGGACCCATTCGCCCGCGCCGCCGAGCTCGGCCGCGCGGGACGACACGTTGACGATCGCTCCCCCCGCGCCGCCGCGGCTCGTCGCCATGCGCCGCACCGCCTCGCGGCAGCAGAGCATCAGCCCGGCGACGTTGACGGCAAGGACGTCGGCGAGCGCCTGCGCCTCGAGGTCGGCGAGGCGGCAGAGGGGACCTGTGCCGCCGGCGTTGTTGACGAGGCCGGCGACGGGCCCGAGCTGCTCCGTCGCCCGGTCGAACAGCGCGACGATCTCGGCCTCGCTGCGCATGTCCGCGCGGATCGGCTCGGCGCGCCCGCCGGTCCGGCGGATGGCCTCGCAGACTGAGGCCGCCCCCGCCTCGTCGGCGGCGTAGTTCACCGCCACCGCCCAGCCGCGGGCGGCGGCGAGGATCGCCACCGCCGCGCCGATGCCGCGCGAGGCGCCGGTGACGACGAGCGTGCCGGGCGAGGCGAGGGGAGCGCTCATCCCGGCCGCCTTACTTGATGACCTGAGGGTTGATCGGCGAGCCTGTGCCGCCGGTGATGACCAGCGGCGGCCCGCAGAAGAAGAACTCGTAGACGCCGTCCTTGGCGCAGTCCTCGGCGAGCTCCTTCACGTAGAAGATCTCACCCATGCACAGGCCCATGGCGGGGATGACGACCCAGTGCCAGGGCTGGTTGGCCTCGCCCGTCTCGTTCGGCCGCACCTCGACGCCCCAGGTGTCCGAGCAGATCGCGGCGATCTCCTTGTCCTGGCACCAGTAGCAGTTCTCGAACTTCACCCCCGGCGCGTCGCCGCCGGCATAGCCGCCCCATTCGCCCTCGGAGAGGCAGCGCTCCATCTGGCCGGTGCGGATGATGACGAAGTCGCCCTTGCCGATGGTGACGCCCTGTTTCGCCGCGCAGGCGTCCAGCTCGTCGTTTCCGATCGACTCGCCGTCCTTCAGCCAGGGCACGCCGCGGAAGCGGGCGATGTCGAGGAGAACGCCGCGGCCGACCATCTTGTTTCGGGAATGCTCGATGCCGAGGACGTGGAGGCCGCGGGAATCGATGAGCTTGGCGTCGTGGCCGTTATAGGCCTTGTCCTCGTAGAAGATGTGGCCGAGCGCGTCCCAGTGGGTCGCGCCCTGGACGCAGAGGTTCAAGGTGTCGTCGGCGTAGCGGATCTTGTTCCAGTCCTGCTGGCCGGCGACGGCGTCGGTGCCGGTGGCGAGCATCTGGTGGATCGGGTTGAAGCGCCCGCCGAAGAGGCCGTTCTGCGGGCCCTTGGCGTCGAGCGGGATGCCGAGCGCGAAGACTTGGCCGCGCTTGATGAGCGAGGCGGCATGGGCGATGTGCTGGGGCTCGACGTGGTTCAGCGTGCCGATGTGGTCGCCCTTGCCCCAGCGGCCCCAGTTCGACAGCTTCTCCGAGGCTTCGGCGATGGCGGCCTTGCCGACGTTGATGTCCATGGTCTCGATACTCCCAGTCTCAAGCATTGCAGGTTGGCGGCCGGACGCTTGGCCCGGCCGGATTGGTGGTCAGGCGTGGGGGAAGGGCTCGGCCGCGCCCGGCGGCAGCGGCACGTTGAAGGCGTTGATCGTCATCGAGATCAGCGTGTAGTAGCCGAGGATCCCGACGAGCTCGACGACGCCCTCGGTGCCGAGCGCCTCGACGGCCTCGGCATAGGTTGCGTCGGAGACGCGGCGGCTCTCCGTCAGCTCGCGGGCGAAGCGGTAGACGGCGGCGTCGGCCGGCTCTTCGAAGCTCGGCGTCCCGCCGGTGCGGATCGCCTCGGCCGCCTCCGGCGGGACGCCGGCCTTGAGGGCGATCGGCGCGTGGACCGCCCATTCGAAGCCGGCCCGCCAGTGCGCACCGGTGACGAGGATCGCCAGCTCCGACAGGCGCGGCGGGAGCCGCGTGCCGTAGCGGCAGAAGGCGCCGAGCGCCTGCGCCTTGTCGGCGAGATCGGGGCTGAGCAGCCAGACCCGGAGCGGGCCTTCGACGATGCCGCGCGGTCCCGAAAGGATCGCGTCGTGGACACGCCGCTGCTCCGGGTCGAGCGTGGTTTCGTCGAGTTCTGGCAGGCGCGGTTGTTCGGGCAAGTGGCTCCTCCGTCGACCGGCGCCCGGGGCGCGGAGGCCCGGCGGCGCGCCTGTGACGGCGGGCCCTCAGGTCCGAACGGTCGTTTCCTCCCTACCGGTCTTGAGGCCGGCTTGATTTATCGAGTGATAAACGAACACCGATCGGACGGCTTGTCAATCGGCCGCAGCCGAACCGTCCCGCTTTCCTCTACCCTGCGGGACGCGGCGGCTGGTTGACTTAATTTATCGTTTGATAAACAGTCTAGGCCACAACATGCGGGCAACGGCGGGAGGAGGCCGGAACCATGCGGGCAGCGCCCTTCGCCTATCTGAGACCGAATAGCCTGGAGGAAGTCTTCGCGGCGCTCGCGCAGTTCGGCGACGAGGCGCAACTGCTGGCGGGCGGCCAGAGCCTCATGCCGGCCATGGCGCTGCGCATGGCGCGGCCCGGCGTCCTCGTCGACATCTCTCGCCTCGGCGAGCTGCGCGGCATCGCGCTGGAAGCGGACGCCCTCGTCTTCGGCGCCGGCACGACCTATTCGCAGGCGCTGCGCTCGCCGCTCGTGGCGGAGCACGCGCCGCTTCTCGCCCTCGCCATTCCCCACATCGCCCACGAGGCCGTGCGCTCGCGCGGCACGCTCGGCGGCAGCCTCGCAAATGCCGACCCGGCCTCCGAGATGCCGGCCTGTATGCTGGCGCTGGGCGCGCAAGTCGTGCTGCGCTCGGCCGAGGGAGAGCGCGCCGTGCCGATGGAGGAGTTCGCGCTCGGCACCTATACGACCGCGATCGAGCCGGGCGAGATCCTCGCCGCCATCCGCGTACCGCTCCCCGAAACTGCGCGCCGCACGCGCTTCCGCGAGATCGCCCGCCGCTCCGGCGACTACGCCATGGCCGGCGCCGCGCTCGTCTCGGACGAAGCAGGCGAGGCCCGCTTCGTGCTCTTCGCCGTGTCGGACCGGCCCATCCTCGTGTCCGGCGCGCCGAACCTCGACGCGGTGCTCGCGGGTATCGACACTGAGGTCGAGTTCTTTCCCGACAATCACGCGGGCATCGCCACCAAGCGCCACCTCGCCGGCGTCCTCGCCCGCGATCTCCTGTCCCGGTCCGCCCTGAAGGAAGCTGCATGACGCTCGATGCTCGCACCGACATGCCGGTGAGCCTCACCGTCAACGGCCGCCGCACCGCTGGCATCGTGCCCGTGCGCCAGACGCTCGCGGGATATCTGCGCGAGGAGCTCGGCCTCACCGCCGTGCATCTCGGCTGCGAGCAGGGATCGTGCGGCGCCTGCACGGTGCGGGTCGATGGCGAGGTGATGCGCGCCTGCCTCGTCCTCGCGGTCCAGGCCGAAGGCTGCGTGGTCGAGACACCCGAGGGATTTTCCGGCGACCCCGCCATGGATCGTCTGCGCGAGCGCTTCGCGACGCGCAACGCGCTGCAATGCGGCTTCTGCACCGGCGGCATGCTCGTCGCCGCGCGCGACCTCCTCGCCCGTGAACCGCGCCCGAGCCGCCACGCCATCCGCGAGGCGATCTCCGGCCATGTCTGCCGCTGCACCGGCTACGAGGCGATCGTCGACGCGATCGAGGCGGCCTCGCACGGGGGAACGGCGCCGTGAACGACATGACCCGCCCCATCGGCCGCGCCATGCCGCGCGCCGCAGCCCGCCGCCATGCGGCCGGCCGCGGCCGCTTCGTCGACGACATCGCGCCGGCCGGCTGCCTGCACGTCGCCTTCCTGCGCAGCCCACACGCCCACGCACGCATCCTCTCGATCGACCTCACCGCCGCGCTCGACCTGCCCGGTGTCGTCGATGCCTTCGACGGGCCGGCCTGCGCGGAACTCTGCAAGCCCTGGATCGGCACGCTCGACCACTTCCCCGGCCTGCGTTCGCCCGAGCAGCACGCGCTGGCCGTCGGGGTGGCGCGCTGGAGCGGCGAGCCCGTCGCCGCAGTGGTGGCGACCAGCCGCGCGATCGCCGAGGACGCGCTCGACCTCATCGAGGCCGAGTTCGAGGAGCTGCCCGCCGTCACCGACATCGAAGCCGCGCTCGACCCCGAAGGCGTGCGCATCCACGAGAACTATGATTCCAACCTCGCCTTCCGCCTCGATCTGAATGCCGGCGAGCCCGACGCCGCCTTCGCGGGCGCCGCGGCGATCGTCGAGCGCTCCTTCCGCTTCAACCGCCAGACCGGCGTCACGCTGGAGCCGCGCAGCCTCCTGGCCGACTTCCAACCCGGCACGGGCGAGCTGACCGTCCACCATTCGACGCAGACGCCCTACCAGATGCACGACGTCTACAGCCGCCACTTCGGCATTCCCGAGGAGCGGGTGCGCGTGGTCGCGCCGGACGTCGGCGGCTCCTTCGGGCTGAAGCTCCACGTCTACGGCGAGGAGATGGCGACGGTGGCCGCCTCGATCCGCCTCGGGTGTCCGGTGAAGTTCATCGCCGACCGTTACGAGTCCTTCCTCACCGACATTCACCTCCGCGACCACCGCGTCCGCGCCCGTATGGCGGTGGCGGCGGACGGCGAGATCCTCGCCATGGAAGTCGACGACGCAACGGGCATCGGCCCCTTCTCTGTCTATCCCCGCACCAGCGCCGTCGAGGGCAACCAGGCGATCCGCCTGATGGGCGCGCCCTACCGGATGCAGTCCTACAAGGGGACCTTGAGCGTCCTGTTCCAGAACAAGGCGCCGACCTGCCAGTACCGCGCCGTCGGCCACCCCATCGCCTGCATGGCGACGGAAGCGCTGGTGGACGCGGCGGCCGGCGCGCTCGGGCTCGACCCGCTGGACATCCGCCGCCGCAACGTCGTGCCCGACGACGCCTATCCCTACCGGACCGCCAACGGCTACATGCTGGAGGGCCTGTCGCATCAGGCCTGCCTGGAAAAGCTCGCCGCGCTCATGGACTACGACGCCCTGCGCCGCGACCAGGCCGAGGCGCGGGCGAGGGGCGTCCACCGCGGCATCGGCCTTGCGGTCTTCGTCGAGATCACCAATCCCGGCCCGGCCTTCTACGGCGTCGGCGGGGCGCGCATCTCGGCGCAGGACGGCTGCACGGTGAAGCTCGAGCCGTCGGGCGCCTTCTCCATCGCGATCAGCATCACCGAGCAGGGGCAGGGCACCGAGGCCATCGCCGCGCAGATCGCCGCCGACCGGCTCGGCGTCTCGCCCGAGCGCATCTCGGTCGTTTCCGGGGACACGCGCACCACCCCCTACGGCGGCGCCACCTGGGCCTCGCGCGGCGCCGGCATCGGCGGCGTGGCGGTCATGAAGGCCGCCGAAGCCATGCGCGCGAACCTCCTCGATCTTGCCGGCACCATCCTCCAGGCGAGCCCCGAAGCGCTCGACATCCGCGAGGGCGTGATCGTCGATGCCGAGACCGGCACGGAGCGCATGAGTCTCGCCGAACTCGGCCGCATCCTGTACTTCCGCCCCGACACGCTGCCGCCCGGCACGCACCCGCTGCTGACTGTTTCCGGCCACCACGTGCCGCAGGGCTATCCCTTCGCCTTCACCAACGGCATCCAGGCGAGCCACGTCGAGGTCGATCCCGACACCGGTCTCGTCAAGCTCCTCGGCCACTGGGTGGTCGAGGATTGCGGGACGATCATCAACCCGCTCCTCGTCGACGAGCAAATCCGCGGCGGCGTGGTCCACGGGATCGGCGGCGCGCTGTTCGAGGAATGCAACTATTCGCCGGAGGGGCAGCTCCTGTCCACGACGCTCGCCGACTACCTCGTGCCGCTGGCCTCCGAGATGCCGGACATCCGTATCGCCCACGTCGCGACGCCGACCAAAACCTCGCCGCTTGGCGCCAAGGGCGTCGGCGAGGCGGGCACGGCGGCGAGCGGCGCGGCGCTGCTGAACGCCGTTAACGACGCTCTGTCGCCGTTCGGTGCGGTGCTCGCGGAAACGCCCTTGAGCCCGGAGCGGGTGCTGCGGGCGCTTGGCAAGGTCTGACGCTTGGGATGAAATGAAGGAGCCGCATGCGCCGGGAGCGCCACGCGGCGACCGGGAGGAACGGCATGAACCGACAGTCTGGCGCGGCCCTTCGAACGGACGAGGCGGGCGGCGGCGCGCCGCTCTGGACCCCCTCGCCGGAGCGGGCGGCGTCCTCGGGAATGGCGGCGTTCCGCACCTTCTGCGAGGAACGCACCGGCTCCCGCTTCCCCGACACGCCGACGCTGCACGCCTGGACGCTCGCCGACCCCGCCGCCTTCTGGGACGCGGTGTGGGACTTCTTCGGCGTCGTCGGCGAGAAAGGCGAGCGCCGCCTCCTCGACGGCGACCGCATGCCGGGCGCCCGCTTCTTCCCCGACGCGTCGCTGAACTACGCCGAGAACATGCTTCGCCCGATCGAGGGCATCCCGGACGACGCCGACGCCCT
This sequence comes from Aurantimonadaceae bacterium, assembly GCA_947474855.1. Classification (GTDB taxonomy): domain Bacteria; phylum Pseudomonadota; class Alphaproteobacteria; order Rhizobiales; family Rhizobiaceae; genus Antarcticirhabdus. Next base: position 6,596 of record CANJKV010000105.1, on the reverse strand, counting down.
CGTCTTCCGCGCAGAGGACAAGCGCGAGGCCCGCTGGAGCTGGGGGACGCTGCGCGCCGAGGTTTCGCGCCTGCAACAGGCCATGCGTGCGATGGGCCTCCGGCCCGGCGACCGGGTCGCCGCCCTCCTGCCTAACGGCCCGGCAGCCATTGCCGCCATGCTCGCCTGCGCCTCCGTCGGCGCGGTGTGGTGCTCGGCCTCGCCCGACTTCGGCCCGCGCGGCATCCTCGACCGATTCGGCCAGATCGAGCCGAGGCTCCTCATCGCCTGCGACGGCTACTTCTACGCCGGGAAAACGCTCTCCATCGCCGACAAGCTCGCCGAGGTCACGGCCGCTTTGCCGACGCTCGAGCGCATCGTTCTCGTCGACATGCTCGGCGAGGCGGAAGCGACCGCCGGACGGCTCGGCGAGACGGTCGCGAGCCTCGACGCCTTCCTCGCGCCCCATCCGCCCGCGCCGCTCGTCTTCGAGCGCCTGCCCTTCGACCAGCCGCTCTTCATCCTCTTCTCGTCGGGCACGACCGGCGCGCCCAAATGCATCGTGCACCGGGCCGGCGGCGTCCTTCTCCAGCACCTGAAGGAGCACGGCCTCCATGCCGACGTACGTCCCGGAGACAGGCTCTTCTACTTCACCACCCTCGGCTGGATGATGTGGAACTGGCTCGCCTCCGGCCTCGGGCGCGGCGCGACGCTTCTCCTCTTCGACGGCTCGCCGTTCCACCCCAAGCCGGAGGTGCTCTTCGACTATGCGCGGGACGAGCGCATGACGCATTTCGGCACCTCGGCAAAATACATCGACGCCGCGAAGAAAGCCGGGCTCCATCCCGCCGAGACTCACGACCTCGCCTCGCTGCGCGCCATGCTCTCCACCGGCTCGCCGCTCGCGCCGGAGAGCTTCGCCTATGTCTACGAAGGCGTGAAGTCGGACCTCCACCTCGCCTCGATCTCGGGCGGCACGGACATCGTGTCCTGCTTCGTCCTCGGCGATCCGACGCGGCCCGTCCACAAGGGCGAGATCCAGGGTCCCGGCCTCGGCCTCGCGGTCGAGGTCTGGAGCGAGGAGGGCGCTCGCGCCGGCGTCGGGAAGAAGGGCGAGCTGGTCTGCGCCAAGCCCTTCCCGGTGATGCCGCTCGGCTTCTGGAACGATCCGGACGGCGCCAAGTACCGCGCCGCCTATTTCGAGCGTTTCGACAATGTCTGGTGCCACGGCGACTTTGCCGAGGAGACGGAACACGGCGGCCTCGTCATCCACGGCCGCTCGGACGCGGTGCTGAACCCCGGGGGCGTGCGCATCGGCACGGCCGAGATCTACGCGCAGGTCGAGCAGGTGCCGGAGGTGGCGGAGGCCCTCGCCATCGGCCAGGACTGGCAGGGCGACGTTCGCGTCGTCCTCTTCGTGCGCCTGGCGGCCGGCACCGTTCTCGACGCCGAGCTGGAGAAGACCATCCGCACCCGCATCCGCCAGGGCGCGAGCCCGCGCCATGTGCCGGCGAAGATCGTCGCCGTCGCCGATATCCCGCGCACCAAGTCCGGCAAGATCACCGAGCTGGCGGTGCGCGACGTCGTCCACGGCAGGCCGGTGAAGAACAAGGAGGCGCTCGCCAACCCGGACGCCCTGGACCTCTACAAGGATCTGGCGGCGCTCGCGGACTGAGCGCCGCCGGAGGCCGTCAGCCCAGCCGCTCGGCGTGCCAGCGCAGGTGATCGGCCAGGAAGGTCGAGATGAAGTAGTAGGAGTGGTCGTAGCCCTCCTGACGCCGCAGCGTCAGAGGGATGCCGGCCGCCTCGCAGGCGGCTTCCAAGAGTTCGGGCTTGAGCTGACCGTCGAGGAAATTGTCGGCCGTGCCCTGGTCGACGAGGAGGCCGGGCAGGCGCGCGCCGTCCTCGATCAGCGCCACGGCGTCGTGTCGCCGCCATGCCGCCCGCTCCGCGCCGAGATAGCCCGTCAGCGCCTTCTCGCCCCACGGCACTTGGCCCGGTGTCACGATCGGCGCGAAGGCCGAGACCGCCTTGAAGCGGTCCGGATAGGTCAGCCCGATCGTCAGCGCGCCGTGGCCGCCCATGGAATGGCCGGTGATCGACTGGCGATCCATGTCGGCGGGAAACTCGGTCGCGACGAGCGCCGGCAGCTCCTCGGTGACGTAGCTCCACATGCGGTAGTTCTTGGCGAAGGGGGCCTCGGTCGCGTCGACGTAGAAGCCGGCGCCGAGGCCGAAGTCGTAGGCGCCGGCCGGGTCGTCGGGAACGCCCTCGCCGCGCGGGCTCGTGTCCGGCGCGACGAAGATCAGGCCGAGCTCGGCGCAGGCCCTGCGAAACTCGCCCTTTTCCGTGACGTTGGCGTGGGTGCAGGTGAGGCCGGAGAGGTACCAGACGACCGGGAGCCTGGCGCCGGCGGCGTGGCTCGGCACGAAGACGGAGAAGGTCATCTCCGTCCCCGTCGACGACGAACGGTGCTTGTAGACGCCTTGCGTGCCGCCGAACGCCTTGTTCGTCGAGACCGTCTCCATCGCCATCAGAAGACCACCACGGATCGGATCGACTTGCCCTCGTGCATGAGGTCGAAGCCCTTGTTGATCTCCTCGAGGCTGAGGGTGTGCGTGATCATCGGGTCGATCTCGATCTTGCCGTTCATGTACCAGTCGACGATCTTCGGAACGTCGGTCCGACCCTTGGCGCCGCCGAAGGCCGAGCCTTTCCAGACGCGGCCGGTGACGAGCTGGAACGGACGGGTCGAGATCTCCTTGCCCGCTTCCGCGACGCCGATGACGACCGAGACGCCCCAGCCGCGATGGCAGGCTTCCAGCGCCTGGCGCATGACGGTGGTGTTGCCGGTGCAGTCGAAGGTGTAGTCGGCGCCACCGTCGGTGAGCGCGACGAGGTGGGAAACGATGTCGCCCTCGATCTCCTTCGGGTTGACGAAGTGGGTCATGCCGAAGCGCTTGCCCCACTCGGCCTTGTCGTTGTTGAGGTCGACGCCGACGATCTTGTCCGCGCCGACGAGCCGCGCCCCCTGGATGACGTTGAGCCCGATGCCCCCGAGGCCGAAGACCACGACGTTGGAGCCCGGCTCGACCTTGGCCGTCTTGATCACGGCGCCGACGCCGGTGGTCACGCCGCAGCCGCAGTAGCAGGTGGTGCGGAAGGGAGCGTCCTTGCGGATCTTGGCGACCGCGATCTCCGGGAGAACCGTGAAGTTCGAGAAGGTCGAGCAGCCCATGTAGTGGAAGATCGGCTGCCCCTTGTAGGAGAAGCGCGAGGTGCCGTCGGGCATTACGCCCTTGCCCTGCGTCGCGCGGATGGCGGTGCAGAGATTCGTCTTGCCCGACAGGCACGACTTACACTGGCGGCATTCCGGCGTGTAGAGCGGGATGACGTGGTCGCCCGGCTGGACGTAGGTGACGCCTGGCCCCACCTCGCGCACGATGCCGGCGCCCTCGTGGCCGAGGACGGACGGAAAGAGGCCTTCCGAATCGAGGCCGTCGAGGGTGTAGGCGTCGGTGTGGCAGATGCCCGTCGCCATGATTTCGACGAGGACCTCGCCGGCCTTCGGCCCTTCGAGGTCGAGTTCCACGATCTCGAGCGGCTTCTTGGCTTCGAACGCGACGGCGGCCCTGGTCTTCATCACATCACCCGGCAGTTTGCAGATGATGCGTGCGTATCAAGTCCGGGCCGCCTTGGACACCGCAAATTCCGACGTCGGCCATGCCTGGTGCGACGTCGTCGACGTCAGAAGCCGGCGATGCCGAGGCCGCTGTCGTGGGACGCCGGACCGGCGGTCCGCAGACGCCAGGAGCCGGGGGCGCGACGGTGCGGGATCGGTGCGGGCGACGGGCGGCCTTTCAGTCCCTCGGCGAGAACCATGCCTTCGGGCCAATGGCCGAAGCCGCTCGCGACGTTGATGTGGCCGGCGAGGCCGAGATCGACGAGCCCGGAGCCCCAGCGGCCGGCATGAGCCTCCGCCTCGTCGAAGCGCATGAAGGGGTCGTCGCGGCTCGCCACGAGGATGGAAGGGAAGGGCAGGCGCGCGCCGGAGGCTTGCGCGAATTCGGCCGCGCCGGGAACGGTCTGCGACAGCCGGCCTGCTTCGGCGGGCGCCACGAGGAGCGCGCCGGCGACGTGGGCGGCTGCCGGACGATGCGCCAGCGCCGCAACGAGCGCGCAGCCGAGGCTGTGGGCGACGAGGACGGTGCCGGGGAGGCTCTCCAGCCGCGCTTCGAGGGCATGCAGCCAGTCGGCAAGGCGCGGTCGCGCCCAGTCCTCCTGCTCCAGGAGTTCCGCGCTCGGATCCCGCTCGACCCATTCGCGCTGCCAGTGGCCGGTGCCCGAGCCGTTCAGGCCCGGAACGAGCAAGGTCTCGATCATGACCGGTCTCTCCTCTTCTCCATTGCACCGCTCAGGATAAGGACGACGCGCTGGCCCGGGAGAGAAACAATACCAAAGTTGTAGACTATTCCGGAAAAACCGTCCGGCGGGGATCCGCACCCGCCGGACGGACCGGGACGTCAGCCGCGATGCGGGCCGGCTTCCGGATGGTTGTGCTTGTTGTGGCGGCTTTCCTGGTTCATCCCGCCCCGGCTCACCGGCATCTCGCTCTGGCGAGCTTCGGGGTGGCGCGGGGCGTGTTCCGGGGCGTCGGGATCGGCCGCCACGTCGATCTCGCCGGGCTTGGGCACGTCGTCGCGGTTCTGGAGGATGCGCAGCTGCTGCTCGTGCGTCTTCTTGGCCTGCATGGGGATTCTCCCTGGTTTGTCGGCGGTCAGCGGTTGGTGCGGCCCATGCGGGCCGGGTCCACCGCGCCGGTGTCGTCGACGTCGTTCTCGACGTCGCCTTCGAAGGTGTTGTCGCCGGCGATGTCCTCCGGCTCGGCGCCGGCCATCCGCACGCCCTTCGACTGGCCGATGCCCGGGTTTCGCTCGAGGTCGTCGGCCGGCCGCACGGCGCCGGGGCTGCCGGCGCGAAGATGCTTGCTCATGATGCTGCTCCTCGTGTCTCGGATGGGATGGGAATGGCGCCGAGCCGGGCGCGGTTGCGGGCTCCGGTAGACGGCTCGGCACTTCATCGGGCCGGCTGGAGGGACGGAAGACCTAAGGATCGGTGAAGCCCGAGCGTCCCCCGCTGCATGCGAGCCATGCGATTTGTTGCGTTGCAGCATGAAGAAAGAGCGACCATCTTGAGGGCAAGCGAACAGGAGACAATCATGACCATCCGTAACCGTATCCGCAGCGCCATCAGCCAGTTGCGCGTCGATCCCGCCGAGCGGTATCTCAACGAGGCCACGTCGCTGGTCGATCTGGAGGCCCGCGAGCGCGAGATCGCGCGCGGTCTCTTCTCGCAGCGCAAGAACTACTGAGACGCGTCGGGCGAACCACTCGGTCGAGGCGGAAGATTGTTTCCGCCTCGCATGCTCCCGCGCCAATCCATCCCTTGAGGGACGGGGCCTGCGTGCCGATCTTGGCGGCATCCTGCCGCAGAGTGCGGCATCCAGCATCCGAGTGGAGCCTATGAAACGTCTCGTCACGACCGCCGTCGCCCTCCTGGCTCTTGCCGGAACGGCCGCGGCGGGCAGCCTTGCCGACATCAAGTCGGCCGGCACCTTCCGCATCGGCACGGAAGGGACCTACGCGCCCTTCACCTTCCACGACCAGTCCGGCGCTCTCGTCGGCTTCGACGTCGAGATCGGCCGCGAGGTCGCCAAGCGCCTGGGCGTCGAGCCGCAATTCGTCGAAGGCAAGTGGGACGGCCTGATCGCGGGCCTGGCCGCCGACCGCTACGACGCCGTGATCAACCAGGTCGGGATCACGGAGGAGCGCCAGCAGCGCTTCGACTTCTCCGAGCCCTACATCGTGTCCAAGGCCGTCCTCATCGTGAAGGACGACAACGCGGATATCGCCTCCTTCGAGGACCTCTCCGGCAAGCGCGCGGCGCAGTCGCTGACGTCCAACTACGGCAAGATCGCCGAAGGTGCGGGCGCCTCGCTGGTGGGCACGGACGGCTTCGACCAGTCGATCCAGCTCGTCCTCACCGGCCGCGCCGACGCGACGGTGAACGACAACCTGTCCTTCCTCGACTTCAAGAAGCAGCAGCCGAACGCGCCGGTGAAGGTCGTCGCGACGCAGGACGAGGCCTCGGCGTCGGGCATCATCGTCCAGAAGGACAATCCCGAGCTCGTCGCCGAGATCAACAAGGCGCTGGAAGCCATGAAGGCCGACGGCACCTATCAGGCGATCTCGCAGAAGTACTTCGGCGCCGACGTCTCGCAGTGACGGTCCGGGGCGGGGCTTCGGTTCCGCCCCTTTTCACGTGATCGCACCGCCTTAGCTCCCTGCCGCGGCGCGTGGCCGCGCCGGAGACGATGGACCCGACGTGCCCCCCTGGCTGCAACTCATGCTCGACTCGGCCGTCCCGCTGCTGACGGCGGCCGTCACCTTCACCGTTCCCCTCGCGATCCTGTCCTTCGTCTTCGGCCTGTGCATCGGCTTCGTCGTCGCGGCCGTGCGGCTGTTCGGGCCGAGATGGCTCGCCTGGATCGCGGCGACCTACGTCTGGTTCATCCGCGGCACGCCGCTCCTCGTCCAGCTCTTCGTCATCTTCTACGG